>CAZNWZ010000019.1:17403-24778 GCA_964576455.1 uncultured Lysobacter sp.
GGACGAGGCCCGCCAGGCGCGAGAAGAAGAAGGCGCGCTCGGCGAGGTGGACGAGAGCCGCGCGGCGGTACCACGCCACCACGACGCGCCGGACGGCCTCCTCGCCCGGTGCCGGGACGCGAACGCGCAGCTCGGCGCCGTCCCGCTCGGCCGCGGCCCGCCGCGCCTCGCCGAGCCGCAGCGTGAGGTGCCCGCCGAGCCAGGGCAGGGCCGCGCCGTCCTCCCAACGCTGCACCGGCACCTGCCGCTGCCGCCAGATCTCGAGCTTGCCGAGGACCCACGACTCGCTCTCGAGCACCATCTTCTCGACGCGGGCGAGCGGGACGGTGAGCGGCGCGCTCACGGTGAGGCCCGTGCCGTCCACCTTCAGGCCCACCCCCCGCCGCCCGCGGCGGCGCACCAGCGTGTAGTCCACGCGCCCGGCGCGCAGCAGCAGCGTGCGCGACTCGCGCCCGGGAGGCTCACGACCCCGCATAGCGCTCGGGATTGAGCTTCGCCATCTGGCCCTCGATCCACTCCTCGACCTCGCGGGTGACGGAGACGGGGTCGCGCCCCCGCGTCTCGATGACCGGCCCGATCACCACCTGCACGGTGCCCGCGTTCTTGCGGAAGGCGTAGCGCCCCCAGAACTCGCCCGCGTTGTGCGCGATGGGCAGGATCGGCGTGCCGGTGCGGGTGGCGAGAGTCCCCCCGCCGATGCCGTAGCGTCCGCGCTTGCCCACCGCGACGCGCGTGCCTTCGGGAAAGATCGTCACCCACAGGCCCTCGGCGATCCGCCGCATCCCCTGCTGCACGATCTGCTCCCGGGCGGCCACGCCGCTCTTGCGGTCAATGGCGATCGACTTGACGGCCCACAGCCCCCAGCCGACGAAGGGCAGCCACAGGAGCTCGCGCTTGATGATCCAGCACTGGTACGGGAACGTCGCCTCGATGAAGAGCGTCTCCCAGGCCGACTGGTGCTTGGCCATGATGACGGCCGGCGTCTTCGGCACGTTCTCCCATCCCCGCACCTCGTAGCGGATCCCGCAGGACCACTCGGCCCACTTGAGGACCCAGCGCGCCCACTCGCGCGCGGTCCACAGGGCGGCCGCGTGGCCGAGGAGGCCGCTCACCGGCACGAGGATCCCGAACGCCGTCGTGATGGGCACGGCCCCGAGCAGGAAGAGGAGCGAGCGCAGGAAGGTCATTCTCTGGCGGCGACCAGGTGGCGGGAGACTTCCGCGAGGTCCGCGAAGACGAGCGTCTTGCGCGGCAGGCTCCCCTCGTCCTTGGTCCTGCGGCCCTTGCCCGTGAGCACGAGGATCGGCAGCGCGCCCACGGCCTCGGCCGCCTGCAGGTCGCGCATCGCGTCGCCGACGCAGGGCACGCCCTTGAGCTCGACGTGGTAGCGCGAGGCGATCTCCTCGAACATGCCGGTCCGGGGCTTGCGGCAGCGGCAGTTCTCCGCGTCGGTGTGCGGGCAGAAGAACAGCGCGTCGATGCGCCCGCCCTGCCGGAACACCATTTCCATCATCTTGTCGTTCATGGCGTTGAAGGTCGCCATGTCGAAGAGCCCGCGGCCGATGCCCGACTGGTTGGTGGCCACCACGACGCGGTAGCCGCCCTGGTGCAGGCGGGCGATCGCCTCGATGGAGCCCGGGATGGGCTGCCACTCGGCGGGCGACTTGATGTACTTGTCGCTGTCGGCGTTGATGACGCCGTCGCGGTCGAGGATGACGAGCTTCATGCCGTTCAGGCCGCCAGCCGCGAGATGTCGGCCACGCGGTTCAGGAGCCGCTCGAGGCCGGTGAGCAGCGCCAGGCGGTTGCCGCGCACCGCGAGGTCCTCGGCGTTCACCAGCACCTTGTCGAAGAAGGCGTCGACCTCGCCGCGCACGCCGGCGAGCGCCACGAGCGCCGGCTCGAACCGCGCATGCGCCACGTGCTCGTCGACCAGGGGCGTCATCCTGTCGATCGCCGCGTGCAGGCTGCGCTCCTCGTCCTGCGAGAAGAGGGCGGTGTCCACGCCCATCGACCGCCCCGACTTGTCGAGGATGTTCTTCACGCGCTTGTTGGCGGCGGCGAGCGCCTCCGACTCCGGGAGCCTCGAGAAGGCGACGACGGCGGCCAGGCGGGCCGGTACCAGGTCGAAGCGGGCGTCGCGCTGCGAGACCACCGCTTCCACCTGGTTCGCGGTGTAGCCCAGGTCGCGCAGGTAGCCCCGGAAGCGCTCGAACACGAATTCCTCCAGCTCCACGACCGCCTGGGCCTTGTAGGGGTCGAACGCGAGGCGGACGAGGTCGTGGAAGTCGAGATCGAGCTTGCGTTCCACGAGGATGCGGATGACGCCGAGGGCGGCGCGGCGAAGGCCGAACGGGTCCTTGTCCCCCGTGGGCACCTGCCCGATGGAGAAGAGGCCGGCGAGCGCGTCGAGGCGGTCGGCGAGCGCCACCGCGATGCTCACGTCGCCGTCGGGGAGGTGGTCCCCGGCGAAGCGCGGCCAGTAGTGCTGCTCGATGGCGCGCACCACGGAGGGCTCCTCGTCGTCGGCGGCCGCGTAGTACTTGCCCATGATGCCCTGCAGCTCCGGGAACTCTCCCACCATGAGCGTGACGAGGTCCGCCTTGGCGAGGAGGGCGGCCCGGTCGGCGTAGGGCATGCCCTTGGCGCCGCGCGGGAGCTTCATCTGGATGCGCGTGGCCAGCTTGCGCAGCCGCTCGACGCGCTCGAGCTGGGTCCCGAGCTTGCCGTGGTAGACGATCGTCGCGAGCTGCGGCACGCGGTCGGCGAGCTTCGTGCGGCGGTCGGTGTCGAAGAAGAAGCGCGCGTCCGCGAGCCGCGGTCGCACCACGCGCTCGTTGCCGTGCACGATGCGCGACGGGTCCGCGGGGCGCAGGTTGGACACGAGCAGGAAGCGCTCCGTGAGCCGGCCCTCGGCGTCGAACAGGGGGAAGTACTTCTGGTTCTGCCGCATCGTGAGGACGAGGCACTCGGGCGGCACCTCGAGGAACTCGCGCTCGAAGCGCCCGACGTACACCGTGGGCATCTCCACGAGCGCCGTGACCTCGTCGAGCAGCGCCTCGCAGTCGGGCTCGGGGCCGAGCGTGGCCCCTTCGCGGCCCGCGGCCTCCCGCAGGCCCGCGAGGATGGCGGCGCGCCGCTCGGCGAAGCCGGCGATCACCCCGCCCTCGGCCGCCAGCCTGGCGGCGTATTCCCCCGCGTCGGCGAGCGCGATGTCGCGGGCTCCCTGGAAGCGGTGGCCGTGCGTGAGGCGCCCGGCCGCGAGGCCCAGCGCCGAGACCGGCACCACCTGCGCGCCGTGCAGGGCCACCAGCCCGTGCGCGGGCCGCACGAACTGGACCGTCGTGGCCCCGTCGACGAGCTGGTAGCTCATCACCTTCGGGATGGGCAGCGCGGCGATCGCCTCGTCGAGGGCCGCCTGCAGGCCCTCGGCGAGCGGCACCGAGGGCGCGAGCGTGTCCGCGAAGAGCGTCTCGGCCTTGCCGTCCACCCGCCGCTTCAGGCCGGCGGGATCGAAGCCCTCGAGCCCGCTGGCCGCGAGCTTCTTCAGCAGCGCGGGCGTGGGCTTGCCATCGGGGCCGAGGCCCACCGCCACGGGCATGAGCTTCACCTCCACCGACCGGGGCGCCGTGGCCGCGCGCACGCCGGCGAGGCTCGCCGCGAGCCGCCGCGGCGTGGCGTAGACGGTGCGGCCGGAGCCCTCCTCGAGGAATCCGCGCCTGCGAAGTCCGGCCTCGATGCCGGCGGCGAAGGCTTCCCCGAGCCTGCCGAGGGCCTTGGGCGGCAGCTCCTCGGTGAAGAGTTCCACGAGCAGCGTGGCCGTCATTTCGCCACCCCCGCGAGCATCGGGAAGCCCAGCCTCTCGCGCGACTCGTAGTAGCTCTGCGCGACGGACTTCGCGAGGTTGCGGATGCGCCCGATGTAGGCGGCGCGTTCCGTGACGGAGATGGCGCCGCGGGCGTCGAGCAGGTTGAAGGTGTGCGCGGCCTTCAGCACCTGCTCGTAGGCCGGGAGGGCGAGCTGCCGCGCCATGAGGTGCTTGGCGCCCTTCTCGTGGTCGCCGAAGTGCCGGAAGAGCGCCTCGGTGTCCGACTCCTCGAAGTTGTACGTCGACTGCTCCACCTCGTTCTGGTGGTAGACGTCGCGGTAGCGCAGCTGGCGCCTGCCGCCGCCGGGCTCGTCCCACTCGGTCCACACGAGGTCGAAGACGTTCTCCACGCCCTGCAGGTACATCGCCAGGCGCTCCAGGCCGTAGGTGATCTCGCCGGTGATGGGCTTGCAGTCGAGGCCGCCGACCTGCTGGAAGTAGGTGAACTGCGTGATCTCCATGCCGTTCATCCACACTTCCCAGCCCAGCCCCCACGCGCCCAGCGTCGGGTTCTCCCAGTCGTCCTCCACGAAGCGCACGTCGTTCGCCTTCAGGTCGAAGCCGAGCGCCTCCAGCGAGCCGAGGTAGAGGTCCAGGATGTCCGGCGGCGAGGGCTTGAGCACCACCTGGAACTGGTAGTAGTGCTGCAGGCGGTTGGGGTTGTCGCCGTAGCGGCCGTCCTTGGGCCGGCGCGAGGGCTGCACGTAGGCCGCGCGCCACGGCTCCGGTCCCAGCGAGCGCAGGAACGTGGCGGTGTGCGAGGTCCCGGCGCCCACCTCCATGTCGTAGGGCTGCAGCACCGCGCAGCCGCGGCTGCCCCAGTAGGACTGGAGGCGCAGGATGATGTCCTGGAAGGTGATCGTCACGGGGAAGGGCCGGCGGCTCGGAAAACCCGTCATTTTACGGGCTTGGCCGGGACCCCGTCACCCCGACGGCGCAGCCCCGCGGCCGCCAGCCCCGCGAGGACCGCGAGCGCGGCGAGGTTGCCCCAGCGCACGAAGGGCGTGGCGCCCGCGTGCGGAACGGGGCGGGCGGCGAGCTCGCCGCGCGTGAACTGCGGGAGCCGGGCCACGACGCGCCCCTTCTCGTCGATGGCGGCGGTCACCCCCGTGTTGGTCGCGCGCACCATCCACCGCCCCGTCTCGAGGGCGCGCATCTGCGAGAACTGCAGGTGCTGGTCCGCGGCGAGCGACTCGCCGAACCAGGCATCGTTGCTCACGTTGAGGAGCACGCCCGCCTGCGGGAGCGCGGCGATGAGCTCCTCGCCGAAGATGTCCTCGTAGCAGATGGCCACGGCCCAGGTCGTCCCGCCCGCGGCGAGCGGCGGCTGGGTGGCCTCGCCGCGCGCGAAGTCGGTGAGCGGGATCCTGAGCACGGCGAGCACCCAGCCGAAGCCGGGCGGGATGAACTCCCCGAACGGCACGAGGTGGCGCTTGCGGTAGGACCGGGGTTCCCCCGCGCCGAGGCGCACGACGCTGTTCCAGTACGAGAAGCCCTCCCCCGTCCGCTCGCGCTCCACGGAGCCGAGCAGGATGTCCTTCCCCGCGGCGCGCGCGTGCTCGCGCAGCGACTCGAGGTAGCCGGGCGGGAGCTGGTCGAGGAAGGCGGGCAGCGCCGTCTCCGGAAGCACGACGACCCGCGCCGGGCTCCTCACGACCTGCTCGTGGTAGTCCCGCAGCGTGCGCGCGCGCACCTCGTCGCGCCATTTGAGGCTCTGCGGCACGTTGCCCTGCAGGAGCGCGACGGAGACGGGCTCCCCGCCCGGCGAGGTCCACGCGACGGGCCGCAGCGCGGCGCCGGCGGCCAGCACGCCCGCGAACGCGGCGGCCAGCAGGCCGCGCCGTCGCGACCAGGCCGGGCTCGACGCGAACGCGGCGAGGAGCGCGGCCGCGAACGCCGTGGCGAGCGACACGCCGTAGGCCCCGAGCACCGGGGCGTAGCCGGCCAGCGGGCTCGCGGGCGCCTGCGAATAGCCCATCACGAGCCACGGGAAGCCCGTGAAGAGCCAGCCGCGCACCCATTCCAGCAGGACGAAGGCCGCGGGCATGGCCGCCAGCAGCCCCCGCGTCCCGCCCGCGCCGAAGCGGTGCGAGAGCCAGCCCGCGGCCGCCGGGAAGAGCGCGAGGTAGGCGCAGAAGAGGAACGTCGCGAGGGCCGCGAGGATCGCCGGCATGTGGCCGAACTGGTGCAGGCTCACGAACACCCAGGAGACGCCGGCCAGGTTGAGCCCGAGGCCGAAGGCGAAGCCGGAGATCGCGGCCTGCAGGCCCGAGCCGCTGCGCGACCAGGCGAGGAAGAGGACCGCGAGGGCCGCCACGGGCACCGGCCAGGCGTGGAAGGGGGCGAACCCCAGCACGCAGGCCGCGCCGGCCGCCGCCGGCAGGGCGATGCCCCAGGCGAGGAGCGCGGCGTCGGAGCGCGCCGGCGCCGGTCCCGCGACCGTCACCCGCCTTCCCCGGGCGCTTCCGGGGCGGGGCGCCGCTCGACGAGCAGCGAGTGGAGCTTGCGGCTGTCGGCGCGCAGCACCTGGAAGGCGATGCCGTCGAGCACCACCGTCTCGCCGCGCTTGGGCAGGCGCCCGAACTTCGCGAGCACGAGGCCGCCCACCGTGTCGTGGTCGTCGTCGCGGAAGGCCGTGCCGAAGTGCGCGTTGAAGTCGGCGATCTCGGTCACCGCCTTCACGCGGAAGCGGCCGTTCTTGTCGGCGAGGATGTTGTCCTCGGTCTCGTCGAAGTCGAACTCGTCCTCGATGTCGCCGACGATCTGCTCGATGACGTCCTCGATCGTGATGAGCCCGGAGACGCCGCCGTACTCGTCGACCACGATCGCGATGTGGTTGCGGTTGGCCCGGAACTCCTTCAGCAGGACGTTGAGCCGCTTGGACTCGGGGACGAACACCGCGGGGCGCAGCATCTCGCGCACGTTGAACTCCGCCTCGGCGTAGTAGCGCAGCAGGTCCTTCGCGAGGAGGATGCCGATCACGTTGTCGCGGTTCTCCTCCCAGACGGGGAAGCGCGAGTGCGCCGTCTCGATCACGTAGGGGATGAACTTCTCCGGGCTCTCCTCGACGTCGATCATGTCCATCTGCGAGCGCGGGATCATGACGTCGGCCACGCGCGTCTCCGAGACCTGCAGCACGCCCTCGATCATCGAGAGCGCGTCGCCGTCCAGGATGCGCCGCTCGAAGGCGGAGTGCAGGAGCTCCACGAGCTGGCCGCGGTCCTCCGGCTCGCGCAGCAGCAGCGATGACAGGCGCTCGAGGAGGCTCGGCTTGGCGGGTTCTTCCATTCGGGGTCGTGCGCCTGGAGGCAGTTGTCGCGGGAATACTCTAGCAGACCGGCGCCGCGGCCATCGGGGCCTACCGGGCCGCGTACGGGTCGCCGAAGCCCAGGCGCGCGAGGATCCCGCGCTCGAGGCGCTCCATGCGCGCCGCCTGCGCGGGCCGCCCGTGGTCGTGGCCCTGCAGGTGCAGCAGGCCGTGCACGAGCAGGTGCGCGTGGTGCGCGGC
>CAZNWZ010000020.1:0-24503 GCA_964576455.1 uncultured Lysobacter sp.
CGGAGCCGGTGACGCGCGCCTACTCGATGGCCAACTACCCCCTCGAGAAGGGCATCCTCCTCTTCACGATCCGCATCGCCTTCCCGCCGGGCTACAAGGAGGACATCCCGCCGGGGATCATGAGCTCCTGGATCTTCAACCTGAAGCCGGGCGACGAGGTCACCGTCTCCGGGCCCTTCGGCGAGTTCTTCGCGCGCGAGACGGATGCCGAGATGTGCTTCGTCGGCGGCGGCGCGGGGATGGCCCCCATGCGCTCCCACATCTTCGACCAGTTCCACCGCCTTCACACGAAGAGGAAGGCCACCTACTGGTACGGCGCCCGCAGCCTCAAGGAGGCGTTCTACCAGGACGAGTTCGACGCCATCGCGAAGGCGAGCCCCAACTTCGCCTGGCACCTGGCCCTCTCCGAGCCCCTGCCCGAGGACAATTGGAAGGGCTACACGGGCTTCATCCACCAGGTGCTGTACGACGAGTACCTGAAGAACCACCCGGCCCCCGAGGACATCGAGTACTACATGTGCGGCCCGGGCCCCATGACCAAGGCGGTCATCAACATGCTGCTCGACCTGGGCGTGGAGCGTGAGAACATCATGCTCGACGACTTCGGATCCTAGCGGCGGCGAGGAGAAGGACCATGGCGGTGATGACCGTGATGCAGGCCCTGGGCGACCGGGGGATGGAGCAGCTCTACACGATCCCGGCCTCGGCGAACGTGGCGGAGGCCGTCGAGGAGATGGGCAAGTACGACATCGGCGCGCTCGTCGTGAGCACCGAGGACCGGCTGCTCGCCGGGATCTTCACCGAGCGCGACGTGATGATGCGCGTGGTGCGCGCCGGACTCGACCCGCGCAAGACGCCGCTCTCCCTCGTGATGACGCGGGACGTGCACTTCGTCACGCCGGGCACCACGCTGGAGGCCGCGCTTGCCCTCATGTACGTGCACCGCCACCGCCACCTGGTGGTGATGGACGGGCCGCACCTGCACGGCATCGTCTCGATGCGCGACCTCGCCTACCAGCTCATCCGCCACGGGGAGGGCCGCTTCGAAGCGGCCGTGCGCCTCGCCGGCGGGCCCGGAACCTAAGCGGTAGAATGGATGAACCTATGGACGCCCTCCTCTCCCCCCGCCGCCGCACGCTGATCCAGGCGCTCGGCGCGACCGCCCTCCTCGCCGGCTGCGGCGAAGCCCCGGGCCTCGCCGGCCGCAAGCTCGCGGCCTTCCAGGGCCCCGCGATGGGCACCGTCTGGAACGCGAAGCTCTCGGGCCCCCTGGCCGAATCGCTCGCCGCCAAGGCCTCCTCCGCCGTCGCCGCCGCCCTCGAGGGCGTGGTCTCGCGCATGAGCACCTACCTCGACGCTTCGGAGCTCGCGCGCTTCAACGCGGCGCCCGCCGGCAAGGCGGTCAAAGTCTCGCGCGAGACGCTGGAGGTCTTCGCGCTCGCGCGCGAGGTGAGCGAGTCCACGGACGGCGCGTTCGACGCGACCGTCGCCCCCGCCGTGGACGCCTGGGGCTTCGGCCCCGCCAAGGCGCGGCGCATCCCGCCCGCCGCGGAGCTCGCCGCCCTCGCCCCGCGCATCGACTGGCGCGCCGTCTCCGTGGACCGCGGCGCGGGCACCCTCGCGAAATCGCGCGACGGCGTCCGGGCGGACCTCTCCGGGATCGCCAAGGGCTACGGCGTGGACCTCGCGGCGCGCGCTCTCGAGTCCCTGGGCGCCACCGACTACCTCGTGGAAGCCGGCGGGGAGGTGCGCGTGCGCGGCCGCAACGCCGAGGGCCAGCCCTGGCGCATCGGCATCGAGCGACCGGACGTCGCGGGGCAGCAGGCCTACGCCGTCGTCGCGCTGGACGGGCTCTCCATGGCCACCTCCGGCGACTACCGCATCTACTTCGAGCAGGACGGCCGGCGCTACTCGCACGAGATCGACCCGGCCACGCGCGAGCCGGTGCGCGGCAGCCTCGCCTCGGTGAGCGTGGTGGCGAAGGACTGCGCCTGGGCCGACGCGATGGCCACGGCGCTCTTCGTGATGGGCGCCGAGCGCGCCTACGCCTTCGCGGCCGAGCGCGGCATCGCGGCCTTCTTCATCGAGCGCGCGGGCGACGGCAAGCTCACCGACCGCCAGACGCCGGCGTTCGCGAAGCTGGGCGCCGAGCGCGTGCCGGGCTGACCGGCATGGACGCCTCGACCCTCGTCGCGGTCTTCCTCGTCACCTTCGTGTTCATCGCGCTGGCGGTGGGCGGCATGGCGATGGGTTCCCGCATGACGGGGCGCTGCCTGCGCGGATCCTGCGGCGGGCCGGAAGTCCTCGGGCCGGACGGCAAGAAGATCTCCTGCGTCGGCTGCCCCAACCACCACGACTGAACGCATCGAAATGGGGTCAGGTTACTTTGCACGTTTCTTGTGCAAAGTAACCTGACCCCATTTCGTCAGTCGCCCGCGGGCTTCTTCCGCTTCGCCTTCGGCCTGGGCTTGGGCTGACCCGCATCGCGGGCCGCCTCGCTCGCCGCCTCGCCCGCCGCTTCCACCGCGCGGCCCATCGCCTCGGCGGCCTCCGTGCCGGCCTGCGCCATCATGTTCCAGGCCCACAGCGCCGGATTGGGGATCTCCTCGCCGTGGGCACCGGGGGCTTCGGGCGCCTTGCCCTCCTCCATCGCCTGCCGGATGCGCTCGCCGCCCTGCACCATCTGGCGCTGGTACTCGAGGCTCTTGATGGAGAGCTGCAGCATGTTGAGGTTCGCCTTGAGCCAGTGCTCGACGACCTCGAGCTCCCGGATCTTCTTCTCGAGCTCCTTGGCGTCGAGCACCGGGAACATCAGGCTCTGAAGCGGGAACGCCCCCGGGTTCACCATCTTCTGCCAGAGGTCGAACATGTCCTGCGGGCTGACCGGTTTCGCCATGGGCTCGCCTACCTGTCGTGTCGGGCGATGAAGTCGCGGATCCTGGGGTAGATCGTCTCGCGGTACTTGCGCCCGGAGAAGATGCCGTAGTGCCCCACGCCGGGGGCCTCGAAGTGCTGCTTGCGCTTCGCGGGAATCGACCGGCACAGGCCGTGGGCGGCCTTCGTCTGGCCCGGCCCGGAGATGTCGTCCAGCTCGCCCTCGACGGTGAAGAGGGCGGAGCCCTTGATGGCCTCGGGGCGCACCTTCTCGCCGCGCACCCTGAGGAGCCCGCGCGGCAGCAGGTGCTTGTGGAAGACGCGGTCCACCGTCTCGAGGTAGTACTCCGCCGGCAAGTCCATCACCGCGTTGTACTCGTCGTAGAAGCGCCGGTGCGCCTCCGCGCTCTCGCCGTCGCCCAGGATGAGGTGCTGGTAGTACTGCACGTGCGACTCGAAGTGCCGGTCCGGGTTCATCGCCACGAAGCCGGCGAACTGCATGAACCCCGGGTAGACGCGGCGCATGAAGCCCGGGTAGCGCATGGGCACGCGCTGCACCACCTTCGACTCGAACCACGACATCGGCCGGTGGCGCGCGAAGTCGTTCACCGCGGTGGGGCTCGAGCGCGTGTCGATCGGGCCGCCCATCATGGTGAGCGAGCGCGGGGTGGGCTCCCCCGCCGATGCCATGAGCGACACCCCCGCGAGCACCGGCACCGTGGGCTGGCACACGGAGATCGCGTGCGCCTCCGGTCCGACGAAGCGCAGGAAGTCGCGCACGTAGTCCACGTAGTCGTCGAAGTGGAACGGCCCGGCCGAGTGCGGCACCTCCTTGGCGTCGATCCAGTCCGTGATCCACACGTCGTGGTCGGCGAGGAGGGACTTCACGGTGTCGCGAAGGAGCGTGGCGAAGTGCCCGGAGAGGGGCGCGAAGACGAGGACCTTCGGCTGGGCGGGGCCGCCGTCCTTCACGAAGTGCAGCAGCCGGCAGAAGGGCCTCTCGAGCTCGAACACCTCGCGCACCGCGAACTCGCGCCCGCCGGACTTCACCGGGCCGATGCCGAAGGCCGGGCGCTCGTAGCGCTGCGTGAGGCGGCCCATGAGGTCGAAGGCGGCGGCGACGTTGCGGCTGCCCGGCAGGCAGGAGAGCGGGCTCGTCGGGTGTCCGTAGAACTCGTTGGCCGCCTGGGCGAGCGCCCGCCAGGGCTCCAGGGCCGCGCGCTGCCAGTCGTAGAGTTGGTAGAGCAAGCCACGCCTCCGTCGATGCTGCAATGCGGCGTAGTGTAGCCGTTTTCCGACGGGGAAAAAGTTGACGCGGGGCAAGATCGCCCGGCCCCCGGAGGCCCTCTGGTAAGCTGGCCGCCATGCCCCCCGAAGCCAACCGGCGCGGCGCCGAGCCGCTGCCCCTGTACCCCGCCATCGAGTCTCGGCGCGGGGGGATGCTCGACGTGGGCGACGGGCACCGCCTCTACTGGGAGGAAAGCGGCCGCCCCGACGGCGTGCCCGTGGTGTTCCTGCACGGCGGCCCCGGGGCCGGCGCCAGCCCCGTGCACCGGCAGTTCTTCGACCCGGACCACTACCGCATCGTCGTCTTCGACCAGCGCGGGGCGGGGCGCTCGACGCCGCTGGGAAGCCTCGAGGCCAACACCACCCCGGACCTCGTGGCCGACATCGAGCGCCTGCGCGAGCATCTGGGGGTGGCGCGCTGGATCGTGTTCGGCGGCTCCTGGGGATCGACGCTCGCGCTCGCCTACGCCGAGCACCACCCGGAGCGCTGCCTCGCGCTGGCGCTGCGTGGCATCTTCCTCGGCCGGCCGGCGGAGATCGACTGGTTCCTGCACGGCATCCGCCAGATCTTCCCGGAGCCGTGGCGCGAGTTCGCGCACTTCATCCCCGAGGCCGAGCGGGGCGACCTGCTGGGCGCCTACCACCGGCGGCTGGTCGACCCGGATCCCGGAGTGCACCTGCCGGCGGCGCGCCGCTGGAGCGTCTACGAGGGCTCCTGCTCGACGCTCGCCCCGAACCCGGCGCTCGTGGCGGACTTCGCCTCCGACCGCGTGGCCCTGGGGCTGGCGCGGATCGAGGCGCACTACTTCGTGAACCGCCTCTTCCTGCCGGACGGGTTCCTCCTCGCCAACGTCGGGCGCATCCGCCACCTCCCCGCCGTGATCGTGCAGGGGCGCTACGACGCGGTCTGCCCGACGGTCACGGCCGACGACCTTCACCGCGCCTGGCCGGAGGCGGAGTACCACGTGGTGGCCGACGCGGGCCACTCGGCCTTCGAGCCGGGCATCCGCTCCCGTCTCGTCGGGGCGATGGAGAAGTTCAAGTCCCTCGGGGAGTGATGCGGGCGAAAGGCTCTGGAAACGCCGATTTCCGCCGATGCCCCGCCGATGGCCGCAGATGAAGGTCGAGCGGGTCCGTGACCTTGATCTGCCATCTGAGAGACTCCCCGCGATCTTCACCCTGATTCAGTTCCAGCCCTGAATCCATCGGCGGTAATCGGCGGGGCATCGGCGGAAATCGGCGTTTCCAGGGCCTTTCCCTGCCGCCAGCCACCGAAGCATCTAACTGGCGACCATCAGGTAAGCCACGTCGGCCGCATAGCCCGCCAGCCGCCGGTGCAGCTTTCCGCGCTGCTCGGGCGTGAGCGTGGCGTCCAGCGCCGCGATCATCGCGAACACGGCCTCGTCCCGCGCCTTGAGCTTCGCGGCGTACTCGGGCCGGCGCCACGAGTCGGTGTCCACGAGCAGCCGGGTGAGGGCGTCGATCGCGGCCTCGCGCGAGGGCCTCGCGCGCACGAGGGCGAGCGTCTCGGCCTGCCGGAAGCGCCGGTCGCCCATCCACTCGTCGGTGAGGTCGGGGATCGCCGCCACGCGCGCGCGCACGAGGTCGCGCTGCGGGGCCGAGAGCCGCCCCGTCCAGTCCTCGATCCGGTCGACGTAGCGCGCGCTGCGCGCCGCGAGCCTTTCCGCGGGCGAGCCCCTGACGCTCTCCTTCACGGCCTTCGCGTTGTCCTCCTCGAACTTGCGCGCCAGGCGCTCGACCTGCTCCGGGTGCACCTGGAGCAGGAAGTCGGCCATGTCCGGGATGGCCTTGCGGACCACGCGGTGGTAGAGCGCGCGCATCTGGCCGTGCACGCGGCGCGCGTCCTCCGCCGTGAGGCGCGTGGCGGCGCGCGCCGCCGTGTCCTGCAGGAGCCTCTCGTACTCCGGCAGCTCGGCTGCGCGGTGCCACGCGAGCAGGCGCGCCAGGCGCTCTTTCACCCACTCGCGCTGGCCGTCGTGAAGGTCGAACCAGTCGTCCACGACCCACGTGCCCGCGAAGGCCGCGTTGTTGTAGGCCACGCGGGTGAGCGGGGAGCACCCGGCGGCCAGCAGCGCGAGGAGGGCCGCGGCGAGGGCGCGGCCGAGCATCCGCCTCACCAGGGGATGGGCTTGCGGTCGCGGAAGAACTGGCCGGTGGGCCCGGTCGAGGGCAGGAGGGCCAGCCACACGGCGGTCTCGGCGCCCTCCTCCACGCTGCGCGGCGCGTCGGGGCCGCCCATGTCGGTGCGCACCCAGCCGGGGCTCATGGAGTTCACGAGGATGCCCTGGCCCTTGACCTCGGCCGCCAGCGTGGCCGTGAGAGCGTTGAGCGCGGCCTTCGAGACGCGGTAGGCGGGGCTGCCGGCGCCCATCTGCGAGAGCTGCCCCAGGCCGGAGGAGATGTTCACGACGCGCCCGTAGGCCACGCGCTGCATGAGGGGCACCACCTCGCGGCACAGGCGCACCGCGCCGAAGAGGTTGGTCTCGAAGGTCTCGCGCCAGAGGGAGGTCTTCACGTCCACCACGCCGGCCTCGCGGGCTTCCGGGTACGTCCCCGCGTTGTTCACGAGGATGGCGGGCGCGCCGAACTCCTTCTCCACGAACTCCACGAAGCGCTGGACGCTCCGGGTGTCGATCACGTCGAGCGGATGCGACACCGCCAGCTCGCCCGCCTTCAGGCCCGCGCAGGCCCTCTCCCCCTTGACGGGGTCGCGCGATCCCATCACGACGCGAATGCCCTCCCGGACGAGCTGGCGGGCGATCTCGAGGCCGATCCCCCGGTTGGCACCGGTGACGATGGCGGTCTTGGCGATGGACATTTGTCTCCTCGGGGCGACGGGTTTCGGGGGCCGGCTGCTATGATAAGGGTTCAAGCGCCCCCCTGAAGCACGCACCATGCCGAAGTTCCTTCGCGCCGTCCGGCTCGACGATTCCGACGACCACCTCTACAAGACGCACGGCGCGGCCCGCGACGGCGACTGGGTCGTGAGCGGCGGCTACGCCGTCTGCGATTTCGCGGGCGCCCCGAAGTGCGATCCGCGCTGCCACTGCGAGTCGTCCTTCCTCGCCCTGGAGGGCCGGCAGCGCTGCACGATCGCGGAGGTCGTCGAGGTGACGCAGGAGGAGCTCGAGGCCCACACCGACGCGCTCGCGTGGTTCCTCGTGAAGGGCTGGGGGGCCCCCTCGTGGGAGGTGGCGAGGCGGGTGGCCGAGGAGGAGGTGCGCCATACCGCCGAGGTGTGCGAGACCCTCGCCCCCGAGGTCTGGATCACCGTCAGGCGCACGCCCCGCGACGGGGGCGCCGCGGTGGACGAGCAGTACGCCGTCCACGACCGGCTCCTCGTCGGATCCCACAGGCTCTAGGCCGCCCTGCACCCCGCCGCGGACTCGGGCAAACTGTCTCCACACCGCCATCGGAACCACAAGAAAATGACCTACGCCGCCATCACGGGCTGGGGCAAGTGCATGCCGCCGGCCGTCCTTTCCAACGCCGATCTCGCCACCTTCCTCGAGACCGACGACGCCTGGATCATGTCGCGCACGGGCATACGCGAGCGGCGCGTCTCGCACGTGCCGACGACCGCGCTCGCCCACGTGGCGGCCGCCCGGGCGCTCGCCTGCGCCGGGCTCGACGCGAAGGACGTGGAGCTGATCGTGCTGGGCAGCTGCTCCTACGACGAGCAGGTCCCCAACAGCGCCTCCGGCGTGCAGGCGCTCCTGGGCGCCCCGAACGCCGCGGCGATGGACGTGAACACCGCCTGCACGAGCTTCCTCTACGGCCTGTCCTCGGCCACCGCGATGATCCGCACCGGCGTGGTGAAGAACGCCGTGGTGATCGGCGTGGAGGTGATCTCCCCCTTCATGGACTGGACCAACCGCAACGTCGCGGTGCTCTTCGGCGACGGGGCCGCGGCCGTGGTCCTGCAGGCGAGCGACGAGAAGCTGGGCGTGCTCTCCGAGAAGCTCGGCTGCTACGCCGACGCGCGCCACATCCTGCGCGTGCGCGGCATGGGCGCGGCCTACGCCAACCGCGACGTCCCCGTGGGAGTGACCGGCTGGGACTTCGACGGCCAGGAGATCTTCAAGCGCGCCGTGCACGGCATGACGGAGGCCTCGAACGCGGCCCTCGCGCGCGCCGGGCTCACGATCGCCGACATCGACCTCGCCGTGCCGCACCAGGCGAACCTGCGCATCATCGACTTCGTGGGCAAGCGCATCGGCATCCCGCACGAGCGCGTGATGCTCACCGTGGAGCGCTACGGCAACATGTCGGCGGCCACGGTGCCGGTGGCGCTGGTGGACGCGATCGAGGAAGGGCGGGTGAAGCCCGGGGCGAAGCTCATCACGCCGGCCTTCGGCGGCGGCCTCACCTACTGCGCGCACGTGATCCAGTGGGGCGGCCGCACCGCGCCCCTGGCGGCTTCCCCCGTCGAGCTCCCGCCCTGCGACAGGAGCGCGCTCGAGATGGTGCGCGGCCTCATGGAGGCGAAGAAGGACACCTCCCGGTTCGCGCAGGGTCTCGACGCGCCGCTCGTGGCATGAGCGCGGGGGTGCTCCGCATCTGGGGGCGGATCTCCTCGGTCAACGTCCAGAAGGTGGTGTGGACGGCCGACGAGCTGGGCCTCGCCTACGAGCGCAGGGACGCGGGCGGCGCCTTCGGCATCGTGGCCACGCCCGAGTACCGGCGCATGAACCCCAATGGCCTGGTGCCCGTGATCGAGGACGACGGCTTCGTGCTCTGGGAATCGAACGCCATCGTTCGCTATCTCGCGGCGAAGCACGCGCCCGGCACGCTGTGGCCGGACGACCTGCGCCGGCGGGCCGACGTCGACCGCTGGATGGACTGGCAGGCCACGGCCTTCACGCCCGCGATGCGCGATGCCTTCTGGCAGCTCGTGCGCGTTCCCGCGGAGAAGCGCGACGCGGCCGCGATCGAGGCTTCGCGAAGCGCCTCCGAGAAGGCGGCGGCGGTGCTCGAGGGACACCTCGCGGGACGCGCGTTCGTCTCCGGGGATTCGTTCTCGCCCGCGGACATCGTGCTGGGCTGCGCCGCGCACCGCTGGCTGAACCTGCCGCTTTCCCGCGAGCCGCGGCCGCAGATGGAGCGCTGGTACGCCTCGCTCAAGGCGCGCCCCGGGGCGGCGCAGGTGCTTTCAACGCCCGTGACATAGGAAGCGGTTGATTCGACACGGAGCTCCGTGTCGAATCAACCGCCCGCCATTTCCCCGCCGTATCAATCCCCCGCCATCTGCAATCCGCGCCCCGCCCTCGCGACGCCCTGCCGCAGCGCCGCGTGAACCGCGCCGACCGCGGAAGCCACGGTCACGGGCACGCCGAAGAGGAAGATCGGCGCCCACGGCGCGCGCGCCAGGCTCACCGCGCCTGCATCCGCGAGAGCCACGCCCGCGACGACCAGCATGAGCGCGGTCCCGAGGGCCGCCGTCCACGCGGCCGCCGCGCCGTGTGCCGCGAACCAGCCGCGCACGCGGGCGTCTACCAGCACCGCGATCGGGGCGTACAGGGTCGCGAAGGCGGCGAGCGCCGCCAACGCCTCGCCCGGCAGGCGGGAGAACACGCCGGCGCTCGTGCCGGCGGCGACGGCGGCGGCCCACGGCGTGAGCGCCACCGCGAGCGTGAGGGGGACGTCCCGGTAGTCGTCGTTTTCCATGGCGATTCTCCTTTTACGGAAGGCTTACAGCAGGGGCGCCGGGCCGGGAAACGCCGACCACTCGTCGCGCGCGGGCGGCGGCGCGAAGGTCACCTCCGCCCGGAGGAAGTCGATCGCGTCCCGCACCACGCCGCGGTCGCGCAGGATCCCGTTGTGGCCCAGCCCCCGCGTGCGCAGGAAGCGCGCGCCGGGCCACGCCCGGGCCACCGCGAGACCGGCGTCCATGCGCACCTGCGCGTCGTCCTGGTCGTGGATCACGAGGGCGGGCGCCTCGATCGAGGCCACCGAGCGCGGCAGCTCGAGCTCGTCCCAGCGCACGCCGTAGCGGCGCTCCACGGAATACTGCAGGCGCGAGCGGAAGCCCTCGCCCAGGCCCATCGAGCGGGTGAACCACGCCGAGTGGCCCACGAGGGAGGCCGGGGGTGCCACGAGCACGCAGCGCGGGCGCAGCGCCCGGTCGCGCAGGAACGGCGCGATGGCGGCGGCACCGAGGGAATGCCCCACGATGCCGGCAATCTCGATCCCGCGCGAGGCGAGCGCGTCCGCCACCGCCCCCAGGCCGCGGCCGAAGTCGATGAGCGACGATTGCCGGCCCTCGGAAAGCCCGTGGCCCGCGTGGTCGAAGACGACCGCCTGGTAGCCGGCGTCGACGAGCGCCGGCACGAAGGCCCGGAACTGCGCGCCGCTCCCGCCCCAGCCGTGGCTCAGCATCACCGCCGGGCGGCCGGCGGGACCGAAGCGCCAGGCCGACAGGCGCCCGAGCCCCAGGGGAACGACGAAGCCCTCGCCGCCGGCGAGGAACTCGCGGTCCCGCTCGCGCATCGTCCGTCGCGGCGGCGTGAGGAAGAGCCGCACCGCGTCGGCGAGGGCGCGCTCGGGCGCGACGATCGAGCCCACCTGCAGGCGGGCGCGCGTCGAGAGGAGCTTAAAGGAACGAACGATCGTGCTATTGATGGGCGACACCAAGGCAGGCATGGCGAACCTCCGTCGGGGAATCAGCGGCGCGAGGCCGCGGGGCGCTGGGGGGATTTCGACGCGGGCGCGCGGTGCGCGTCCACGAGCCGGTCGAAGCCGGCGAGCGCGCGGGCGGTGGCCCCGTCGTCGCCCAGCAAGCGCTGCGTGTGGTAGTAGGCGAGGATCAGGCCGAACATCTCGAAGACGAACTGGCGCACGTCGGTGCCCGCCGCCAGCTCGCCGCTCTCCACGGCCATCTGCACGGCCTTGCCGAGCTCGCGGGCCACGAGGCGCTGGCGCTCGACCACCGCGTCCCTCATGGGCCCGGGCTGGTCGTCGTACTCCTCGGAGGCGGCATGGATCGGGCAGCCGCCGCGCAGCTTCGCGTGCTCCGGCCAGGTGATCCAGTTCTCGAAGAGCGCGCGCAGGCGCTTGAGCCCCCGGGGGAACTGGAACGCGGGCAGGAAGACCGCCTCGGTGAAGCGGCGCGCGGCCTCGTCCAGCGCGGCGATCTGCAGCTCCGTGCGGGAGCCGAAGTGGGCGAAGAGCCCGCTCTTGGACAGGCCCGTCCTCCCGGCGAGGGAGCCGATGGTGAGGGACTCGAAGCCGGCCTCGCTCGCCTGCTGTACGGCGGCGTCGAGGATCTGGGCTCGGGTCTCTTCGCCTTTTCGGGCCTTGAGGGCTTGCGGGGACATCGGGTTCTCCGGGAGGGACGGCGCCATAATAGAACGACCGTTCGTTTCATGTCAAGCCCCCGCCGGGCGCTACCATCCCCCCATGGACCTGCGCCGCCACGACCTCAACCTGCTCGTCGTCCTGGAGGTGCTCCTGGACGAGTGCAGCGTCACCGCCGCCGCCCGCCGCCTGAGCCTCAGCCAGTCCGCCGTGAGCGCGGCGCTGGACCGGCTCCGGGCGATGTTCTCGGACCCCCTGCTGGTGCGCGTGGGCAACCGCATGCAGCCGACCCCCCTGGCCCGCAACCTGCAGGGGCCCATCAAGACGGCGCTCGCCTCCGTGAACCTGGCGCTCTCGCTGCCCCAGCGCTTCGACCCCGCCAAGGCGCGCCTCAACATCCGCCTGGGCATCACCGACTATGTCGGCCTGGTGATCCTGCCGAAGGTCTACGCCGTGCTCTCGCGCGAGGCCCCGGGCATCACCCTCGAGGTGCTGCCGCGGCCGGTGGAGGATTCCGTGGCGCGCATCGTCTCCGGGGAAATCGACATCGCCCCCATCGTGGACCCGCCCGAGGGGCGCGATCTCTACAACGAGCCCCTCCTCGAGGAGTCCTTCGTGTGCGCGATGCGGGCCGGGCATCCCCTGGCCCGCGGGCGCCTCACCGTCGCCCGCCTGCTGGAGTATCCCCAGCTCGCCGTGACCGCCCACGTGGGCGCCGCGAAGCTGGTGGAGCGCGCGTTCGCCGAGCGCGGCCTTCGCCGGCGCGTGCCGGTGAGCGTGGCCGGCTTCGCGACCAGCTTCTCCCTCCTGGCCGACAGCGACCTCGTGGCCATCGTCCCCGGGCGCATCGCGCGGCAGCAGGCCCCGCGCTTCGGGCTCGCGATCCGGCCGACGCCCCTGCCCATCCCCCCCTACACGCTGTCCCTCCTCTGGCACCAGCGCACGGCCCACGACGCCACCCACCGCTGGTTCCGCGAGCAGCTCTTCGCCGCGGGGCGGGCGGTCGCGGCAAATCGACGCAGTCGATAACCATATCCCGAATTATCGATTGGACGGAAGACCCGCGCGCCGCTACAGTCGCAGGGCGTGACGGAACGTACATGCCCCGCGAGGGGCGACGGGATTCGGCGAGTTTGCGCTCGATCGCCGGATGCGTGGAGTTGGGGGCCCCTCATCGGGGCCCTTTTTTTTCGTCCGCGGGAGGCGGACCCTACTCCCTCGCCCTTCCGACGATGCGCTGGAAGGTCACGAGCATTCCCGCGGTGGCGCCCCAGATGAAGCGCCCCTCCCACGGCATGGCCCAGTAGTGGCGCAGCCGCCCCTTGTAGAAGGCGCTCTCGTAGCGGTGGTTGGCCGGCTCCAGCAGGAAGCGCAGGGGAACCTCGAAGACGTCGGCGACCTCGAAGGGATCCGGGGCGTAGGCGAGCGGCGGCTCGGCCCAGCCGACGACCGGGCGCACGCGGTAGCCCGTGGACGTGTGGTAGTCGGGAAGCTCGCCCAGGACCTCGACCAGCGCCGGATCGATGCCCACCTCCTCGCGGGCCTCGCGCAGCGCGGTCTGCGCCGGCCCCTCGTCGCCCTCCTCCATCCGCCCGCCGGGAAAGCTGATCTGCCCGGCATGGTCCGCGAGGTGGGCGGTGCGCTGGGTGAAGACCACCGTCTGCCCGCCGGGACGGTTCACGACCAGCAGCAGCACCGCGGCCGGCGTGAGCTCGCCCGCGGCGGCGGCCACGCGCTGCTTCTCGAGGTCGTCGGCGGTGAGCAGGTCCTCGAGCGGCGGCGTGTCGGCGAGGCGGCGGACGATCTCGCCGCGGGTGAGCGGTCTTGCCATCGGGTCGGAAAGGTGGCGGTGTCGCGCCCAGTATAAGATGCGGCCACCCCCGTTTCAGTGCCCTGCCGCACAGCCGCCATGATCCTCCACGACTACTGGCGCTCCTCCGCCGCCTTCCGGGTCCGCATCGCGCTCGCGCTCAAGGGCATCGAGCCGGGGCGCCGCTACGTGCACCTGCGCAAGGGCGAGCAGCGCGCGCCGGGCTTCCTCGCCCGCAACCCCCAGGGCCTCGTGCCGGTGCTCGAGGACGGCCCCCTCACCCTCACGCAATCGCTCGCCATCGTCGAGTACCTGGAGGAGACGCACCCGAAGCCGCCGCTGCTGCCGGCGAATCCCGCCGAGCGGGCCTGGGTGCGCGCCGTGGCGCTCGCGGTCGCCTGCGAGATCCACCCCCTGAACAACACGCGCGTGCTCGCCTACCTCCAGCGCGGGCTGGGCCTGGACGAGGCGGCGCGCGATCGCTGGTACGCCCACTGGGTCTCGGAGGGGCTCGCCGCCATCGAGAAGATGCTCGCCGCCCGCCCCGGGCCGGGACCGTTCTGCCTGGGCGCCGCCCCCACGGTCGCCGACGTCTGCCTGGTTCCGCAGGTCTTCAACGCCTGGCGCTACAAGGTGCCGGTGGAGCCCTACCCGCTCGTGCTCTCGGTCGTGGAGGCCTGCATGAAGCTGCCGGCCTTCGACCTCTCCCAGCCTTCGAGGCAGCCCGACGCCGAGGAATGAAAAGGGGACGGGTCCAGGACCCGTCCCCTTTTTCCGCGGGAACTTCTGGGGCGGTTCGGCGCAATACGGGAAGGAACCATGCGAACCCGCCCATGCCCCCCTGGAACATGCAGCCCGAACTGACCCTCCTCGCCCGCATGCGCCAGGGGGACGAGTCGGCGTTCGTCGCGCTCTACCGCCTGCACAAGGACGCGGTGTACCGCTTCGCGCTGCTGCGCACCGGCTCGGCCGCCCAGGCCGCGGACGTGACGCAGGAGACCTTCCTGCACTTCATGACCCGGCCGGAGCAGTACGACCCGGCGCGCGGCTCCATCGCGGCCTGGCTTTGCGGCGTCGCGAGGAACCTGGCCCGGCGCGAGACCGCCTCGCGCGAGGACGCGACGGACCCGGACGCGCTGGCCGCCGACGCCCCGGCCGTGCCCGGGCTCGTCGACGCGGACTGCCCGGCCACGAGGCTGCTCGCCCACGAGACCGCCGAGCAGGTGCGCACGGCCCTGGCCGCCGTCGCCCCGCACTACCGCGACGTCCTCATCCTGTGCGAGCTCTCCGACCTTTCCTACGCCGAGGCCGCCCAGGTCTGCGGCATCGACATCGGCACCGTGCGCTCGCGACTTTCGCGGGGGCGCGCGCAACTCGCCGAACGACTCTCGCGGATGGGCCTGATGGAAGGCGCCGTCCGCACGAAGGAGGCAACATGAGCACCCCGCTGCACCCCGCCGTGCGCGAAGCGCGGCTCACCGACCGGCTCGACGAGCTCAAGGGCGCGCTCGCCGCCGTCCGCCCCCCCGGGCACCTGGAGGACGACCTCGTGAACGCCTTCCGGGTGCAGCACGCCCGCCAGCGCCGCGCCGGCCGCCCGCGCCTGTGGTGGCTGCCCCCGCTCGCCATGGTCGCCACCCTGGCCGTCGTGAGCTGGATGGTGCGCCATCCCGCGGTCCAGCCCGCCACGGAGCCGGCCTTCGAGTTCTACACCGAGCCCGTGCCGCAGCCCGCTTCTCCCTTCCTCGCGCTCAAGCCCCTGGAGCGCATCGCGCTCGAGCCGCAGGCGCGCGTGGTGGCCACCGAGTTCCCGCGCGAGCTGCTGGCGCAGTGGGGCCTGCCCGTGGCCCCGGAGCGCGCCGGCGAGCCCGTGCGCGCCGAGATGCTCTATTCCGCCGAGGGCGAGCCGCTCGCCCTGCGCATCCTCAACTGATACGCCCCACGAAAGGAACGCCATGAAGACCCGATTCCTCGCCGCCGCCGTCGCCTGCGCCCTCGCGGGCCCCGCCCTCGCGGCAACCCCGGAGGTGCAGATCGAGGGCGTCGTCATCGACACCCACGCCCTCGTCGCCCAGGCCGCCGAGATGAAGGCCAACGCCGAGGCCTGGCGGCAGTGGGGCGACGACCTGCGGACCTCGATGGGCACGATGTTCGGCGACCACCTCGGCGGCGCCCGGGTCGTCAAGGGCGCCCCCTACAGCGCCGAGGTCTCCACGGAGATGAACCAGTCGCTCGCCGACGGCAACGTGATCACGAGGAAGACGGGCGGCCGCGTCTACCGAGACGGCGAGGGCCGCACGCGCCAGGAGACGCTCGTGAACGGCGAGCCCAAGTCGATCCAGCTGCGCGACCCGGTGGCGGGCACCTCCGTGATGCTGCTGCCGGGCTCGAAGCGGGCGGTGCGCATGCCGCGCGTCGCGATGCACGCCGACGCGAAGAGCGTGCAGGTGCTGAAGATCGACGACCGCGAGATCCGCATCGAGGACGGCAAGGTGAGCGTCGACGGCAAGGACGTCGCCTCGGGCAGCGTCGCGCTCAAGGCCGGCGGCAAGGAGATCCGGGTCGAGAACGGCAAGGTCACGATCGACGGCAAGGAGGTCCGGCCGGGCGAGGGCGGCAAGAGGAAGGTCGTGGTGAAGCACGTCGAGCCGGGCGGCGACGGCACCGTCCGCGAGGAGGTGCGCGTGCAGGTGATCCGCGACGCCGACGGCAAGGAGATCGTCATCGCCCCGCCTGCCCCGCCAGCGCCGCCCGCGCCCCCGGGCGCGCCCGCCGTGGCACCTGTCCCGCCCGTGCCGCCGGTGCCGCCCGTGCCGCCGATCGTCGGTCCCCTGGACTGGGGCTTCGACGGCTCCCTCGCGGGCGCCAAGGCCGCCACCACCTCGCTCGGCGAGAAGGAGTTCGAGGGCGTGCGCGCCGAGGGCAAGGCGACCACCTACACGATTCCCGCGGGCAAGATCGGCAACCGCAATCCCATCATCATCACGCGCGAGTCGTGGTACTCGCCCGAGCTCAAGGTCACGGTGTACTCGCGCCACAGCGACCCGCGCCGCGGCGAGACGGTTTACCGGCTGACCCACATTCGCCGGGGAGAGCCCTCCGCCGAGCTCTTCAAGGTGCCCGAGGACTACGCGGCCCCGGGCAAGCGCGCGAAGAGCTAGGCGCGGCACGCGTATCATGGGGCCCCTTCCCGGAGGCCCCATGGTTCTCGAGACCGCACGGCTGCGCCTGCGCCCCTGGCGCGAATCCGATCTCGCGCCCTTCGCGGCGCTGAACGCGGATCCGGTCGTGATGGAGCACTTCCCCGCCGTCCAGTCGCGAGAGGAGAGCGACGCCTTCGCGCGGCGCGCCCGGGCGCAGATCGAGGCGCAGGGGTGGGGGCACTGGGCCATCGAGGTGGCAGGCGGCGCGCCGTTCATCGGCTTCGCCGGCCTCGCGGTGAAGACCTTCGAGGCCCCCTTCACGCCCTGCACCGAGGTCGGCTGGCGGCTCGCGCGCGACGCGTGGGGCCGCGGCTACGCCACCGAGGCCGCGCGGGCCGCCGTCGATTTCGGCTTCCGCGAGCTGGGGCTCGCCGAGATCGTTTCCTACACCACGCTGCGAAACCTCCGTTCCATCGCCGTGATGGAGCGCCTCGGCATGCGCCGCGACATCGAGTTCGACCACCCCCTCGTCGCCGAGGCGAGTCCCGTCCGGCGGCACGTCCTCTACCGCCTCTCCTCTCCCCTCCGCTAGCGCTTGCGGGGCTTCGCGAGCTCGAACTCGCGCCGGATGACCGGCGCGGCCTTCGGATCGGCGTAGCCCTCCGCGATCACCAGGCCGCGCGCGTCGTCGGGCACGATGACCACCTGCCTGCCCAGGCGCGGGTCGGGGCGATGCGGGCGCAGCGCGACGCCGTCGGGCCACGCCGGGGGACCGCCGCGCCCCGCGCCCTGCGGCTCGCCCGGCCTCGCGGGCTCGGGGAGCTCCGCCGCGCCCAGGTCCGAGAACAGGTAGGAGACGAACTCGCTGGGCGTTCCCTTCTGCGCGGTGGCGGAGTACGCCGAGACGTTCACGAACCGCGGCGAGGCGAGGTAGCCCACCACCGCCACGGCGTCGGCGAGCTCCTTCGGCGGCGCGGCGGGCTTCGAGCACGCCGCGAGCGCGGCGAGCAGGCAGGCGGCAACCAGGCGCGCGCTCATGTCCTTCTCCTAGAAGCCCGACCCCGGTTCCTTCAGGAAGGCAGCCTCCGCCGGCGTCGAGGACCGTCCCAGCGCGGCATTGCGGTGCGGAAAGCGCCCGAAGCGGCGGACGATGGCGCGGTGCCTCTCGGCCCACTCGGCGAGGCCCTTCGTCTCCGGGAAGGCCTCGAGCGCGGTGAAGAGCGCGACCGAGCGGTCCTGCATCGCCAGGTCCTCCGCGTGCTCGAAGGGCAGGTAGGCGAACTGCCGTTCCACGGGCAGGCGCTCCTCGTCCCAGCGCCTGTCGAGCATGAGCTGCGCGCAGGCGAGCGCCTGCGCGTCCTGCGAGAACGCCCGCGGGTCGTCGCGGTAGAGGTTGCGCGAGAACTGGTCGAGCACCACGATCAGGGCGAGGAGCGGGCCGGGCTCGTCCCGCCAGCGGTCGCACTCGCCCAGCGCCGCGCGCGCGTGCAGCGCGAGGAAGCGCTCGCGGATCGCGGCGTCGAACGCGGGATCCTTGCGGAACCACGCCGGGCGGGCCTCGCCGTGGCCGGCGGACCCCGGCTCGCCGAACCAGAACGCCAGGACCTCGCGGGCCTCGCCGGCGGAAGGCATCGCGGCGCCGTCAGGGGCGCGCCGACGGGACGCGCTGCGCCCCGCCCGGCTGCCCGGCGCTGCGCCGGGTCGGCTCGTCGCCGCCCGCGACGCGCTTCCTCACCCTCGGCGCGCTCGGCGGCGGGCGCCAGATCTGCCGGAAGGCCGCGAGCTTCTGCTTCCACGTGAGGCGCTCGGAGGACATCGCCTCGAAGAAGGCGGCGATGCGCTTCGACATGACGACCGTGTAGAGCCCGAGCGCGATCGTGGGCACGAAGACCGCCATGAAGATCCAGAACTTGTCCCAGCCCGCGAGCTCCGTGTGGTTGAAGAGGTTCATGCCGAGGAAGCCCGTCACCACGGTGCCGGCCATCCCCAGGGCGGACACGACCGTGAGGCGCATGGCGTTGTCGCCGGCCTTGCGCGTGCGGTCGGCGTCGAGGTACCGGTTGATGTCCTGCGCCTCCTCGCGCACCTCCGCGAAGAGCGCGTCGCTGCCGAGCTGGTGGGCCCAGCGCGCGAACATGTCGGAGGCGAGCACCTGGTTCGAGATCTCGTGGAACCAGTAGCGGTGGTTGAAGCGCAGGAAGAGCTCCAGGGCCTCCCGCACGCTGTCCTTGAACACGCGCACGCTGGCGTAGTCGCCCACGCGCAGGCGCTCGACGGCGATCGAGAAGCGGTTGGAGAGGTTGAGCAGCGCCGCCTTGTGGAAGTTGGCGATGAGGCCGATCTGGAAGAACTGGCGGCGGAACGTGTGCACGAGGTCCGCGCGGTCGTCCTGGTGGCGGGTGACCATCGCGAAGGCCACGCCGCAGAACACGAAGCGCGTGTTCATCCCGCTGGCCGGATCGTCCCCGTCCCAGTAGCGGTCGTAGCAGTGCTTCTGCTCGAAGTCGGCGAGGAACCGCGGCGCGAAGGGCAGCGTCTCCGAGGGCCCCCACTTGGCGGCGTAGCCGATGCGCGCCAGGTCGCCGCGCGAGAGGCACCGCGGCTCGTCGAGGGCGAGGTAGGTCATGATCGGGATGCGCTTGTTCTCGATCTGGTAGTACTGCAGGATCCCGCCCCCCAGGTAGGCCGGGACCAGGGGCTGCAGCAGGTACTCCCAGTGCAGCGACAGCGGGGTCTGCTTGATGTCGCGCACCAGCCCCACGTACTTGTCGCGGTCGCCGTAGTCCGAGGTCGAGAGGAGCGCCCCCGAGGCGTCGAGGAACTCGACCGAGTACGTGCAGTGCGCCCCCTGCCCCGGCGCGTCCCAGTACGGGGGATAGGGCCGGCCGAAGCGGTCCATCAGCTCGATCGCATCCTCGAGCGGCAGGTCGCGCGCGACGACCTCGAAGGCGAGGATGGCCACGTCCTGGTCGTAGAAGAACACCAGGCGCGTGCGCGCCACCGCGAGATCGATGGGCGCGTCGCCCTCGCGCAGCCGCACCCGCGCCGTGGCGATGTCGTCGCGGCGGAACATGTGCAGGCTGGACGGGGTCTGGGCGTCCGCCTCGCCGAAGCCGTAGAGGAAGCGCTGGACGTAGGGCAGGAAGTACACGAACTCCTGGTAGCCCGTCTGGCAGGTCTCGTCCTCCGCCAGGAGGTTGTCCTTGATCTCCCGCCACGGGCCGGGGTTCGCGCGCAGCACGTCCCAGTGGGTGGAAAAGCCCGTCTCGCGGCGCAGGCGGCGAAGCTGCAGCGGCCAGAGGAGGACGTGGCGGAATTCGCGGACGAGCGTGGAGGCGGAAGCGGACATGGAGGGGCGCGGAGCGGCGTTTCGCGAAGTATCGCCCCGGAGGAAGGTCATTGTCGATGCGAGATGAAGGGCGCGGGTCCGCGCCCATGCCCGCACGGGCAGCGGTCTTCCCGGCTCTCCCTGCTCACGGCTGGCCGCAGGTTCGCCCGCGGCTACCGGCCGCCCGCCTCGCCGCACTTGTCGTGCGGACAGCGGTTCACCTCGATCGACACGTGCGCGAGGGTCGCGATGCCGGCCAGGCGCCCGCGGTACTCGTCGGGCGTGAGGGGCTCGCGGGCGACGACGGTGACGATGCAGGCGTAGCGGGCGCGCCCGACGCGCCAGAGGTGCAGGTCGGCGATCTCGGCGTCGCCGTCCGTCTGGATGGCGCTCCTCACCTGCGCGGCCACCGGCGAGTCCATCTCCCGGTCGAGGAGGACGCGCGCCGATTCCACCAGGAGCCCCTTGGACCACCAGGCGATCACGACGGCACCCACGATGCCCATCACCGGGTCGAGCCAGGCCCAGCCCGCCCACATGCCGGCGGCGAGCGCCGCGATCGCGAGCACGGAGGTGAACGCGTCGGCCAGGACGTGCAGGTAGGCGCCGCGCAGGTTGAGGTCGTGGTGGCCGGGATGTCCGTGGCCGTGGCCGTGGCCGTGATCATGATCGTGATCGTGGTCGGGGTCGTGGCCGTGATCGTGGCCCGCCAGCACGAGCGCGGAGGCCACGTTCACCACCAACCCGACGGCGGCCACCGCGAGCGCGGGCCCGAAGGCGATCTCGTGCGGGTTCACCAGGCGGACGACCGATTCCACCGCCATCGCGAGCGCGACGATCGCCAGCACCAGGGCGCTGGAGAACGCGCCCAGCACCTCGATCTTCCAGGTGCCGAAGGCGAAGCGCGAGTCGTCGGACCAGCGGCGCGCGAGGGCGTAGGCGATGCCGGCCAGCGCGAGCGCGGCCACGTGCGTGCCCATGTGCCAGCCGTCGGCCAGCAGGGCCATGGAACCCGTGATCCAGCCCCCGGCGATCTCGGCCACCATCGTGACGGCCGTGATGGCCACCACGATCCACGTGCGCGACTCCCCCGCGCGGTTGCCCGCGTCGAAGGCGTGCTCGTGCCGCCAGGCGGAGAGGTCGTGCAGTGCCATGCCGTCGTCGGGGCGGCCGCCGCAGGGCCTCAGGCGCCGGCGCGCACCGGCGTGAACCCGGCCTTCGCGATGGCGGCCGCGACGCGGTCGGCCGGGAAGGCGCTCTCCACCTTGACCCGCTTGCCGGCCAGGTCGATCTCGCAGCGGCCTGCGGGGTCGAGGGCCTTCACGGCATCGGTGATGGTGGCGGCGCAGTGGCCGCAGGTCATGTCCTGGACGCTGAACTCGTGCATGGTCACTTCGCCTTCTGCAGCCGCGTCACCAGGTAGCCGCCGTCGGCCTCCTCGGCGCGGAAGCGGACCTTCGTCCCCGCTTCGAGGCCGTCCAGCATGGCGGGGTCCTTCACCCGGAAGACCATCGTCATCGGCGGCATCTTGAGGTTCTCGATGGGGCCGTGCTGGATGGTGACCTTCTTCGCCTCGCGGTCCACCTTCTTCACCTCGCCGCTGGACAGGGGGGCCGCCGGGGCCTTCGCCTTGGCCTCCGCCTTGGCCGGGGCATCGGCGGCCGCGGCGGCCACCGGGACGAAGCCGGACACGAGGGCCGCGGCGAGGATCCATTCGCGCTTCATCGATCGTTCTCCTTCGTTGGGGTGGCCCCTATTCTAAGCCCGGGCGGCCCCGGCCAGATCGTCGAGGATGGGACAGTCGGGGCGGTCGTCGCCGTGGCAACAGTGGACCAGGTGCTCGAGCGTGCGTCGCATGCCCTGCAGCTCGGCGATGCGCGCGTCGAGCTCCGCGATGTGCTTCGCGGCGAGCCTCTTCACGTCGGCGCTGGCCCGGCGCTTGTTCTGCCACAGGCCCAGCAGCCCCGCGATCTCCTTCATCGTGAAGCCCAGGTCGCGCGCGCGGCGGACGAAGCGCAGCACGTGGACGTCGGCGTCGCGGTAGATGCGGTAGCCCGCCACCGTGCGCCCCGCCTTCGGGACGAGCCCGATCTCCTCGTAGTGCCGGATCATCTTGGCCGAGACGCCCGAGGCCTCGGCGGCCTCGCTGATGTTGAAGAAGCCCTCGCGGCGCGCGTCGGAGAGCTCGAAGTACTTCGCCTGCTGCATGGGTCCTCCCGTCGTCAGTGTCGCCCGCCGCCGGCCTTCCAGCGCGTGAGCAGGAGGGCGTTGGACACCACGCTCACGCTGGAAAGCGCCATGGCCGCGCCGGCGATCACCGGCGAGAGCAGTCCCAGCGCCGCGAGCGGCACCCCCACCACGTTGTACACGAACGCCCAGAAGAGATTCTGGCGGATCTTCGCGGTGGTGCGGCGCGAGATGTCCAGGGCGTCGGCCACGAGCGAGGGGTCGCCGCGCATGAGGGTGATGCCGGCCGTGTGCATCGCCACGTCGGTGCCCGTGCCCATCGCGATGCCGATGTCGGCCGCGGCCAGCGCCGGCGCGTCGTTGATCCCGTCACCCACCATCGCCACCGTGCCGTGCGCCTCGCGCAGGCGCGCCACCACCGCCGCCTTGTCCTCCGGCAGCACCTCCGCGTGCACCTCGTCGATGCCGAGCTCGCGGCCCGCGGCCTCGCCCGCGCCGCGGTTGTCGCCGGTAACGAGGACGGTCCTGAGCCCCAGCGCGCGCAGCCTCGCCACGGCGGCGGCCGATTGCGGCTTCGCGGCGTCGCCGAAGGCGAGGAGCGCCAGCACGCGCGCCTGTGGCGCCGTCTCCACCAGCCAGGAGACCGTGAGGCCGCGCGAGGCGAGCCGGGAGGCCTCGTCCTCCAGCGCCTGCACGCCCCGGACCGCGAGCTCGCCGGTCCAGTGGCGGCTCGCGATGGCGATGCGGCGGGACTCGATCGTGGCCTCGACGCCGCGGCCGGCCACGGTGCGCAGGTCGCTCGCGGCGACGGCGGGCACGGACTCGCGCCCGACCGCGTCGAGCACTGCCTTGGCGAGGGGGTGCGAGGAACCGCGCTGCACGGCGGCGGCGAGGCGCAGTGCCTCCTCGCGGGCGATGCCCTGCGGGACGACCTCCACCAGCGAGGGCTTGCCCTGCGTGAGCGTGCCCGTCTTGTCGAAGGCCACGACGCGCGCGCGATGCGCCACTTCCAGCGCCTCCGCGTCCTTGATCAGGATGCCGCGTCGCGCAGCCACGCCGGTGCCCGCCATGACCGCGGTAGGGGTCGCGAGCCCCAACGCGCAGGGGCAGGCGATCACGAGCACCGCCACGGCATTGAGGATCGCCGTCTCCCAGTTTCCGGCGCCCAGGCCCCAGGCAAGGAGGGTCACGAAGGCGACCGCCACGACGGCCGGCACGAACACCTCGCTCACGCGGTCCACGAGCCGCTGGATGGGTGCCTTGGCCGCCTGCGCCGACTCCACCGCGCGGATGATCCTCGCGAGCGTGCTCCCGGCGCCCACCGCGAGGGTGCGCGCGACGAGCCGGCCTTCGGCGTTCACGGACCCGCCGGTGATGCGGCTGCCCGGGGCCTTGGCCACGGGGAGACCCTCGCCGGTGACGAGCGACTCGTCCACGTGGCTCCTGCCCTCGGTCACCTCGCCGTCCACGGGGATGCGATCGCCCGGCAGCACCACCACGAGGTCGCCCACCCGCACGGCGGCCACGGGCACCACGCGCTCGGCGCCTTCGCGCAGCACGCGCGCCGTCTCGGGCCGCAGCGCCGAGAGCGCCCGGATGGCCTCCGTGGTCTGCCGCTTGGCGCGCTCCTCGAGCCACTTGCCGGCGCGAACCAGCGTGATCACCACGGCCGAGGCCTCGAAGTAGAGGTGCGCCGTTTCCTCGACGAGCGCGAGGTACGCGCTCAGGCCGTAGGCCGCGCTGGTGCCGATGGCCACCAGCAGGTCCATGTTGCCGGCACGCGCGGCAAGGGCCTTCCAGGCCGCGCGGTAGAAGCGCGCCCCGACGACGAACTGCACGGGCGTCGCGAGGAGCCACTGCAGCCACGCCGGCAACATCCAGTGCTCGCCGAAGAGGCCCGCCACCATGGGAACCACGAGCGGGGCGGTGAGGATCGCCGCCGCCGCGAGTTCGAGCGTGCCCCGGTCGATTCGCGGCCGCGGCGCGGCGGGCTCCCGCGCGTGCCTCGCCGAGGCTTCGTACCCCGCCTTCCGGATGGCCGCGATGACCTCTTCCCGCACGTCGCCGGCGGCGACCACGGTGGCCGTCTCGGTGGCGAGGTTCACGGTCGCGGATTCCACGCCCGGCACCTTGAGCAGGGCGCGCTCGACGCGGGCCACGCACGAGGCGCAGGTCATGCCCTCGATCTGGAGGTCGAGGAAATCAGTCTTGCCCCCGACCCCTTTCCCGGAGGGAGAGGGGAGGATCGGGCTCCCTTTCCCTTCGGGAGCGGGCTGTAGCGAGGGAACGGCCCCGGCAGCCATCGTCATGCCTTCCCGCCGGCGAGCACGGGCGAATAGCCGGCCTCGGCGATGGCCTCCAGGAAGTCTCGCGCAGGCTGCGCGGTGGCGACGTGAACCCTCTTCGCGGCGAGATCGACCTCGCAGCGCGCGGCGGCATCGGTTTCCCGGACGGCTTTCGTGATGACCGAGGCGCAATGGCCGCAGGTCATGTCGTTGACGGCGATCTCGATCATGGCGGGTCTCCCGCTGTGCTGGACATCGCCACGATGCACCTT
>CAZNWZ010000021.1:0-23832 GCA_964576455.1 uncultured Lysobacter sp.
CCTTGAGCGACAGGAGCTTCGCCGTCTCCGGCGAGACCATGTAGACCTCCTCGGCCACCATCGCGAGCAGCCGCGCGCACACCGAGCCGATGGAGCCCGTGGCGCCCACCACCATCGCCTTGAACTTCAGGCGCTGGCCCTTCGTCGTCGCCGGGGACACGAGGCCCAGGCGCCGCATCGCGTCGTGCGCCGCCCAGAGCGCGCCCGAGGCGCTGTAGCTGTTGCCGGTGGTGATGGGCAGCGAGGCGCGCCGGGCCACGGTGAGCCCCGCGTCGCCCACGACCTTGGTGAAGGCGCCCAGGCCCATGATCTGCGCGCCCAGGCTCCTCGCCACGCGCGCGGCCTCCAGCAGGCGCTTGTAGGTGAACTCGGGGCCGTGGCTCATGATCTCCCGCGGCGTGCCCCCCACCGAGATGAGCCAGCCCTCGGACTCCACGCCCGTGGGCGACTTGATGCCGGTGACGTGCGAGTACACGAACGGCGGCGCGTAGGCCATCGCCTTCTCCACCACGTCCAGGAACACCGGCGGCGAGACGCGCGAGAGGAGCTCGATGGGCTTCACGTTCTTGAAGTACTCCTGGGACAGGGGATGGATCACGAAGGCCCAGCGGTTCACCCGCCTGAAGCCGCGCGGCCAGACCATGCGAGGCTCCAGGCCCAGCTCGGTGATGATCCCGAGGTAGTCGTCCTCCAGGATGTCGTCGGGCTCCTTGCCCAGGGCCGCGATGATCATCGCGTCGAGCACGCTGGGGCCCAGCACGTGGCCGAAGAGCGAGGGCGCCCCGTCGATCACGAGGTTCACCCCCTTGCGCCGGAACTGCGCGATGCGGGCCTCGCTCACCGTGGAGGTGAGGATGGTCTTGCCCGCCAGCTCCTCCAGCCCGAAGGCGTCCAGCTCGTGGACCGGCGCCACGATCACCGTCGCGTCCTGCATCGCGCGGCGCAGGACGAAGCGCTGCCACTGCCTCGCGGCGGCGTTGTCCGTCACCAGGTCGGGCACGCGGTCCGTCACGTAGTGCGCGCCGCTCGCGTAGAGCTCGAGCGCCTCCAGCGAGGTGAGCATCTTCGGGATGCCCAGCTGCAGCAGCGCGTCGGCGAACTCCAGGTTGGGCGTGTACTCGGCGAAGGCCTGCGCCAGCTTGTAGTGCGCCACGCCGGAGAAGAAGAGCACCCGGGCGTTGTTGAAGTAGTCGCCCAGCTTCCCCTGGACGTGGCGAAGCGCCCACTCCTGCAGGATGTCGCCCAGGCGCGCGCCGGTGGTGGCGGGCACGCGCGTGACCGCGCCCATGAGCCGCGAGCCCTCCGCGTCGGTGAAGCGCTGCGAGCCCACGGTGTACGTCTCGCGCGCCACCCCGATGCCGATGGCGTCGGCGTGGTTCTCCCAGTGCCGCAGCAGCTTCTCCGCCCGGGCCACGCTGTGGTTCGTGCCGATCCGGCGGACGTCGAGCGGCTTGCCCAGGAAGCGCGCCCGGAACGCGAAGTCCTGGGCGTTGGTCCCCAGGCTGACCCCCACCACCCGCTTCATGGCCGCCCTTTCCTGTGCATTGCAACAAAGTGCCCCAAAACCCCCGCAGGCCTTTGATCCAAGTGAACAAACCCCCTCTTGGGCATGGCCCCGGGCGGCCGTTTGGGGCATTCTGGCACCGACGGGCTTTTGCTGCGGGGCACAAGATGATCGAGATGCCGGGATTCGTGGGGAACGTGGTGCGCTCTGTGGGCCTTTCCACGGCGATGAAGGCGGCCGGCGTGGTGACGGGGCTGCTGCCCATCCCGCAGCCGATGCTGCTGGTGGGGCCGGGGGCAACCCGGCGCCTCGCCCAGGCCCTGGCCGGATTCGGCCACCGCCGCATCCTCATCGTGACGGACGCCACGATCGTGCAACTGGGGCTCCTCAAGGGCTTCACCCACGCGCTCGCCAAGGCCGGCGGGCAATTCGTGGTCTTCGACGCGGTCACCGCCGACGCCCCCATCCCGGTGGTCGAGAAGGCCATCGCCTTCTACCAGCGGCGCGGGTGCGACGCGATCGTGGCCTTCGGCGGCGGCTCGCCCATGGACGCGGCCAAGGTCGTGGCCTACGCCGTGGCCAACCGCAAGCCGCCGAGGAAGCTCGTGGGCTACTTCAAGGGTCTCTCCGCGCCGGTGCCCCTGTACGCCGTCCCCACGACCGCCGGGACCGGCTCCGAGGTGACCGTGGCCGCCGTGATCTCCGACCCGGAGGCCGGACAGAAGCTCGTCGTCGCCGACACGCGGCTCGTGCCCGCGATGGCGGCGCTGGATCCCCATCTCATGACCGGCCTGCCGCCGGCCGTGACGGCGGCCACGGGCATGGACGCGCTCACCCACGCCGTCGAGGCCTTCCTCGGCCAGTGGGCCACCGACGCGACCGACCGCCTGGCGCTCGCCGCGGTGGGGCTCGTCTACGAGAACCTGCGGCTCGCGTACCGCGAGGGGAAGAACCTCGAGGCGCGCGAGCGGATGTCGCTCGCCGCGACCTACGCCGGGCTCGCCTTCACGCGCGCCAACGTGGGCTACGTGCACGCGATCGCGCACCAGCTCGGCGGCAAGTACCACACGCCGCACGGGCTCGCCAACGCGATCCTGCTCCCGCACGTGCTGCGCTTCCTCGCCCCCGCGGTGACCCCGCGCCTGGCGAAGCTGGCCGCCGCCGCCAAGGTGGGCACGGCGAAGGAACGCCCGGCTGCCCGGGCGCGCAAGTTCCTCGACTCCGTCGAGAAGCTCAACCACGACCTCGGCATCCCGAAGACGGTGGGCGCGCTCCGCGCGAAGGACATTCCGGCGCTCGCGAAGGCGGCGTGCTGGGAGGCCGACACGAACTACCCGGTGCCGAAGTACATGTCACCCGAGGAATGCGAGCGGATCATCCGGCAGGTGCTGCCGGCCGCGCCGCACAAGCCTTCCGCCCGGCGGAGCGTGCGAACCCCTCGCCGCAGGTAAACTTCGGCCCTCGGGCCGGCCGGCCCGGCAACCGGGGGATCCCGATGAAGTCGTATTCGATGCGCGCCACCGCCGACCAGGCCACGATCGAGCTGCACGAGGTGGACGTGCCCGAGCCGGGCCCGGGGCAGCTGCTGGTGCGGATGCGCGCCGCGAGCCTGAACCGCGGCGAGTTCATCGTCGGGCACGGCCTCACGAAGGCGGGAAGCGTCAAGGCGATCGGCATGGAGGGCGCGGGCGAGGTGGCGAAGGTCGGCGCCGGCGTCAGCCGCTTCGAGGCGGGCCAGCGCGTGATGGGACGCTGCGCGGGCGCGTTCTCCGAGTACGCGCTGATGGACGAGCGCGAGGCCATCACGGTGCCCGGCGGCGTCTCGTGGGAGGAGGCCGCGTCGATCCCCCTCACCTTCCTGGTCGTGCACGACATGCTCTTCGCGCAGGGGAAGCTCGCTCCCGGCGAGTGGGTGCTCGTGACGGGCGTCTCCTCCGGCGTCGGCGTGGCCGCCCTGCAGGCGGCCAAGGAGCGCGGCGCCCGGGTCATCGGCACCTCCGGCTCGCAGGAGAAACTCGACAAGCTCGCGCCCCTGGGGCTGGACCTCAGCCTGTGCACCCGCCAGGCGGACTTCCACGACGCGGTGATGAAGGCCACCGGCGGCAAGGGCGTGGACCTCGTGGTGAACACCGTCGGCGGCTCGGTCTTCGCGGAGTGCGTGCGCTCCATGGCCTTCGAGGGCCGGCTCGCGACCGTGGGCTACGTGGACGGTGTCCTGAAGGCCGAGATCGACCTCCAGGCGTTGCACGCCAGGCGCCTGACGCTCTTCGGCGTGTCGAACAAGCTGCGCACCGCGGACCAGCGCGCCGCCGGCGTCCCGGCGTTCGTGGCCGACCTCATGCCCGCGATCGCCGCGGGCCGCATCCGGCCGGTCGTCGACCGCGTCTTCCCGTTCGACCAGCTCGAGGCGGCCCGGGCGCACATGGAAGCGAACCGGCACCTCGGCAAGATCGTGCTGTCGATGCCCGCATGACGACGATGACAACAGGAGGAGACATGATCCGCACCCTCGCGCTGGCCGCGGCGCTCGCCGCATCCACCCTCGGCACCGAGGCGCTCGCCCAGGCCTACCCCTCCAGGCCCGTGCGGCTCGTCGTGGGCTTCGCGCCTGGGGGCGCGGCGGACACGGTGGGCCGGGCCCTGGCGGACGGGCTGGGCAAGGCCCTGGGCCAGCCCGTCGTCGTCGAGAACCGCGCCGGCGCGGGCTCCTCGATCGCGGCGGACAACGTCGCCAAGTCGGCGCCGGACGGCTACAGCGTGCTGATCGCGAGCCCGGCCGCCATCTCGGTGAATCCGGCGCTCAACCCGAAGCTCGCCTACAAGCCGGCTGACCTCGCGCCGGTCACGAAGGTCTCGACCTCGCCGCTGGTGATCGTGGTGAACCCGGCCACCGGGATCCAGTCGGTCAAGGACCTCATCGCGGCGGCGACCAGGGCGCCCGGCACGCTCAACTACGCCACCTCGGGCGTCGGCTCCGCCCCGCACTTCGGCGCCGCTTACTTCAGCCAGGTCACCGGCGTGAAGATGGTGCACGTGCCCTTCAAGGGCGGCTCGCCCGCCGTGGTGTCGGTGGTCTCCGGCGACACGCAGCTCACCTTCGCCACCCCGCCCTCCGTGCTGGGCATGGTGAAGGGCGGTCGCCTGCGCGCGCTGGCCGTGACCAGCCGCGAGCGCTCCCCCCTCATGCCCGAGATTCCCGGCATGGCGGAAGCGGGCGTGCCCGACTACGCGATCGCGTTCTGGTACGGGCTCTTCGTGCCCGCGGGCACGCCGCCGGACATCGTGAAGAAGCTCTTCGACGCGACGATCGCCGCGACGCAGCGGCCCGAGTACAAGGCGGCGCTGGCGCGCGAGGGCACCGAGGTCTCGATCTCCCGCTCGCCCGAGGACTTCGCGGCGTTCCTGGCGGAGGACTCCCGGTTCTGGGTGAGGCTCGCCCGGGAGTCGGGGGCGACGGCCGACTAGGCTATAGTGTCGGCATGAAAGTGCCGATGCGGTTGCAGCCGCTCGTAGAGGACGGCGTGATCGACTCGGTCGTGCGCCAGCTCATGAGCGGCAAGGAAGCGATGGTCTTCGTGGTCCGCTGCGGCGCCGAGACGCGTTGCGCGAAGGTCTACAAGGAGGCCGACAAGCGCAGCTTCCGCCAGGCCGTCGACTACACCGAGAACCGCAGGACCAAGAACAGCCGCCAGGCGCGCGCCATGGCCAAGGGCACGCGCTTCGGCCGCCAGGCGCAGGAGAAGGCCTGGCAAAGCGCCGAGGTGGACGCGCTCTACCGCCTGGCGGCAGCCGGCGTGCGCGTGCCCCGGCCCTACAACTTCCACGAAGGCGTGCTCCTGATGGAGCTCGTCGCCGACGACGAGGGCAACGCCGCCCCGCGCCTGAACGACGTGGAGTTCACGCCGGAGGTCGCCGCCGACCTGCATGGGCGCCTCGTCCGCGAGGTCGTGCGCATGCTGGCCGCCGGCGTGGTTCACGGCGACCTGAGCGAGTTCAACATCCTGCTGGGCGCCGAAGGGCCGGTGATCATCGACCTGCCGCAGGCGGTGGATGCCGCCGGCAACAACCACGCCCCGCGCATGCTGGTTCGCGACGTCGACAACCTCAGGCGCTTCTTCGGGCGCTTCGAGCCCGCGCTGCTCGACACCGACTACGGCAAGGAGATCTGGGCGCTCTACGAGTCCGGGGCCCTGCACCCGGAGGCGGCGCTCACCGGGCAGTTCGAGGAAGACGAGTCCTCGGCCGACCTCGAAGGCGTCATGCGGGAGATCGACGACGCGCGGCTGGAAGAGGCCGCGCGGATCATGCGCATGCAGGAATAAGGCCGGGGCGGGGCGAACGCCTTCGCGCTTCCGGTGTCCAATCCGCGGCACTGCGTGCCTCGGCCGTCGCCACGGCCGTCTCACCCGGGCATGGCGGGTCACACGCAGTTCCCACCCAATCAGGAGTCACCATGCTGAACGACCTCAAGACGCAACGCATCGCCCTTTCCCTCGAAGTCGACCGCGCCCGCCGCTGGCGCAAGTCCACGGCCCTGGACAAGATCCGGCAGTCGCTGGAGGCGAGGCTCACGATCCTCGACAAGGCGATCAAGGCCGAAGTCGACAAGACCGCGGCCTAGGGCCCGCGATCCCATCGCGGGACCGGCCGCCCGGGCAGCGCGCCCCGGCGGCCGATTGCCAGCGCGCCGACGGCGAAGTAGTGTCTTGGCAGTCACCGAAAAAGAAGACACCCAGGAGCGCTTCGCATGATCCGCAAATCGCTGGCCGCCGCGGCATTCCTTGCCGCGGCGCTCGCCCCGGCCCACGCCGCCGACGCGCCGGCCAGGCCCGCTGCCGAGGGTACGGCCGCCACCGCGCCTTCCCCGCAGGAATCGGCGAACGCCGCTGCCGCCGCGGCGGCGGCCCAGGCCGGCGAGGAAGCCCACGTCCACCTCTTCAACCGCCGGGTCGTCACCTTCCGCGCGCATTTCCTCGGCGTCTCCCCCGCCGACCGCGCCCGCCGTGCCGAGCGCGCCCTCCGGGAGGTGCTGGACAAGGGCGGTCCCGGCAAGGTGACCTCGGCCCGCGAAGGCGAACGCGTCGGCGTCTTCATCGACGGCGAGCTGGCCTTCGTGCTGATCGCGGCCGACGCCGAAAGGCTTCGCGCCCAGACCCTGGAGGCCGCGACCGCCATGGCCGTCGAGCGGCTCTCCCACGCCATCGGGGAGACCCGCGAGTCCCGCGACCGCACGCGGATCTTCAACGCGGTGGCCGGCTCCGCCGTCGCGACGCTCGTCTTCCTAGCGCTCTCGTGGCTCGTCCTCAAGACGCGCAACTGGCTCGTGCTGCTGCTCGCGAAGGGCCTGCACCGGGCCCGGGCGCGCATGCGCGTCGCCGGCGGCCACATCCTCGGCCGCGGGCGCCTGGTGACCCTCGCCCGCTGGACGATCCAGGTGATCGCCCTCCTGCTGGTCCTGGTGATGGCCGACCGCTGGATCACCTACGTGCTCCTGAGCTTTCCCTACACCCGGCCGTGGGGGGAGCAGATGGAGGAGTACATCCTGGGGATCGCGGCGATGGCCGGCGGGAGCGTCCTTCGCGCCATCCCGGACCTCCTCATCGCGATCGTCATCTTCGTCCTCGCCCGCGGCGTCATCGGGCTCATGCGGCCCGTGTTCGACCACATCGAGTCCGGCAGGCGCGTCGCGCACTGGCTCGACCGCGACTCGGCGCGCCCGACGCGCCGCATCCTCACGGTGGCGGTGTGGCTCTTCGCCATCGTCATGGCCTACCCCTACCTGCCGGGGTCGAACAGCGAGGCCTTCAAGGGGATGTCGGTGCTGATCGGCCTCATGGTGACGATGGGCGGCTCGAGCCTCTTCGGCCAGGCGGCGAGCGGCCTCATCATCATGTACTCGCGCACGCTGCGGGTCGGCGAGTACGTGAAGGTCGGCGACCAGGAGGGGACGGTCTCGGAGCTGGGCACCTTCACCACCAAGATCCGCACCGGCCTGGGCGAGGAAGTGACCGTGCCCAACGCCGTGGTGCTGGGAACGGTGACCAAGAACTACTCGCGCACCGTGAAGGGCCAGGGCTTCGTCCTCGACACGGTGGTGACCATCGGCTACGACACGCCGTGGCGGCAGGTGGAGGCGATGCTCGTCGAGGCGGCGCGGCGAACGCCCGGCGTGCTGGAGGACCCGTACCCGCGCGTGTTCCAGACCGGGCTCTCGGACTTCTATCCGGAGTACCGCCTCGTCTGCCAGGCCGTGCCCACGGAGCCGCGGCCGCGCGCGGTGGTGCTCTCGAACCTTCACGCCAACATCCAGGACGTGTTCAACGAGCACGGCGTCCAGATCATGTCGCCGCACTACCTGGGCGACCCCGCCGACGCGAAGGTGGTGCCGAAGGCGAAGTGGTACGCGAAGCCGGCAGTCCCTCCCGCCGACGGAAGCGCCGGCACGTAGGAGACTCGCCATGGGATCCCCGTTTCGAATCGGCCGGCGTCCGGCCTGCCTGTCCGTCCTGGCCGTGGCGGCGCTGCTGGGTGGATGCGGCGGAGGCGGCGGATCGGATGCGCCCCCGGCCGGCCTGAAGGCGGGCGAGTTCGTGACCGCCTTCGGCACGAACGGGATCGCCACGCTGGAAGACGGCCCCCTGGCCGGCGCCCGGGCATCGGCGCGCTTCGCGGTGGCCGATGCCGCGACGGGGACGATTCGCGCGACCGGCAACGTCCTGCGAAGCTCCATCCACGCGCACCTGCTGCCCGGCGGCGCGCCGGAAGCGGGTTTCGCGGGAACGGGCTTCCTGCTGCTGCCCGCCGAGCCCACCGCCCTTCCCATCGCCGTCGGGCGTGACGGCGTCGCGGCGTTCGCGAGGGCGGACGGGACCGAGGTGCTGGTCGAGTCCGTGCACGCGCCCTGCGTGACCGGGCCCCAATGCGCGATCAGCGGCGGCGGCTACTACTCCACGGCGGCCAGGGCAGTGAGCCCGACGGGCGCCGCCGTGCCGGGCTACGGGCCCGGGGGCGAAGCCGTCCTTCCTCTCCTCGAACCGACGCAGGCGCTCGCGGAGCCCTCCGGTGCCGTGCTGGTCCTCGGCCGCGCCGTCGCGGGCATCGGCGGCGTGCGGCGCAACGCCCTCGGGCGCCTCACGCCGCAGGGACTTCCCGACGAGGGGTTCGGCGCCAACATCCTCGCGGCGCTCGATTGCCCGGGCTTCGATCCTTTGCGCTCGTCAGGCGCTGCCATGGCCCGGCGGACGGACGGCAAGCTCCTCGTCGCGCAGTCCTACGCCACGGGCACGACGCCGATGGACTCGCGGGTCTGCGTCTCCCGCCTGCTGCCGGACGGTTCGCTCGACGCCTCCTTCGGCTCGGGCGGGCGAAGCCTCCTCGGCTCGGAATTCCAGTCGGGCCGCCCGGCGCCCGTGGCCCTCTTCGCGCTGCCCGGCGGCGGCTCGGCGCTCTTCCTGCAGAGGCGCGACGACCGCGACGGGCAGTCGTACTACACCTACCTGATCGCCACGATGACCGCCGAGGGCGCCCTCGATGCGAGTCGCTTCGACCGCGGCGTCACGGGCCCGACCATCCTGCACGTGGCGAAGCTCGAGGCCGTCGCGATGCAGGCCGACGGCAAGTTCCTCGTCGCGGGCTATCCCACGCCGGGCTACGACCAACCCGGCACCGGCCTGCCCGTGCCGGGATTCGATGCCTCCCAGCCCCGGATGGGAAGGCTCCTCGCCGCGGGCGGCGCCGACCTCTCCTTCGGGCCGCTGGGAACGGGGCTTACGCCGCTCCTGTCCTTCGGAAGGCGGATGGCTCCGCGCCACGTCAGCATCGGGCCCGATCGCGGAATCCTCGTGGCCGGCTCCGTGACGCCCGCCGGGCCGGTCAACGCCGATGAGCCCACGAAGTTCGGCGTCGCCAAGTTGACGGGAGATTCGGCGGCGGCGCCGTGACCTTCGCTCCCCCGGTGGCGCCCCGCCGCCAGGTCGGCGTCTGGGAGGCCGTCGCGGTCTGCGTCGGCATGGTGATCGGCGCGGGCATCTTCCGCTCGCCCTCGATCGTCGCCGCCAACGTCGGGTCCGACACGGAGATGCTGCTCGCCTGGGCCTTTGGCGGCGCGATGTCGCTCGCGGGCGCGCTGTGTTTCGCCGAGATGGCCGCCGCCTTCCCGGACCCGGGCGGCGACTACCACTTCCTCACCCGCGCCTTCGGCAAGCGCGCGGGCTTCCTGTTCGCGTGGTCGCGCTTCGCCGTGATCCACACGGGCTCCATGGCGATGCTCGGCTTCGTCCTCGGCGACTACGTCGGGGAACTGCTTGGCTTCGGGCCGGCGGGGAGCTCCCTCCTGGCGGCGCTCGCGATCGCGTCGCTCGCGACACTCAACCTCACGGGACTGCGCGCGGGCATCGGCACGCAGGTCGGCCTGATGGTCGTGGTCTTCGCGGGGCTCGTCGCGGTGGGCCTGGGCGGGATCGCGCTCGCCGTCCAGGGCACCCCGCCCCTCGCGCCCGCGGGGGCCGGCCACGGGGCCGCCGGGCACCTGGGCACGGCGCTCGTGTTCGTGTTCCTCGCCTACGGCGGCTGGAGCGACGCGGCCACGCTCTCGGCGGAGATGCGCGACGAGCGCCGCGGGATCCTGCGCGCCCTCGTCCTGGGCATGGCGATCGTGACGGCGCTCTACCTGCTGGCGAACTGGGCCTACCTGCGCGGCCTGGGGCTCGCGGGCGTGGCGGCGAGCCAGGCGCCGGCCGCGGACCTGATGCTGCGGGCCTTCGGGCCCGCGGGCCAGGCCGCGATGGTCGCGGTGGTGGCGGTGACGACGATCACCTCCATGAACGCCATCCTCATCGCCGGCGCCCGCACCACGTACGCCGCCGCGCGCGATACCGGCGGGCTGGGCGCGCTGGGCCAGTGGCACGTCGTCCGCGGCACGCCGGCGTGGGCGATGGCGGCCCTCGCCGCCATGGCCCTGCTGCTGGTGGGACTGGGCACGTGGACGCGAAGCGGCTTCTCCACGATGGTGGACTTCCTGGCGCCCGTGTACTGGGGCTTCCTCGCCCTGAGCGGGGCGGCGCTCGTCGTGCTGCGGCGGCGCGAGCCCGGAGCGCTTCGCCCGTTCCGCGTCCCGCTCCACCCGTGGCTGCCCCTCGCGTTCATGGCCACCAGCGCGTACATGGTCTACGCGAGCGTCGCGTACGTGCGCATCGGCTCGATCGCCGGCATCGGCGTGCTGCTGGCGGGCCTCGTGCTCCTGGCGATCCTCGAGCGGCGTACCATGAAGTAGCCATGAGAGCGTTCGGGACCCTCGCGGCGTTGGCCGCGATTTGCATCGCCAGCTTCGCGGCTGTCCCCACTTGGGCAAGGGACGACGCCGGCGACCGCTACGCCGAAGAACGCCGCGAGATGGCCAGGTTCCAGATCCGCGCGCGCGGCATCGAGGATCCGAAGGTGCTGGCCGCGATGGAGCGCGTGCCTCGCCACGAGTTCGTGCCCCCCCTGCTGCGCCCCCTCGCCTACGCCGACCGGCCGCTGCCCATCGGGCACGGCCAGACCATCTCGCAGCCGTTCATCGTGGCGTTCATGACCGAGGCGCTCAAGCCCGCGCCGGCGGACCGGGTGCTCGAGATCGGAACGGGTTCGGGCTACCAGGCCGCCGTGCTCGCCGAGATCGTGGCGCAGGTGTACACGATCGAGATCGTGCCGGCGCTCGGGGAGCGGGCGCGCGCGGACCTGGGCCGCCTGAAGTACGCGAACGTGCACGTGCGCGTGGGCGACGGCTACGAGGGCTGGCCCGAGCACGCCCCCTTCGACGCGATCATCGTCACCTGCTCGCCCGAGCAGGTGCCGCAGCCGCTGGTGGACCAGCTCCGGGACGGCGGGCGCATGATCATCCCCGTCGGCACGCAGGCCGGCGGGCAGGAGCTCTACCTGCTCGAGAAGCGCGGCGGCAAGGTGATGAAGCGCGCGGTGCTGCCCGTGCGCTTCGTGCCCATGACGGGCAAGGCGCAGGGACGCTAGCTCACGCCACCGTCAGCACGATCTTGCCTACGTGCACGCCCGACTCCATCAGGGCGTGCGCCTTCGAGGCCTCGTCCAGCGGGAAGGTGGCGTGGATGACGGGCTTGATCGTCCCGTTCTCCAGCAGCGGCCACATGTGCTTCCGGAGGTCCCGGGCCACCTCGCCCTTGAACGCCACCGGACGCGGGCGAAGCGTGCCGCCCGTGATGGTTAGGCGCCGGCGCAGGATGGGGTCGAAGGGCACCTCCCCCTTCCAGCCGCCCAGCAGCGCCAGGATCACGATGCGCCCGTCGTCCGCGAGCGCCTCGATGTCCCGCTTCACGTACTCGCCCGCCACCATGTCGAGGATCACGTCCACGCCGCGGCCGTTCGTGAGCTTCTTCACCTCCGCCGCGTAGTCCTGCGTCTTGTAGTTGATGGCGTGGCTGGCGCCCAGGTCCAGGCACGCCTTGCACTTCTCGTCGGTGCCCGCGGTGACGAAGACGGCGTGGCCGAGCGCGCGCGCCATCTGGATGGCGGTGACGCCGATGCCGCTGGAGCCGCCGTGCACGAGGAGCGTCTCGCCGGGCGCGAGCCGGCCGCGCCCCCACACCATGCTCCACACGGTGAAGAAGGTCTCCGGCAGCGAGGCCGCCTCGACCATCGAGAGCCCCTTCGGGACGGGCAGGCACTGCTCCGCGGCCACGTTGCAGTAGGTGGCGTAGCCGCCGCCCGCGAGGAGCGCGCACACCTCGTCGCCCGGCTTCCACGCCGTGACGCCCTCGCCCAGCGCGACGATCCTGCCCGCGACCTCGAGGCCCGGGATGTCGGAGGCGCCCGGCGGCACGGGGTAGCGGCCGCGGCGCTGCAGGCAGTCGGGGCGGTTCACGCCGGCGGCCAGCACCTGGATGAGGACTTCGCCCGGGGCGGGGGACGGGGTGGGCCTTTCGGCGGGCTTGAGCACGTCGGGCTCGCCGGGGGTGGTGATCTCGATGGCCCGCATGGTGGTGGGAAGATTTCCGCTCATGTTCCTGTGGTCGCCTGGTCTTGATGAAGAAGTTGAACGATGCGCAATTGCGCACGCGAATTGCCCTGCGTCTAGCGGCCGCGGGTGCCCTTCACGAAATCGATGGAGGCCTGGAAGAGCTCCAGGTCCTTCTCGTAGTCGGCCGCCTCGGCGCGGTCGATCTGGATCCACTCCCGCGTGCTGGCCATGCCGCCGGGCTGGAACGGGACCACGTTCTCCCGCGCGAACTGCAGCTCGGTCGCGATGGCCACGGGCAGGCGCAGGCCGACGCCCTTGCCACTGATGCAGGCGAACATCCGGTCGCCCACGACGTAGGCGTCCATGTTGCCGATCCTCTTCGCGCTGACACCCGGGAGCTTGAGGAGCACGGCGTCGATCTGGGCCTTGCGGGCGGATTGGGGGGTGTCGGCGGTCATGAGGTGGGCTTGCAGGCGAGGCACCAGAGGGAGGTTACCTCAGCGGCGCGCGCCGCATGCAGCGGGTCGTCCTCGTCGGCCGCCTTGGGATGCCGCGGCCGGGTGTCCCTGCGCCCGATCACCGCGAGGCCCGCGGCATCGATCATCGCGAGCAGCTCCTCCCGTGTCCTCAGGCCCAGGTGCTCGGCGAGATCCGAGAGGACCAGCCAGCCCTCGCCACCGGGCAGCAGGTGCGCGCCAAGGCCGCCGAGAAACCCCCGCAGCATCCGGCTCTCCGGGTCGAAGATCCCGCGCTCGATGGGCGTGCCCGGGCGCGCGGGGACCCACGGCGGGTTGCAGACGACGAGCGCGGCCTGCCCGTCGGGGAAGAGATCGGCCTCGACGACTTCCACCGACTTCGCGAGTCCCAGCCGCTCGACATTCTCGCGGGCGCAGGCCAGCGCGCGGGGATCCTGGTCCGTGGCGACGACGCGCCGGATCCCGCGCCGCGCGAGGACCGCGGCCAGCACGCCCGTGCCGGTGCCCACGTCGAAGGCGACGCTGTGAGACGACACCAGCGCCGGCAGGGGCGCCTGCGCGACGAGGTCCACGTACTCCCGGCGGACGGGCGTGAACACCCCGTAGTGCGGGTGGATGCGGCCGCCGATCGCGGGAATGGAGATTCCCTTGGCCCGCCACTCGTGCGCGCCGACGAGGCCCAGCAACTCCCGCAGCGACACCACCGTGGGCCCTTCGCCCGGTCCCCACGCCTCCGTGCAGGCCTGCCGCAGGACGGGCGCGCGCCGCAGCGCGAGGACGTAATCCTCCTCGACCTCCACGAGCAGCATGCCGAGGGTGCGCGCCCGCTGCGACTGGGCCTGGCGATGCAGGTGGAAGGCTCCCGCGGGCGGCGAAGGCGCCCCGGGTTCGGCGGGCTTCTTCGCCTTTCGCGGAGGGCGGTCGGCACGCTTGGCCATCGCGGCGAGGATCTGGCGCGCGTTCTGGAAGTCGCCGCGCCACAGCAGGGCCGTCCCCTGGCAGGCGAGCCCGTAGGCCTGGTCGGCCGTCAGGGTGTCGTCCACGATCGCCATCTGCTTCGGGGGCGGGGCGCCGCTCTCCGAGCGCCAGCGGGCCGACCGCGCCTCGCCGTCCTCCGTCCAGTCGATGACCGGGAGCTCGCCCATGCTAGAGCTCGGTGTACTTCCGGGCCGTGCCGCGCGCCTTCTCGACGGGGTACTTCCGCGCGTTGGCGACCATCTTTCGGTTGGCGGCCTCGAGCGGGTCGATGCCCAGCTTGTCGCTGAGGCGGACGAGGTAGAGCAGGACGTCGGCGATCTCCTCGCTCGCCGCGGCGAGGACCTCCGGCGGCGGATGGCGGCTCTGCTCCTCCGTGAGCCACTGGAAGTTCTCGAGGAGCTCCCCGGCCTCGCCCGCCAGCGCCATCGCGAGGTTCTTGGGGGAGTGGAACTGGTCCCAGTCGCGGGCCGTCGCGAAGTCCCTCAGCTGGTCCCGCAGGCTTTCGAATTCGGTCACGCTCTCGCTCCCTTGAAGTCCTTGCCGCGCGGAAATCGCGCACCCGCCCAGTTTGAACCAAGCGGGCGGACGGCGCACCGGCGCGACGCGGACGATTCCCTGCCCTTATAGTCCTGCCTGTGGAAAGGAAATCCTCCCCTCCCCGCAGGACCTCGGCCCTGGCCAGCACCTGGCGGCGCCTCAGGGGCCGCGGCCCCGACGGTCCCGTCCTCGAGGACCTGCCCTGCATCCCGCTGGCGGCGGACCGCGTCGCGGCCCTTTCGGGACCGGCCGAGTTCCGCCGGACGCTGCTGGACCTCATCGCCCGGGCCCGCGAGCGGATCCTCATCGCCACGCTCTACCTGCAGGACGACGACGCCGGGCGCGAGGTGCTCTCCGCCCTGCACGCCGCCAAGGCGGCGCGGCCGGCGCTGCAGGTCGCGGTCTTCGTGGACTGGCACCGGGCGCAGCGCGGGCTCATCGGCAAGGCCCGGAGCGAAGGCAATGCGGCCCTGTACCGGGAGGTGGCCCGCCGCCTCGGCCCGGGCGTTCCCATCTACGGCGTGCCGGTGCAGACCCGCGAGGTGATGGGCGTCATGCACCTGAAGGGCTTCGTCGTCGACGACACGGTCCTGTACAGCGGCGCCAGCCTCAACGACGTCTACCTGCATCGCCACGAGCGCTACCGCCTGGACCGCTACCACGTGCTCCGGGACCGCCACCTGGCCGACAGCCTCGCGGGACTGCTCCTGCACGTGGTGCGCCCGAGCCCGGCCGTGCATGCGCTGGATTCGCGCACGGTGCCGAAGACCGCGTCCCTGCGCCCGGCCATCGCCCGGTTCCGCCGCGAGCTGGCGAAGGCCCGCTACCCCCTGGCCGGGGGAACGATCCGCGACGGCGAAGTGGGCGTCACGCCCCTCGTCGGCCTGGGAATCCGCGACAACGGGCTCAACGCCATCGTGCTGGCGCTGATCCGGCGGGCCGTGGAGAGGCTCGTCCTCTTCACGCCCTACTTCAACCTGCCCGGCCCCGTGCGCCGGGCGCTCGACGCGAAGCTCGCGGAAGGCTGCAAGGTCACGATCGTCGTGGCCGACAAGGTCGCCAACGACTTCTACATCCCGCCCGAGGAGCCGTTCAAGGCGATCGGCGTGCTGCCCTATCTCTACGAGGGCAACCTGCGCCGCTACTGCCGGGCGCGGCAGGGCGCCATCGACCGCGGGATGCTCGAGGTGCGCCTGTGGCACCACGATGGCCACACCTTCCACCTCAAGGGCCTCATGGTGGACGAGGACTATTCGCTCCTCACCGGCAACAACGTCAATCCGAGGGCGTGGCGCATGGACCTGGAGAACGGGCTCCTCGTCCACGACCCCCACAAGCTGCTGGCCGCGCAGAACCGGGCCGAGCTGAACCGGGTGCTCGCGCACGCGCGGCGCCTGGATCACCACAAGTCGCTCGAGAGCGTCGAAAGCTATCCCGCGCCCGTCCGGCGGCTGCTGAAACGGCTGGCCCGCACGCGGGTGGACCGGCTGGTGAACCAGGTGTTGTGAGGCCGCTTCCCGGCGGCCAGGCCGGGCGTTGCGGCATGCCCGCAAGGGCGATGCGGCCCGCGCGTCAGGCTGCGTGGAGCAGGAACTCGACCTTGATCGCCTCGTAAGGAAAGACGACGCGCCCATCTTCCGTCCGATCGAGGACGCCGGCGGCCAGCAGGGCCGTCACGTCGCCGTGAACCGCCTTCACGTCCCGGCCGACGCGACGCGCGGCCTCGCGAATCGAGATCGCCCCGGCTCCACATAGGGCACGAAGCAGTTCCCAGCGCTTGGCGGTGAGGACCTTCCAAAGCAACTCGGGGCTCGCGAAGCTGATGCGCGCGCTCTTCGCAGCCCTCCCCGACTTCCAGGCGCCGACGAACTCCTGCATCGCCTCGCCGGGATTTCGAACGTCAAGTGTCACGGTTCTCACGGTTCCACCTCGCGATATCGCGTCTGAAGTCTGCGATCAGCTTCTCGGGCGCCTGGAATGCATAGACACCTTCCCGGTCGCCGTAATGCCGATGGTCGCCCTTGCCGGCCTCGTTGTCGTAGCGAACGACGCATTCGCCAGCCACGACGTAGGCCAGCCGGTACTTGAAGGGATGGGACGAGCCCGCCACCGGCCTGGGCACCTGCCAAAGGACCAACTCGGCGAACGACTCCCCGGAGAGGACGATTCTCGTGCGCAGGAGCTCCACGGCCGACATGTTGGAGATCATGCCAACATCTCAAGGCGTTGTCAATTGCTCCAACACAGGAGCGCCGGCGACGCCACTCGGAGGTAGCATTCCACTGGCGATGCGAACCCCCTACCCGGCACTGGCGTGGATCCTGCCCCTGGTCGCGGGCCTGCTGCCGCCCCTCGCCTCGCTGGTCGCCTTCGGCATCTCGGTTTCGCAGGAACTGATCCCGGCCTGCAACCCGTTCGTCGACGGCTGCGTCTCGGTGAGCCGTGCGGCGCGGCACGGGCCCGCGAATCCGGTCTTCCGCGCGATCGTCATCCCGGCGGCCCTGCTGCAGGGCCTCACCTGGTGGCTGTGCGTGCCGTGGCTTCGGGGGCTGGGGGCGACGGGACGCTCCCTCGCGTGGCTGCGGGGGCTGGGCGTGGCAGCGGCGGCGTGCCTCGTGCTCTACGCCACCTTCCTCGGCACCGAGGGCAGCGTGTACCAGTGGATGCGGCGATACGGGATCGTGGGCTACTTCGGCGGCACGTTCCTGTGCATGCTCGTCACGGGCGGCCAGCTTCGATCGGTGGCCCTTTCAGGCGCCTCGCGGCTGCCGGCGCGGCTCGACCTCGCCTTGCCGGGGCTGCTGGGCGTGCTGCTCGCGATGGGGCTCGCCAACGTCTTCGTGCCGCCGGTGCTGGGCGACCCCGAACTCGGGAACCGGCTGAAGAACGTCCTGGAGTGGCACGCGGGCGTGCTCTACGCCGCGTACTTCGCCCTCCTTGCCGGGCTCTGGCGGCGGGGAACCCTCAGCGCCTGAGCTGCAGGTCCCACTCCTGCTCGACCTTCGCCCGCTTGTCCTTCATCCCCGGTCCCGCGACCATGGAGTGCTTCGCGACGAGCCGCGCGGGATCCGTGAAGGGCAGCCCCGGATGGTCCAGCCCGGCTTCGTGCGTGCCGAGCGAAAGGATCACCCCTTCCTTCTTCTTGAAGGGGCCGGAGGTCGAATGGGCGCAGTCGAGCGCGACCTCCTTCACGGACAGCAGCGCGAAGTACATCCCGTAGGTCTTCTTCCGGTAATCCACGTCGAGCCCGCCCTGCACCATCATGGGCACCTCGGCGGGGGCCGCCAGCTTGCAGGTGGTGGTGTTGATGCGGCCGGCGGAATCGGGCGCCGTGGCGCGCTGGGATTTCTCGAAGTGCGTGATCTGCGCGGTGGCGCTCGGCTTGGCCACGTCGTCGAGCTCCCCCCGGGCGGAGCGGGCGCTGGCGCTCACGAGCGGGATCGTGATCTTCACCTCGCCGCGGTACAGCACGTGGTTGGGCGGCTCGCCTTCCGAATAGGTGATCTTGGCCGTGCCGACGTAGGCTCCGTGCTTGCCGGCCTGCGCGTGCAGGGTCGGGGCCCACGAGGCGAGGCCGACGGCGCAGGCCACGGCGAGGAGGCGCAGGGGACGGATCGTCGATGCGGCGTGTCCGGCAGTCCAGGTCATGGCGATTCTCCTGTCGTCGCGGCGTCCGCGCATCATACGGCAAGGCTTCCGGAACGCGCGCCTCAGGCTTCCCGAAGGCATTCCAGCACGAGCGATCGCGCATCCACCCGCGCCCCGAGGCGCGCGAGCAGCAGGAACATCCCCACGAGCTTGCGGTGCAGGAAGATCGTCTCGGGCGGCGGCGCGCGCACGAGGCCCTGGCGGAAGGCGAGGTCGTAGCCCAGGTCGCGGACGCGGGCGGGCAGGTCCGACCCCGGGAAGTCGTAGCGGCCGCGGTGCCGCAGGGGCTCGCAGACGAGCAGGATCACCTCCACCACGGCCGCGAGCCGCTCGGGGGAATCGTCCGGGGCCGCGTAGCCGATGCGGATCGCCCCCTGCGCGACCTCGTCCCGGTCCCCCGCGATGACGGCGCGCGTGATGCGCCGGTAGTTCTCCACGAAGGCGGGCGCGAAGCGCATCGTCGCGCCGAAGTCCAGCAGCACCACGCGCCCGCTCCCCGGCTGCCACAGGTAGTTGGCGAAGTTGGGGTCGGTCTGCATGACCCGGAACTCGAAGAGCTCGCGGAAGAGCAGGCGCTCGAGGAGCGTCCCGATGGCCTCCCGCCTGGCTTGCGGGGCGGCGGCGAGCGACTCGAGCGGCTCGCCCTCCATGAAGTCCATGGCCATGATGCGCGGCGTGGTGAGGTCCCAGTGCACGCGCGGCACCACGAGCCCCGGCTCGCCCGCGACCAGCTTCGCGTAGCGCTCGAGAAAGCGGCCTTCGGCCTCGTAGTCGGCCTCCTGCGCGAGCTGGCGCTTGGCCTCGGCCGCCATGCCGGCCACGTCGATGCCCAGCGGCAGCAGGTTGAAGAGGCGCAGCAGCACCGCGACGTTGTCCACGTCGCTCGCGATCGAGCGGGCCACGCCCGGGTACTGGATCTTGAGAGCGAGGCCGCGGCCGTTCGCCGCGGTGGCGCGGTGCACCTGGCCGATCGAGGCGGCGGCGACGGGCTCCCAGTCGAAGCTCGCGAAGCGCTTCTCCCAGCCCTTGCCGTACTCGCGGCCCAGCACGCGGCGCACCTGCTCCGGCGGCATGGGATTCGCCTGCGAGCGCAGCATCGCGAGCGCCTGCGCGAATTCCGGCGGCAGCACATCCTCGCCCTGCAGCGACACGAGCTGGCCGATCTTCATGGCCGCGCCGCGCAGGCGCGCGAGGCGCGTCGCCAGGCGCTTCGCGTTGGCACCGCTGAGGAGCGCGTTCCCGAACCCGGCCGCTTCCCCGCGCGCGAGTCGCCGGATGCCCTCGCTGGCGGCGCCGACGGCGAGCTCGCCCGCGGCAAGCCCGATGCGCGCCAGCCGTTCGAGGCGCGACTGCGGGACGGGAGCGGGGCGGGGCCTGGGCATCGTGCGAGAGCGACCGTGCCGCTCATTCCCCCGCGAAGAGCGCCCTGCCCTTCGTGCGCAGCAGCTTGATCATCCGCTGCGCCGCCGGCGAGAGGTAGCCGTCGCGGCGGTAGGCGACGTCGAAGCGGCGGCGCATGGTGGTCTCCTTCACCCGCACCTCGCGCAGGTCGTTGCCCGCGTCGGCCAGGTCGGTGTGCCGCCGCGAGGTGAAGGTGAGGAGTTCCGTCTGGCGGATGAGCGTGGGCATCATGAGGATCAGGTTGGTCTCGATCTGCACCTGCGGGCCGGGCAGGCCGCGAACCTGGAAAACGCGATCGAGCCACTGCCGCGTGCCCACGGAGGGCGGCGCGAGCACCCAGCGGTAGGCGAGGAGATCCTGCAGGCGCGCCTTCCTCGCGAGGACCGGGTGGCTGCGGCTCGCGATCACGACAGCCTCGTCCTCGAGGACAGGGTGGTTCACGACGTCCTGCGAGGCCAGCCAGGCGGTGGTGAGGATGAAATCGACGTCGCCCGCCTCCAGGTGGCTCGCGAGCACGTCGTTCTGGGCGATGACGGTGTGAACGGTGACGCCGGGGGCGTCATGCAGGAACGCGCGGCACAGCGGCGGCATCAGGAAGCGGGCGAGCGTCGGAAGCACGCCGATGCGCACGTGGCCGGAGGTGCCGGCGCCCACCTCGGCGATCTCGCGCGCGGTGTCCTCCGCCGCGACGCGCAGGCTGCGGGCGCGCCGGGCCAGCGCCTCCCCCGCCGCGGTGAGCCGGATGCCGCGGCCGACCCGCTCGAAGAGCGCCGTCCCGAGGGCGGCCTCCAGGCGCCGCACGCAGCCCGTCAGGGCCGGCTGGGACCGGTAGACCTTCTCCGCGGCGTGCCCCAGGTGCCCCGTCTCCGCGATGGCCTCGAAGTAGCGCAGGTCGCGAAGGTCCAATTGATTCGCCATGTTTATCGTTTCCAATAAAAAACGAAATGGACGTGATGAATTGTCTCACCGATGATCCGGGGACGACAAGCGACCCCGGGTCCACCGGGGCGAGCGCATCCCAACCGCCATCCACCGGAGGAGTCACCATGAATCGCTGGGCAGCCCGTGCCGCCGCCGCGGCCGCAATCGTCCTCACCGCCGGCATCTCCGGCAACGCGCTGGCGCAGGCCGGCTATCCCGACAAGCCCGTGCGCCTCATCGTCCCCTTCCCCCCGGGCGGCGGCACGGACATCCTCGGCCGCATCGTGGCCGACAAGCTCACCGCCACGGCCGGCTGGAAGGTCGTGGTCGAGAACAAGGCCGGCGCCGGCGGCACGGTCGGCCTGGACGCCGCCGCCAAGGCGAAGCCCGACGGATACACGCTCGTCGTGGGCCAGACGAGCAACATGTCCATCGCGCCGTCCATCATGTCGGGCCTGCCCTACGACCCGGTGAAGGACTTCTCGCCGGTGCGGCTCATCACCTCCGTGCCGCTCGCCATCGTGGTCAGCGCGAACTCCCCCATCAAGTCGATGGCCGACCTCGTCGCCGCGGCGAAGGCGAACCCCGGCAAGCTGCTCTTCGCCTCCCCGGGCAACGCGACCGTCGCGCATCTGGCGGGCGAGTACTTCCAGAAAGTGGCCGGCATCAAGTACACCCACGTCCCCTACAAGGGCACGGCGCAGGCGCTGCCGGACGTGATCAGCGGGCGCGCCAATTTCTATGTCGCCTCCATCGAATCCGCCACGGCCCCCGTGAAATCGGGCCAGCTTCGCGCCATCGCCGTCACCTCGGCCAAGCGCGCGCCGCAGTGGCCGGACGTTCCCACCGTCGCCGAGTCGGGCTACCCCGGCTTCGAGGCCATCACGTGGTTCGGCATCGCGGTCCCGACCGGCACCCCGGCCCCCATCATCGCCCGCCTCGACGCGGAAGTGGCCAAGGTGCTCGACGCGCCGGACGTGCAGGAACGCCTCAACGGCAAGACGGACGTCGGCGCGGCGGCCTTCGCGGCGCTCATCAAGGCCGACCACGACAAGTGGGCGGGGGTCGTCAAGGAAGCCGGCATCAAGGTGAACTGAGCGCGCTGGCCGGCCACCGCACGACGCGCCATGAAGACCGCCCTCGCCGCCAACCGCGACTTCCTCGCGGGGCTGCTGTTCCTCGCCATCGGCGCCGGCGGATTCGCCGTGGCGCTCTCCTACCCCTACGGCAGCGTGCAGCAGATGGGGCCCGGGTTCTTCCCCCGGAGCCTCGGCGTGATCCTCGCGGGCTTCGGCGTCGTGACGATGATCCGGGGCCTGCGCTCCGGCGAGCGCGTGCAGGGCGAGTGGGGCTGGTTCCCGCTCGCCGCGCTCAGCGCATCGATTGTCGCGTTCGGCTGGCTCATGGAGCACGTCGGCCTGGTGCCCTCGGTAGTCGTCCTGACGGTGATGAGCGCGTACGCGGGCCGCGAGTTCCGGTGGGGCGAGGCGGCGCTGCTTGCCGTGGCGATGTCGCTTCTCGCGGTCGCGATCTTCATCTGGGGCCTCGGCCTGCCCTACGAGCTGTTCGCGTTCGACTTCGGGAGGTAGGCCATGGACGTCCTCTCGAACCTGGCGCTCGGGTTCGGCGTGGCCCTCACGCTCAAGAACCTCGCGTACTGCTTCCTCGGCGTCTTCCTCGGCACGCTCATCGGCGTGCTGCCCGGCGTGGGGCCGCTGGTCACGATCGCGATGCTGCTGCCGATCACCTTCGGCCTGGACCCGGTGAGCTCGCTCATCATGCTGGCCGGCATCTTCTACGGCGCCCAGTACGGCGGCTCCACCACCGCGATCCTCGTGAACATGCCGGGCGAGGTCTCCTCGGCGGTGACGGCCATCGACGGCTACCAGATGGCGCGGCAGGGGCGCGCGGGGCCCGCGCTCGCCACCGCGGCGATCGCCTCCTTCACGGCGGGGATCATCTCCACGCTGCTCGTCGCCTTTTTCGGCCCGCTCGTGGGCAAGTGGGCGCTCGAGTTCGGCGCGGCCGAGTACTTCTCGCTCATGCTGATGGGCCTCGTCTTCTCCGCGGTGCTGGCTCACGGCGACCTCGTGAAGTCGCTCGCCATGGTCGTGACGGGGCTCATGCTCGGCATCGTCGGCACCGACGTCACCTCGGGGCTGCCGCGGTTCTCCTTCGGCGTCGCCGAGCTCCTCGACGGCGTGGGCTTCACGGTGGTGGCGGTGGGCCTCTTCGCCGTCTCCGAGATCGTCCTGAACCTCGCGCGAAGCGGGACCGTCGAGGTGTTCTCCAAGGACGTGAAGGACCTCATGCCCACCTGGGCCGACATCAAGGCGATCACGATGCCCACCCTCCGGGGCACGGCGCTCGGCTCCTTCTTCGGCGCGCTGCCGGGCGTCACGGCGTCCGTCGCTTCCTTCTCGGCGTACATGCTGGAGAAGAAGCTCGCCAAGGACCCGGACCGCTTCGGCAAGGGCGCCATCGAAGGGGTTGCCGCGCCCGAGGCCGCCAACAACGCCGCGGCGCAGACGCACTTCATCCCCACCCTCACGCTGGGCATCCCCGCGACCGCCGTGATGGCCCTCGTGCTGGGCGCCCTCACCATGCAGGGCATCCAGCCGGGACCCGCGGTGATGACCACCAAGCCGGAGCTCTTCTGGGGGCTGGTGGCGAGCATGCTGGTGGGCAACGTGCTGCTGCTCCTGCTGAACCTGCCGCTCGTGGGCGTGTGGGCGCGGCTCACGCAGGTGCCCTACCGCTTCCTCTTCCCCGCCATCCTCGTCTTCGCCTCGGTGGGCAACTACAGCCTCAACAACAGCGCCGTCGACGTCTATCTCTGCGCCGTCATCGGCGTACTCGGCTACGTGTTCGCCAAGCTCGAGTGCCAGCCCGCGCCCCTCATCCTCGGCTACGTGCTGGGGCCGATGCTCGAGGAGAACCTGCGGCGCGCGCTCCTCATGTCCGAAGGCAGCTTCACCGTGTTCGTCACCCGCCCCATCAGCCTCGTGTTCCTGCTGCTCTCGGCGCTGCTCCTCGCCGCCATGGTGGTGCCCTCCCTCAGGCGGGGCCGCGAGCGCGTCATCGAGGACGGCGAAGGCACCTGAGCGAAGCGCCGTCCCCGCACATCCATCCGGAAGACCACGAAAGGAAGCACCATGACAGACCCCAATCTCGCCGACGTCCGCCGCGACTTCACCCGCGTCCCCGCCGACGTCGTGGCGCAGGCGGCGAAGTACCAGGCCGCGATCCTCGCGGACGTCGCGGGCCGGCGCGGCACGCTGGACCGCGTGGCGCCTCTCGCGCCCGCGATGAAGCTCGCCGGCCCCGCGTTCACGATCGAGGTGCGCCCCGGAGACAACCTCATGATCCACGCCGCCATGGCGATGGCGAAGCCGGGC
>CAZNWZ010000022.1:0-5645 GCA_964576455.1 uncultured Lysobacter sp.
GAGGTCGTTGTCGCGGCTGTGGATGCCGACGATCATGCCCTCGTAGACGCGCTCCCCGGGCGAGACGAACATGCGCCCGCGGTCCTCGAGGTTCCAGATGGCGTAGGCCACCGCCTCGCCCTGCTCCGAGGAGATGAGCACGCCGTTTCGCCGCGAGGGGATCTCGCCCTTCACCGGGGCGTACTCGTCGAAGACGTGGCTCTTGATGCCGGTGCCGCGCGTGAGGGTCATGAACTCCATGTGGAAGCCGATGAGGCCGCGCGAGGGCATGCGGTAGTCCAGGCGCACGCGGCCCTTGCCGTCCGGCACCATGTCCTGCAGCTCGCCGCCGCGCCGGCCCAGCTCCTCCATGAGGCGGCCCTGGTGCTCCTGCTCGACGTCCACGGTGAGGATCTCCCACGGCTCCATCCTCGCGCCGTCGACCTCCTTCACCACGACGCGCGGCTTGCCGACCGCGAGCTCGTAGCCCTCGCGGCGCATGTTCTCGATGAGGATGGTGAGGTGCAGCTCGCCGCGGCCGGAGACGCGGAACACGTCGGCGTCGTCCGTGTCCTCCACGCGCAGCGCCACGTTGGCGAGCAGCTCCTTCGTGAGGCGGTCCCGGATCTGGCGGCTGGTGACGTACTTGCCCTCCTGCCCGGCGAAGGGCGAGGTGTTGACCTGGAAGTTCATCGTGAGCGTGGGCTCGTCCACGCCCAGGAAGGGCAGCGCCTCGGGCCTTTCCGCGTCGGCGAAGGTCGCGCCGATGCTGAAGTCCTCGATGCCGGTGACGGACACGATCTCGCCCGCGGCCGCCTCGTCCATCTCGACCTTCTCGAGGCCCTGGAAGGAGCGCACGAGGCCGATCCTCGCCTTGCGCGGGGGCGCCTCGCCCGAGAGGATCATCACCTCCTGCGCCTTGCGGATCGTGCCCCGCCGGATGCGGCCGACGGCGATGCGCCCGAGGAAGCTGGAATAGTCCACGGCGCTGATCTGGAGCTGCAGCGGGCCCTCGGGGTCGCCGGTGGGGGCGGGCACGTGCTCGAGGATCGCCTCGAAGAGCGGGCGCATGTCCTGGCCCGTCCTGCCGGCCTCGCGGGAGGCCCAGCCGTTGAGCGCCGAGGCGTACACGACCGGGAAGTCGAGCTGGTCCTCGCTCGCGCCCAGCTTGTCCATGAGGTCGAAGGTCTGGTTCACGACCCAGTCGGGGCGCGCTCCGTCGCGGTCCACCTTGTTCACCACCACGATGGGCTTGAGCCCCTGGGCGAGCGCCTTGCGCGTGACGAAGCGGGTCTGGGGCATGGGGCCCTCGACGGCGTCCACGAGCAGCACGACGCCGTCCACCATCGAGAGCACGCGCTCCACCTCGCCGCCGAAGTCGGCGTGGCCGGGCGTGTCCACGATGTTGATGTGGACGCCCGCGTAGTCCACGGCCGTGTTCTTGGCGAGGATGGTGATGCCCCGCTCCTTCTCGATGTCGCCGGAGTCCATCACCCGTTCGGCGATGTGCTGGTGCGCGGCGAAGGTGCCCGCCTGGTGCAGGAGCTTGTCGACGAGCGTGGTCTTGCCGTGGTCGACGTGGGCGATGATGGCGATGTTGCGCAAGGGGCGCGGCATGGGGATCCTAGTGCTGCGATCAAAATCGCAGGAAATTCAGCAGTTTAGCATGCCGAGCCCGGAAAGGCGATAGCGCCATCATGCGCCCGGTGCGGGCAGGGGTGAAGGGTAGCGTCCCCTTCACTTCTCGGGCCGGTTGCGCATCCAGTCCGCGGTGCCGAAGAAGGCCTTCGCGAGCGCGCGCTGCAGCTCCGGGTCCACGCCCTCCTCCTCCATCGCCTGGCTCATGCACTTGAGCCACTGGTCGCGCTCGTCGACGCCGATGGCGTACGGCAGGTGCCGGGCCCGCAGCATGGGGTGACCCTTCTTCTGCGCGAAGAGCGGCGGCCCGCCCAGCCAGCCGGACAGGAACCAGAAGAGCTTGTCGCGCGACTCGTCGAGGGCCGGCGGGTGGAGCTTGCGGATGCCCGCAAAGGCGGGATCGAGGTCCATGAGGTCGTAGAAGCGGTCCACGAGGGCGCGCACGGCGGTCTCTCCGCCCAGGCTCTCGTAGGGGGTGGGCTCGGCCGACTGTCGGGGTGCGTTCATGCGGGCGGTCTCGCGAGGGGCGCGTATGCTAGCATGCGCGCCTTTTCGATCCGCCCCGCCCCTTGAAGCTCGCCCTCAAGATCGACGTCGACACCTACCGCGGCACCCGCGAGGGCGTGCCCCGGCTCGTGGAGCTGCTCGGGAAGCACGGCGCCGGCGCCACCTTCCTCTTCAGCCTCGGCCCCGACCACACCGGGCGGGCCATCAAGCGCGTCTTCCGCCCCGGATTCCTCGGCAAGGTGGGCCGGACATCCGTCCTCTCCCACTACGGCATCCGCACCCTCCTCTACGGCACGCTCCTGCCGGGCCCCGACATCGGCAAGCGCTGCGGGCCCATCCTGCGCAGCGTGCGCGACGCCGGGTTCGAGGTCGGCATCCACACCTGGGACCACGTGAAGTGGCAGGACGGGGTGGGCGCGGCGGACGAGGCCTGGACGGAGCGCCAGATGGCGCTCGCGCGCGATCGCTTCCGCGAGGTCTTCGCCGCCGAGCCGGCGGTGCACGGGGCGGCCGGCTGGCAGATGAACGTCCACGCCTGGCGGCGCACGCAGCGCTTCGGCTTCGAATACTGCTCCGACTCGCGCGGCACCCACCCTTTCCTTCCGGTGTGCCGGGCGGAGATCGTCGCGTGCCCGCAGCTGCCCACGACGCTGCCCACGCTCGACGAGCTCATCGGGCTGGACGGCGTCACGGAAGCGAACGTGGCCGAAGCCGTCCTCGCGCGCACGCGCGAGCCCCGCCATCACGTCTTCACCCTGCATGCGGAGCTCGAGGGCATGAAGCTCGCGCCCGCCTTCGAGCGCCTCCTCGAGGGCTGGAAGGCGCAGGGCTACGAGCTCGTGGCCCTGCGCGACCTGCACGCCTGCCTGGACCCCGCCGCCCTGCCCCTGCATGCCGTCCAGGACGGCGAGATTGCGGGGCGAAGCGGCACCCTGGCCCTGCAGGGCCCGGCCTTTCTTCCTTCCCCATCAACGCCATAGCTTGCGTTTTTCAAGGAACTTGGCCACCATAGGTCGCGGTCAACTCTTTGGACCCCCTGGATGAGCGAACGCAAGGCAGTCCCGGATTTCGAGCTCCCCGCCACTGGCAACCAGCGATTCCGGCTCTCGGCCTTCCACGGCCACCCGCTCATCCTCTACTTCTATCCCAAGGACAACACCCCGGGCTGCACGGACGAGAGCCTGCAGTTCCGCGAGCTGCACGCGGAATTCGCCAGGGCGGGGTGGGCGATCTTCGGGGTTTCGCGCGACTCGATCGCCTCGCACGAGAAGTTCCGGCAGAAGTTCTCCTTCCCCTTCGAGCTCCTGTCGGACGCCGAGGAGAAGGCCTGCGCGATCTTCGGCGTCATCAAGATGAAGAACATGTACGGGAAGCAGGTGCGCGGCATCGAGCGCAGCACCTTCGCGATCGACCGGGAAGGTCGCATCGCGCGCGAGTGGCGCGGCGTGAAGGTGGCCGGCCACGCGAAGGAAGTCCTCGACTTCGCGAAATCGCCCTGACTCCCCGCGGATTTCCCACCCCCGGCGCCCAGCCCTGATGCCCAACGACAACCTGCGTGACTCGCCGCGCTCCGAAGCCGGCGAGGCGTCTTCCCACGCCCCGGAGTCCTCGGAGGCCCCCATGCACCGCAAGCGCGACAGCCACGGCGAAGGACGGTCGGCCCGGCAGGCGGCCGCCGTGAAGCTCTTCGTCCTCGACACCAACGTGCTCATGCACGACCCCACGAGCCTCTTCCGCTTCGAGGAGCACGACGTGTACCTGCCCATGGTCACGCTCGAGGAGCTCGACGACAACAAGAAGGGCATGAGCGAGGTCGCGAGGAACGCGCGCCAGGCGAGCCGCTTCCTGGACGAGATCGTCTCCTCCGGCATGGGCGACATCGAGTCCGGCTACGCCCTCAAGGGCAAGACGCACGGCGAAGCCCTGGGCCGGCTCTTCCTGCAGACGCACGCGGTGTCCGCCGACATCCCCGAGTCGGTCGCCTCGCAGAAGGCCGACAACGTGATCCTGGGCGTGGCCATGCACCTGAAGCAGCGCTTCCCCAAGCGCCAGGTGGTGCTGGTGTCCAAGGACATCAACATGCGCATCAAGGCGCATGCGATCGGGCTGCCGGCCGAGGACTACTTCAACGACAAGGTGCTGGAGGACACGGACCTCCTCTACACCGGCATGCTGGAGCTGCCGGAGGACTTCTGGGACCGGCACGGCAAGGACGTGGAGAGCTGGCAGGAGCACGGCCGCACGCTCTACCGCGTGAAGGGGCCGCTCGCCCCCGCCATGCTCGTCAACCAGTTCGTCTTCCAGGAGGGGGACCGGCCCTTCTACGCCATCGTGAAGGACGTGAAGGGCCGCGTGGCGACGCTGCAGACCCTCCGGGACTACTCGCACCACAAGAACAACATCTGGGGCATCACCTCCAGGAACCGCGAGCAGAACTTCGCGCTGAACCTGCTCATGGACCCCGAGGTCGACTTCGTGACGCTCCTGGGCCAGGCGGGTACCGGCAAGACCCTGCTCACGCTCGCCTCCGGCCTCATGCAGACCCTCGAGTACAAGGTCTACAGCGAGATCATCATGACGCGGGTCACGGTCCCGGTCGGCGAGGACATCGGCTTCCTGCCCGGCACCGAGGAGGAGAAGATGACCCCGTGGATGGGCGCCCTCGAGGACAACCTCGACGTGCTCATGAAGACCGACGACGAGGCCGGGGACTGGGGGCGCGCGGCGACCGCCGACCTCATCCGCAGCCGCATCAAGGTGAAGAGCCTCAACTTCATGCGCGGGCGCACCTTCATCAACAAGTACCTCATCATCGACGAGGCGCAGAACCTCACGCCCAAGCAGATGAAGACGCTCATCACGCGCGCCGGGCCCGGGACCAAGGTCGTGTGTCTGGGCAACATCGCCCAGATCGACACGCCCTACCTCACGGAGGGCTCCTCGGGCCTCACCTACGTCGTGGACCGCTTCAAGGGCTGGGGCCACAGCGGCCACATCACGCTCACGCGCGGCGAGCGCTCGCGGCTCGCGGACCACGCGGCGGAGGTTCTCTAGGGGGTTCCCCCTTACGGCGACGGCTTGCGGATCCAGGCGGCGATCGCCGCCACCGCTTCCTTCTCCATGCCCACGAACCCGTGCCAGTGCATGGCCTCGCAAGGGTCGCCCTGGGCTCCGCCGCCGCCGTCGACGAGCTGAAGGCTCCTGACCGGGGCGTTCTTCAGGCCGGCGACGATCCGCTCGGCGCGCTCCGGCCGGCAGATGCGGCACGCGTCCTGCCGATGGTGCATCACCAGCACCGGGACCCGGATCTCGTGGAGCGCGAGGGACGGAACGGGAACCGTGTTGTTCCCGTTCGTCACGCTGGCGGTGAGGACGACCCCCGCGATCGCCGGCGGCGGCAGCGCGATCGCCGCCGCGGCGGCGGAGATCGTGCCGCGGCTCGTGCCCACCAGCCACACCGGCTTGCCGAAGTCCCGGCCGAGCCTCTCGACGAGCATCCGCAGGTCCTGGAGGTGCTCGGG
>CAZNWZ010000022.1:5745-21035 GCA_964576455.1 uncultured Lysobacter sp.
CGAAGTCCCGGCCGAGCCTCTCGACGAGCATCCGCAGGTCCTGGAGGTGCTCGGGGCCGGCCCGGAACGTCGCGTCCAGCTCCGTCCGGTCGCTCGGCCGGCCCATCACGACCACGTTGAAGCCCGCGTCGGCGAAGAGGTCGCGGGAGCGCGTGAGGAAGTTGTCCGAGGCCGGGGGCCCCCCGCGCTTGCCGATGCCCAGGTTGCCGGCGCCGCCCGGCAGGAGCACAAGGGTCGCCCCGGAATCCTTGCGCTCCATCACCCAGTACTCGACGCTCACTCCCGGCCGCGTGTCGAGCGTGGCGAGGCGGTCGAACGCCCCGGCGGTGCCGGCGGCAAGGGCGACTGCCAGTAGCGCGATCCGGCACAGGTTCACGTGCGACTCCTTCCGCAAGGGTCAGGCGGGGGCGACCGGGACGAACGAAGCGAAGGCCGCGACGGCGCGATCGACGCCGGCGGCGTCCACGTCCAGGTGCGTGACCAGCCGCGTGCGCGGCGAGACGATCGCCGTGACGCCGCCCGCCGCCAGGTGCTCCTGCAACGCCGCGCAACGCTCCTTCGCCACCTTCACGAACACCATGTTGGTCTGCGGGGCCTCGACCTCGTAGCCGGCCGCCGCGAGCCCCGTGGCGAGCCGCCGGGCGGTGGCGTGGTCCTCGGCCAGCCGCTCCACGTGGTGCTCGAGCGCGTGGAGGCCCGCCGCCGCGAGGATCCCCACCTGCCGCATGCCGCCGCCCAGCATCTTGCGGATGCGCCGCGCCCGGGCGACGAGGCCCGCGTGACCCACGAGCACGGTGCCGGCCGGCGTCCCCAGGCCCTTGGAAAGGCACACGGAGACCGTGTCGAACCCGGCGCACAGCGCGCTCACGGGCATGCCCAGCTTCACCGCGGCATTGAAGACGCGCGCGCCGTCGAGGTGGGTGGAGAGCCCCCGCTTCCAGGCGAGCGTGATGGCGCGGGCCAGGTAGTCGCGCCCGATCACCTTGCCGCCGATGGTGTTCTCCAGCGCGAGGAGCCGGGTGATGGCGAAGTGGGAATCGTCCGGCTTGATCGCCGCCTCGACCATCGCGAGGTCGAGCGTCCCGTCGGGCAGGTTCTGGACCGGCTGCGGCTGGATGGAGCCCAGGACGGCCGCCCCGCCCCCCTCGTAGCGGTAGGTGTGGGCGTCCTGGCCGACGATCACCTCCTCGCCCCGGCCGCAGTGGGCCATGAGGGCGGCGAGGTTGGACTGGGTTCCCGTGGGGAAGAAGAGCCCGGCCTCCATCCCGAACATCGCCGCGGCGCGCGCCTCCAGCGCCCTGGCCGTCGGATCGTCGCCGAAGACGTCGTCGCCCACCTCCGCCCGGGCCATCGCCTCGCGCATGGCGGGCGTGGGGCGCGTGACGGTGTCGCTGCGAAGGTCGACGACGGGGGCCATCCTTCCCGCCCTCAGCGCAGGCTGGCGTTGAACTTTTCCAGCGCGGCCGAACCCGGGCAGAGCTCCTTCTCCGTGAGCCGGTTGAGCGGCACGTCGGTCGTGTTGAGGCTCGCGTGCAGGTCGGTCGCGTCCGGCTCCACGTAGAGAAGGCCCGTCACGATCTCGCCGTGGGCGTAGCGCGACTGCACGTAGCTCATGGCGGAGATGCGGCTGGAGGAATCGTAGTCCTCGGAGAGCTTGCGAAGGCGCAGCACCGAGCCGTCGTGCTGCCGCACCTCCTGCACCGAGCCGGGGGCGTACTCCGTGGTGATCTCCCTGTGCACCGTGATCACGTCAAGGCGGTTGACGGCCTCGTTGTGGTTCCTCACGTAGTCGTAGCTGCGCGTCGAGCCCTCGTGGTTGTTGAAGGCCACGCAGGGCGAGACCACGTCGATGAAGGCCGCCCCGGGGTGCGTGAGCGCGCCCTTGATGAGGGGCACCAGCTGCGCCTTGTCGCCGGAGAAGCTCCTCGCGACATAGGTGGCGCCGAGCTGCACCGCGAGGATGGCGAGGTCGATGCCCTCGTCCGTGTTCACCGCCCCGCGCTTGGACTTGGAGCCCCGGTCGGCGGTGGCCGAGAACTGCCCCTTGGTGAGGCCGTAGACGCCGTTGTTCTCCACGATGTAGGTCATGTTGACGCCGCGGCGCATCGCGTGCGCGAACTGGCCCAGGCCGATGGAGGCCGAGTCCCCGTCGCCGGAGACGCCCAGGTAGATGAGGTCGCGGTTGGCGAGGTTCGCGCCCGTGAGCACCGAGGGCATGCGCCCGTGCACCGAATTGAAGCCGTGCGACTTGTCGAGGAAGTAGGTCGGGGTCTTCGAGGAGCAGCCGATCCCCGAGAGCTTGGCCACCTTGTGCGGCTCGATGGCGAGCTCCCAGCAGGCCTGGATGATGGCCGCGCTGATCGAGTCGTGCCCGCAGCCGGCGCAGAGCGTGGAGATCGTACCCTCGTAGTCGCGGCGCGTGAAGCCCAGCGCGTTCGGGGGCAGGTCGGGATGGTGCAGCTTGGGCTTGGCGAGGTAGGTCATGGGTTCACTCTCCGGCCGCGGCGGTGCGCCGCATCGGGCGCACGTTGAAGGCCGACAGGCGCTCCTCGATCTCCTGGCGGATGAAGCGCGCGGTGACGGGCGTGCCGTCGTAGTGCAGCACCGAGGACAGCCGCGAAGGATCGAGCGCCCCCTCGTTGAGCAGGAGCGTGCGCAGCTGCCCGTCCCGGTTCTGCTCGACGACGAAGACGTGGTCGTGGGCGTTGATGAACTCGATCACCGAGTCCTGGAACGGAAAGGCGCGGACGCGCAGGGCGTCGAGGGCGATCCCCTCGGCCTCGAGGTCGGCGAGCGCCTCGTCCATGGCGCAGGCCGTGGAGCCGTAGTAGATCACGCCGTGGTTGGCGACCCGCGGCGAGTCCTTCACGACCGGCTCGGGGACGTAGAGCTTGGCCGTCTCGAACTTGCGCAGCAGGCGCTGCATGTTGTCCACGTAGGCGCTGCCCTCCTCCGTGTAGCGCGCGTAGCGGTCGCGGCTCGTGCCGCGGGTGAAGAAGGAGCCGCGCCTGGGGTGCGTGCCGGGGTAGGTGCGGTAGGTGATGCCGTCGTCGTCCACGTCCAGGTAGCGGCCGAAGCGCTTGCCGGCCTCGAGGTCGTCGTGGGTGAGGACCTTGCCGCGGTCGTAGGTGCGCGAATCGTCCCACTCGAGCGGCTCGCACAGGCGCTCGTTCATGCCGATGTCGAGGTCGGTCATCACGAACACGGGCGTCTGCAGGCGGTCGGCGAGGTCCAGCGCGTCGGCGGTGAGGAGGAACGCCTCCTTCGCGTCCTCCGGGAACAGGAGCACGTGCTTGGTGTCGCCGTGGGAGGCGTAGGCGCAGGCGAGGATGTCGGCCTGCTGCGTGCGCGTGGGCATGCCCGTCGAGGGGCCGGCGCGCTGCACGTTCACGATGACCGCCGGGATCTCGGCGAAGTAGGCGAGGCCGATGAACTCCGTCATGAGCGAAACGCCCGGGCCCGAGGTGGCCGTGAAGGCGCGCGCGCCGTTCCAGGCCGCCCCGATCACCATCCCGATGGAGGCGAGCTCGTCCTCGGTCTGCACGATGGCCACGTTGTTCCTGCCCGTGGCCGGGTCGGTGCGGAACTTCCGGCAGTGCCGCCCGAAGGCCTCGGCCACCGACGACGAGGGCGTGATCGGGTACCACGCGCACACGGTCGCGCCCCCGTAGACGGCGCCCAGCGCGGTGGCGTTGTTGCCCTCGATGAAGATCTTGCGTCCCACCTTGTCGGAGCGACGGACCGTGATTCCCAGCGGGCACGGCAGGTGCGCCCTCGCGTAGTCGCGCCCCAGGTGCAGCGCCCGGATGTTGGGCTCGAGGAGCTTCTCCTTGCCCTTGTACTGCTCGCCGATGAGCTTCTCCACCTCGGCGATGTCGATCTCGAGGAGCGCGGCGAGCGCGCCCACGTAGATGATGTTCTTGAAGAGCTGGCGCTGGCGCGCGTCCGTGTAGGTCGCGTTGCAGATCTCGGTGAGCGGCATGCCCAGCACCGTGACGTCGGCGCGGAACTTGTCCGACGGCAGCGGCTTGGAGGAGTCGTAGAAGAGGTAGCCGCCGGGCTCGATCTCCACGACGTCCTTCTCCCAGGTCTGCGGGTTCATCGCCACCATGAGGTCGGCGCCGCCGCGGCGGCCGAGCCAGCCCTTCTCGCTGACGCGCACCTCGTACCAGGTGGGCAGGCCCTGGATGTTGGACGGGAAGATGTTGCGCGGGCTCACCGGCACGCCCATGCGCATGATGGACTTGGCGAACAGCGTGTTGGCCGAGGCCGAGCCCGAGCCGTTCACGTTCGCGAACTTGACGACGAAGTCGTTGACCGCCTGGATTCTCTTCATGGTGTGGATGGGCTTTCCGTTCCGTCGCGGGCCGCGCTCACGCGGCCTTCCGGGCGGGCGCGCCGTCGCGGCAGCCGGACCCGGCGTGAGTCAGCTCGAGGTAGAACTTCTGCATGTCCCACGCGCCCGTCGGGCAGCGCTCCGCGCACAGGCCGCAGTGCAGGCACACGTCCTCGTCCTTGGCCATGATGCGCCCGGTCTTGAGCCCCGCGCCGACGTAGAGGTCCTGCGAGGCGTTGCGCGCCGGGGCGCTCAGCCGCGCGCGCACCTCGGCCTCCTCCCCGTCCTCGGTGAAGGTGATGCAGTCCATCGGGCAGATGTCGACGCAGGCGTCGCACTCGATGCAGAGCTTCGGCGCGAACACCGTCTGCACGTCGCAGTTGAGGCAGCGCTGCGCCTCCTTCCAGGCGAGCTCGGGGTCGAAGCCCAGCTCCACCTCCTGCCGGATGTCCTTGAGCGCGATCGTGAGCTCCTTGAGGGGAACGCGGTTCCTCGCGTCCGGCACGATCTGGTTGTCGTAGATCCACTCGTGGATGCCCATCTTCTGCGACACCAGGTTCGTCATGGGCGGCGGGCGCACGGCGACGTCCTCGCCCTGGCAGAAGCGGTCGATCGAGATGGCGGCCTCGTGGCCGTGGGCCACGGCCCAGATGATGTTCTTGGGTCCGAGCGCGGCGTCGCCGCCGAAGAAGACGCTCGGCAGCGTCGACTGGAGCGTCTTCGCGTCCAGCACGGGCATGCCCCACTTGTCGAACTCGACGCCGATGTCGCGCTCGATCCACGGGAAGGCGTTCTCCTGGCCGACGGCCACCAGCACCTCGTCGCATTCGAAGTGCTGCTCGGGCTCCCCCGTGGGCACGAGCGAGCGCCGGCCCTTGTCGTCGTAGACGGCCTTCACCTTCTCGAAGGTCATGCCGGTGAGCCGCCCGCCTTCGTGGACGAAGGACTTCGGCACGAGGTAGTTGAGGATGGGGATGCCCTCGTGGACCGCGTCTTCCTTCTCCCAGGGGCTCGCCTTCATCTCCTCGAAGCCGGAACGCACGATCACCTTCACGTCCTCGCCGCCCATGCGCCGCGCGGATCGGCAGCAGTCCATGGCGGTGTTGCCGCCGCCCAGGACGATCACGCGCTTGCCCACCTTCGTGATGTGACCGAACGAGACGGAGGCCAGCCACTCGATGCCCACGTGGATGTGCTTCGCGGCCTCCTCGCGCCCGGGGATGTCCAGGTCGCGACCGCGCGGGGCGCCCGAGCCCACGAACACGGCGTCGTAGCCGTGCCCCAGCAGCTCCTTGAGCGACTCGACGCGGTGGTTGGGGCGGAAGTCGACGTCGAGGTCGAACACGTAGCCCACCTCCTCGTCGATCACGCTCTCGGGCAGGCGGAAGCGCGGAATCTGCGTGCGGATCATGCCGCCCGCCCTCGCGTCCGCCTCGAAGATCGTGACGGAGTACCCCAGCGGCGCCAGGTCGCGCGCCACCGTGAGGGAGGCCGGGCCCCCGCCCACGCAGGCCACGCGCTTGCCGTTCTTCCTCGCGGCCGGCTTGGGCAGGCGCGAGCGGATGTCGTCCTTGTAGTCGGCGGCGACGCGCTTCAAGCGGCAGATGGCCACGGGCTCGGGCTTCTCGCCCTGGTTCTCCTCCACGCGGCCCCGGCGGCAGGCGGGCTCGCAGGGCCGGTCGCAGGTGCGCCCGAGGATCCCGGGAAAGACGTTCGACTTCCAGTTGACGAGGTAGGCGTCGGAATAGCGCCCCTGGGCGATGAGGCGGATGTATTCCGGGACGGGGGTATGGGCCGGGCAGGCCCACTGGCAATCGACGACCTTGTGGAAGTAGTCGGGCGATCCGATGTCGGTCGGTTTCAAGCATTTCTCCTGTGCCGCGCGAAGCGGTCGCCCGGCTTGTCCCGTGGCGGTTGGCTTCGCTTCCGGGCCGGTGCGAATCGCAGTGAGTTCGCGCAGAAGCGGGAGTATACCGGCGCGCGCCCCCGCGCCGGAAAGCCGGCATCGAAAACCCCTAAATGACCTTGCGCCGACTGAGGTCTTCGATCGCCTCGTCGCCGAGGCCCAGTACCCCCCCGAGGATCTCGCGGGTGTGCTGGCCCAGGACGGGCGGCGCGAGCTCGCTGCGCGCCGGGGTGGCGGAGAAACGCATGGGATTCGCGACCACCCGCACCTCGCCGGCCTCGGGATGGGCGAGCGTGGCGACCATGCCGCGGTGCACCACCTGGGGATCGGCGAAGACCTGCGACAGGTCGTTGATGGGCCCGCACGGCACCTGCGCCGCCTCCAGGCGCTCGAGCCACTCGGCGGCCGGCCGCCCGGCGAGCCGCCCGGCGACGAGGGCCACCAGCTCGCCGCGGTGGGCGACGCGCGCCGGATTGGTCGCGAAGCGCGGATCGCCGGCCAGGGCCTCGAGCCCGGCGACCTCGCAGAAGCGCCCGAACTGGGCGTCGTTGCCCACGGCGACGATGAGGAAGGCGTCGCTGGCGCGGAAGACCTGGTACGGCACGATCGCCTGGTGCGCGTTGCCCATGCGGCCGGGCACCCGGCCCGAGGCCAGGTAGCCGGCCGAGAGGTTGGCGAGCATCGCGACCTGGGCATCGAGAAGCGCAATGTCGACGTGCTGGCCCTCGCCCGTCCTCTCCCGGTGGAAGAGCGCGGCCACGATGGCGCTGGTGGCGTACATCCCGGTGAAGAGGTCGGCGACGGCGACGCCCACCTTCTGCGGCCCGCCGCCGGGCAGGTCGTCGCGCTCGCCGGTCACGCTCATGAGCCCGCCCAGGCCCTGGATCATGAAGTCGTAGCCCGGCCGGTCGCGGTAGGGGCCGTCCTGCCCGAATCCCGTGATCGAGCAGTAGACGAGCCCCGCGTGCCCTTCGCGCAGGCTGGCGTAATCCAGGCCGTAGCGCGCGAGGTCGCCCACCTTGAAGTTCTCCACCACCACGTCGCACGCCGCGGCGAGCCGTCGCGCGAGCGCGCGCCCTTCCTCGCAGGCGATGTCCAGGGTGACGGACTTCTTGCCCCGGTTGGCCGCGAGGTAGTAGGCCGCGTCGCGGGTGTCCTTCCCCTCGCGGTCCCTGAGGAAGGGCGGGCCCCACTTGCGCGTGTCGTCGCCCTCCCCGGGGCGCTCGATCTTGATCACCTCGGCGCCCAGGTCGGCCAGGTTCTGGGTGGCCCAAGGGCCCGCCAGCACGCGCGTGAGGTCGAGGACGCGGATGCCGTCGAGGATCTTTCGCATGGGGTCGGCTCGGGTGGGGCGGCGGGCGCGGGATTCGGGCGATTATAGGCGCGGGCCGGGGCGCGCCGCGGTTTATCCCTTAGAATGAACCGCACAGGGGCGCGACGAGCGCCCGCGAACACAACAGCGCTTCCGCCCACATGCACTCGAAGGTGGCCGTCAAGGACCTCAAGATCGGGATGTTCGTCGCCGATCTCGACCGTCCATGGATCGACACGCCGTTCCTGCTTCAGGGCTTCCTCATCGTCGACCGGCACCAGATCGCCGAGCTGCAGCGGATCTGCGAGTTCGTGATCGTCGACCGCGCCCGCTCCACCGGCGAGGAGTTCCGCAAGCCCGAGGGTGCCCGGCCCGAGTCCGCCGCCACCCCGCCGCCGCCGAGGTCCCGCCTCACGAGCGGCCTCGCCTCCTCGATCGTGGAGGCGCCGACCGCCAAGGAGGACCTGCGCAAGGTCACGCCCCCGGAGCCGGCGACGCCTCCCCCCGCCGAGCCAAGGCGCCGGCTGGGCGGCCTGATGGACTCCCTGCGCGGGCTCCTCAAGCGCCCGGAGAAGGGCATGCCGGAAAGCCCCACCGAGCTGCCACCGGATTCGCCGCGCGCCTCGCTGCTGCCCCCCTCGACCCCGGTCACCATCTACCCCGACACGCGAACGGTCGAGGAGGAAGTCGCGCCGGCCCGCGCCGCTTACGACCGCACGTCCGAGGTGCTGCGCAAGCTCGCCTCCGACGTCTGGGCCGGCCACCCGGTCGAGATCGCCCGCGTCGAGGAGGTGGTCGACGAGATGGTCGAGAGCATGGTGAGGAACCCCGACGCGCTCATGTGGGTGGCGCGGCTGCGCGAGCAGGACATCACCACCTACGGGCACGGCCTGCAGGTGGCCGTCTACCTCGTGGCCTTCGGCCGCCACCTGGGCTTCCCGCGCGCCGAGCTCTCGCAGCTGGGCACCATCGGCCTGCTGCTCGACATCGGCAAGATCAAGCTGCCGCGCGCGCTCCTCGAGAAGCAGGGCCGCCTCACGCCCGAGGAGTTCGAGACCGCCAAGAGCCACGTGACGCTGGGACTGGAGATCCTCTCGGCCACGCCCAACTGGCCGCCGGAGGTGCTCGAGGGCATCGCGCAGCACCACGAGCGCATGAACGGCAGCGGCTACCCGCGCGGCCTCAAGGGCGAGCAGGTCGGCATCTTCGGCCGCATGGCGGGCATCGGCGACTGCTTCGCCGCCCTCACCAAGTCGCGCCCGTACGCCGAGGCGGTCTCCTCGTACGAGGCGCTGCGCAGCATCACCGGCTGGGGCGGCGAGTATTTCCACGCCCCGCTCACGGAGCAGTTCGTGCAGGCGATCGGCGTCTTCCCCGTCGGCTCCCTCGTCGAGCTCTCGACCGGCGAGGTGGCGGTGGTGGTCTCCCACAACAAGGTGCGGCGCCTGAAGCCGCGCGTCCTGCTGCTCACCGGCCCGGACAAGACTCCCTCGGCCTACCCCATCATGGTGGACCTCCTCTACGACCCGCTGCTGGGCGGCGAGGAGCCGGCCTTCATCCGGCGCAGCCTTCCGACCGGCGCGTACGGCCTCAACCCGCGCGAGAACTACCTCTCGTGAGCCCCGTCCCCCCGGCCGCCGACCACGGCCTCCACGTGCCCGCGCCGGGCGAGGGCGCCCGCGAGGAGCTGCTGCGCTTCCTCGACCGCGAGGCGGCGGTGGCGCAGGCGACCAAGGGGCGCCTCGCGGTGCTGCTCGTGGAGCTGCGCCGCGTGGACCGCCTGCAGGCCCTGCTCAAGGGGCCGCCCGCGGCCGTCACCCTGTCCCTGGTGATCGAGCGGCTGCGGCCCGCGCTGCGCCCCGAGGACCGCCTCGCCGCGCTCAGCGAGGAGCAGGTCTGCATCGTGCTGCCGCGCATCGCGCACCCGACGCAGGCCGTGCTCGCCGCGGTCAAGTGCCTGCGCGCCCTCGACCGCCCCATCGCGCACGAGGGCGGCACGGCGGTCCTGCGGCCCTGCGTGGGCATCGCCACCGTGCCCGAGAATCCCGCCGACCCCGCGAAGCTGCTGATGGCCGCCGACGTGGCGCGCCGCATCGCCGGCACGCGCGAGGAGGGCTACCACGTCTTCCAGAGCGAGGACAGCATCGAGGCCGAGGTCTACCACGGCCTGGACATCGACCTGCAGCGGGCCATCCGCTCCAACGAGCTCGAGGTCCACTACCAGCCCCAAGTCGAGCTCGCGGGGGGCTCGCCCGTGGCCGCGGAGGCGCTCCTGCGCTGGCGCCACCCCACCTCGGGCCCCATCCCCCCCGCCACCGTCGTCGGCATCGCGGAGAACACGGGCATCATCGGCTCGCTCACGTTCTGGGTGCTGAACACGGTGCTGCGCAACGCGGCCCAGCTCGCCAAGGAGGGCATCACGCCGCGCTTCAGCGTGAACCTCTCGACCCGCACGCTCGTGGACCACGAGCTGCCCGACATCGTGGAGCAGGCGCTGGGGACCTGGGGCGTGAGCCCGGAGCGCATCACCCTGGAGATCACGGAGAGCTCCATGATCGCCGACGCCGAGCGGACGATGGCGATGCTCACGCGCCTGAAGGGCACCGGCGTGCAGCTCGCGATCGACGACTTCGGCACCGGCTACTCCTCCCTCGCCTACCTCAAGCGCTTCCCGGTGGACGAGCTCAAGATCGACCGGCTGTTCGTGAGCGGGCTGCTCACCGACCGCGGCGACCACCAGATCGTGCGTTCCGTCATCGACCTGGCGCACAACTTCGAGCTGCGCGCGGTGGCCGAGGGCGTGGAGGACGAGACGATCCGCGCCGAGCTCGCCCGCATGGGCTGCGACCTCGTCCAGGGCTACCTCGTGAGCCGACCGCTGCCCGAGCGCGAGTTCCGCGCCTGGTGGACGGCCCGGGAGAAGGGCAGGTGAAGCGCGGCTTCTACACGATCATGGCGGCGCAATTCTTCTCCTCGCTCGCCGACAACGCCCTCCTCATCGCCTCCATCGCCCTCCTCCTGCAGCTCGACGGCCCCGCCTGGCTCACGCCGCTCCTGAAGTTCTTCTTCACCGTCTCGTACGTCGTCCTCGCGGCCTTCGTCGGCGCCTTCGCCGACTCCATGCCCAAGGGCCGGGTCATGTTCATCACCAACACGGTGAAGATCGCCGGCTGCACCCTGCTCTTCTTCCACGACCTCTTCGCCATTCCCGGCGTCGCGGAGTACTGGTACGTGCTGGCGGCCTACGCCGTGGTGGGCCTGGGTGCGGCCGCCTATTCGCCGGCCAAGTACGGCATCCTGACCGAGCTCCTGCCGCCGGAGCAGCTGGTGGTGGCCAACGGCTGGATCGAGGGCCTCACCGTCGCCTCGATCGTGCTCGGCACGGTGCTGGGCGGCGTGCTCATCGGGCCCCGGGTCTCGGCGATGCTGCTGTCCTTCGACCTCCCGGCCTTCGACACCGGCGTGGACACGCCCGCGGAGGCGGCGATCCTCGTGATCGCGGTCGTCTACCTGGTCGCGGCGCTCTTCAACCTCGCCATCCCCGACACGGGCGCGCGCTACCGCCACCAGGGGCGCAACCCCGCGCGCCTCGTGGTGGACTTCGCGCACTGCTTCACCACGCTGTGGAAGGACAAGCTGGGCCAGATCTCGCTCGCGGTCACCACGCTCTTCTGGGGCGCCGGCGCCACGCTGCAGTTCATCGTCCTCAAGTGGGCCGAGCAGCACCTGAACCTGCCCCTGTCGCAGGGCGCGATCCTGCAGGGCGTCTCGGCGGTGGGCATCGCCCTCGGGGCCGTGGTCGCCGCGCGCATGATCCCGCTCAAGCGCGCCGTGGTCGTGCTGCCGGTGGGGGTGGCGATGGGCCTGTTCGTGATGACGCTGATCGGGGTGAGCTGGATGCCGCTCGTCTACGCCCTGCTCATCCTCGTGGGCGCCATGGCCGGCTTCTTCGTCGTGCCCATGAACGCCCTCCTGCAGCACCGCGGGCACGTGCTCCTGTCGGCCGGCCACTCGATCGCGGTGCAGAACTTCAACGAGAACATCAGTATCCTCGTGATGCTCGCCCTCTACGCCACGATGATCAAGCTGGACCTGCACATCAACACGATCATCGTGATGTTCGGCGGCTTCGTGGCGGCGGCGATGTTCCTCGTCATGCGCTGGAACGCCGCCAACCACCGCGCCGACCCCCACCTCGACCGCCTCATCGGCGAAGCCAAGCACTGATCCCTTGGCGAGAAGCGCAGGGAGGCGGGTGGCGGGACATGCCAGCTCCGATCCGGGGCTCGCAAGCGTGACCGTCCGGATGGGTGCCCAAAAAGTCGAAGTCCGCCAAACACGTCGGACTTCGACTTTTTACCCATCCAATGTTGACGGTGCTGCGCCTCGTCAACCTAGACGGTCGCGAGCCACGGATCGGAGCTGGCATGTCCCGCCACCCGCCGTCACTCCGTGGATGCTGCATCGAGAAGGGCCTCGCTTGACCGGAGCGTGCCGACGCCGATCGCGCCACGCTGTGTCCTCGTGGGGCCGGGGCTGGCGGATGCGCTTCGAAATCCTTGGCTCGCGACCGCCGTAGGGCGACAGAGCGAAGCGCCGTCGCCGTTGGATGGGTGGAAACTCGAGGTCCGACGTGTTTGGCGGACCTCGAGTTTCCGGGCACCCATCCGGCGGTCACGCGTGCGAGCCCAGGATTTCGAAGCGCATCCGCCAGCCCCGGCCCACGGCCGTCTTCGCCTTCCCTGCCCGTTACGCCTCGGTGGCGGCGTAGCCGAGGAACTGCTCGGGGCTCACGCGGATGGCCGCGCCGGTGGGACAGGCGCGCACGCAGGCCGCGCCGCCGGGCAGGTCCTTGCACATGTCGCACTTCACGGCCTTCTTGGGGATTTCCTTGCCCTTGGGCTTGGGCTCCATCCCCGGTTCCGGCCCCAGGCCCAGGACGAGCCAGGACCACAGGCTGGGCCGGCGGCGGGCCGGATCGACGGGGGCGAGCTGGATGACCCCGTAGGGGCAGTTCTTCTCGCAGTTGCCGCAGCCGATGCAGCTGTCGTTCACGAACACCTCGCCGGCGGCCGAGCGGTGGATCGCGTCGGGCGGGCAGTCCTTCATGCAGTGCGGGTGCTCGCAGTGCCGGCAGGAGGTCGGCACGTGGATCTGCGCGAAGGTGGGCCCGGCCTCGCGGTCCAGGCGAGAGGTGCCGTCGTGCACGTCGGCGCACGCCTTCTCGCAGTTGTCGCAGCGCACGCACAGCGACTCGTCGATGAGCAGCACGTCGGTGGCCTCGCCCACGCCCTGCTGCAGGAGGAAGGCGATGACGTTGCCCGGGTCCGGGGCGGCCTCCATGGCGGCGTTCACGCGCAGGCGGTCGAGGAAGCGCGCCTCCATCTCCTCGCGCCACTTCGGGTTGCGCCCCAGCACTCGCTTGAAGGCCCCGGCATCCAGCACCACCGCCTCGGTGGTGACCGCCGCGCGCACGGTGGCCGAGCGCGGGGTGTCGGTGAGCAGCGCCATCTCGCCGACGTAGTTGCCGGCCGACAGGTACGACAGGACGACCTCGCGCCCGGCGATCGAACGCGAGACCATGACCGAGCCGCGGCGCAGCAGGTACAGCCCGTCGGGCGCGTCGCCTTCCGAGAAGAGCGTCTCGCCACCGCCGTAGCGGCGCACGTCCACGCCGCCCGCCACGAGCTCGCCGAGCTCGTCCTCGGGCAGCATCGGCGCGAGGTAGGCGCGCACCGCCCGCTTGAGGAAGGTCTCGTCGACGAGCTTGCGGATGGACTCCACGGAGGCGACAAGCTTGAGCATCGCCCGGCGCGGCGCCTCCACCAGGACGCAGTCGGCGCCGGCGCGCACGGTGCTCGAGCGGCGGCGCCCGGAGATGAGGCCCAGCTCGCCGAAGAACTGGCCGGGGCCCAGCGGGAAGGACTGCCCGCCCTCGCCCTCCACCAGCACCTGCCCGCCGGCCACCATGTAGAAGGAGTTCGTGTAGTCGTTGCGCCGGAAGAGCTCCTCGCCCTCGCGCGGCGTGCGCAGCTCGCTCTCGAGCATGAACTCGCGCAGCTGCAGCCGGTTGATGCCGGCGAGCAGCGGCACCTCCCGCTGGATGACGTCCAGGACCTGCGAGACGGTCTTGGTCCGCGAGAACCCGGCGAATTTCGTCGCGAGCAGCGGCTCGTCGGCGGGCTCGACCGTGCGCCCCAGCGCCGATTCCACGACCTCGTAGCCCTGGTTCATGGCCTGCTTGATGAGCGGGTAGCCGCCCAGCGCGCCCACGACGTACAGGCCCTTCACGTTCGACTCGTAGGTGTCCGACAGCGCGGGCACCGCGTTCGGATCCGCTGAAGGGAACTTCACCCCGAAGCTCTCCACGAGCTTGCGCGGCGGGATCCCGCCAAGGCGCGCGATGATGCGGTGGCACTCGATCACGTCGGGGCCGTCCGGGCTCTTCACGTGGAAGCGAAGCGGCACGTCGCCCCCCGGGCGCTCGACCTTCGAGGCCGAGGTCCCGTAGCGGATCTCGACGCGTCCTTCCTTGATGGCGTCCAGGACGAGGGTGAGGTTGCCCTCCTTGCAGCGCGTGAACTCCTCGTTGCGGTTCACGAGGATCACCCGGTTCTGCTCCGCGAGCGCGAGCGCGTTCTCGATCGCGGCATCTCCCGCCCCGACCACCACGATCGTCTCGTTCTCGTACTCCTGCGGGTCGTCGAGCTGGTACTGGACGCCCTCGAGAGACTCCCCCTCGACGCCGAGCTTTCGCAGGTTTCCCTGCAGGCCGATCGCCAGCACGATCTTGCGGCAGAAGAACACCTCGCCCTGCCTGGTGCGCACCTCGAAGTTGCCGTCCTCGCCGGTGATCGAGGTCACTTCCTGGCCGAGGCGGATGTTGACCTTGTGCCGCCCGATCTCCTCGTTCCACTTGCCGAGGATCTCCTCGCGCCTGCCGGCGGCGAAGCTCATGGGGCTCCTGAGCGGCAGGATCTGCGGCTCGGCCATCACGTGCTTGCCCTTCTGGTACTTGTAGATCGTGTTGGACGGGTGGTCCTCGCTCTCGAGCAGGACGTGCGAGATGCCCAGCTCGGCGGCGTGGGCCGCGGCCGAGAGCCCGGCGGGTCCCGAGCCGATGATGCCCACCTTGTGCCAGCGGAACTCGGTGCGGTCGTCGAATGGGGTGGACATGCCGGTCACCTCGCCACGAGGGTTCGCAGGGGCTCGAGCGCCGCCTGGAAGCGCTCCGCCCGGTACTTCTCGTCGTCCTTCACCGTCTCGAACAGGCGGTCGAGCGCCGCGTTGGCCCCGCGCACGTCGGCGAGCGCCCCGCGGCGGGCCAGGAAATTCAGCACGCTCGCCATCGCCATGGCCGCCTGCTCGGCGCCCGCGTAGTCGCCGTACGCGCCCGCGAGCCCGTCCTCGACCAGCCCCCCGAGGATCGCCCGCAGGTCGGCGTCGTCGAAGGCGCGGCCCTTGAGCTTCGCCACCACCGCGTCGAGCCCGCGGTGCAGCCGGCGCGCGGCCTCCAGCGCGTCCCCGCCCTCGCCCGCCACCGCCTTGTGCAGCTGCAGGACCAGGTCGTTGAACGCCGCCGAGTCCGCCGGGAAGGTGCGGCGGACGATCTGCCGCAGCATGAGCAGGTTCGAGTCGTTGAAGCGGATCGTCCCCGGCCGCGTGCCCACCCGCGGCTTCCAGCGCGTGTCGGACATCGGGTGGTGGCAGGCGTGGCAGTCGAAGACCACGAGCTC
>CAZNWZ010000023.1:0-20374 GCA_964576455.1 uncultured Lysobacter sp.
GGGCCGGCTGCATCGCCGGGGCGCTCTCGGAGGACGACTACCGCGCCAAGCTCGCCGCCGCGGGATTCACCGGCATCGACGTCGAGGTGACACGCGTCTACGGCGGCGATGACGCCCGCGCCTTCCTGGCGGGCCAGGGCTTCGACGATTCGGTGGCTGCCGCGGTCGACGGCAGGTTCGTCTCCGCCTTCATCCGCGCCCGCAAGCCCTGACGAACCCGGCTCAGTGGCCGCCGCACTCCAGGCGGATGTCGGCGTAGGAGCCCACCGCCTTGGCGCCGGTGTTGTCGGTGTCGGTCATCACCCCGACCCCGAGGAGCGGCCCCGGCTCGGCGCCGAAGGCGCGCCGGTAGTCCTCGACGACGCTGCGCCGGACCGCCAGCCACTTCCCCAGTCCCGCAGCGCCGCTGGCCGCCGCGATCATCTTCACCTGGCTCGTGTGCGCGGAGGCGATGACGGTGTTCACGGGAACGTGGTCGCTCCAGACGTACATCAGCACGGCGTAGGGGATGTCGACGCCCGCGATCCTGCGCGCCGCCTCGTAGCGCCGCTTCTCTTCCGCGGGGAGTCGCGACTTGTCGCCGTCGAACGCGACGATGACGCGCAGCGGCGCATCCTCCTTGTCCTTCTCGCGGTTGTCCGCCCCCGGGACCAGCGCGTCGGTCTTCCAGCGCCAGGACAGGCCAGCGGGCGCGCCCGCCGGCGGCTTGAAGTACGAGGCGTAGAACGAGGCCGACCTGTCCGCGCTCGCGCGCAGCACCGCGCGGCCGTCCTCCTTCGCCACCGCGTAGGCCGTGTCGCGCTTGAGCTTGGACATCGGCTGGTGCCTCCACCCGGCCTGCGCGCGGTCGAAGCCGAGGTCGCGCGGCTCGCACGGCGGTGCGGCGAGAGCCGGGAGGATGCCGGCCGCGAGGCAGGCGGCGGCCAGGAGCGCATGCGCCTTCACGACTCGAGGAACCGCACGCGGCCGGTCTCGAGCTCGTAGATCGCGCCGACGAGCTTCATGCGGGTGCCCCCGGCGATGGCGGCCTTCACCTCGGGCGTGTCGCGCAGCTGCCGCAGCGTCCAGCGCACGTTGGCTTCGACCGCGGCGTGGAGCAGGGCGTCGTGGGGCTGGGCCGGGTCGACACCGTCCAGGGCCGGCAGGATGTTGTCGAGGAGCACCTCGATGCGGCTCTTCTGCTCGGCGCCGTGGAACTTCGAGGCGAGGGCCGCATCGACCGCGCCGCAGCCCTCGTGACCCAGCACCACGAAGAGAGGTGTGTGCAGGTGGGAGCCCGCGTACTGGAGGGTTCCGAAGATCGAGTTCCCCAGCACGTTGCCGGCGACGCGGATGACGAAGAGCTCGCCCAGGTGGGCGTCGAAGACGAGTTCCGGCGGCACGCGGCTGTCGCTGCAGCCCAGGATGGTGGCATAGGGCTGCTGGCCCTCGGCGAGGTCGGCCAGGATGTCCTTCTGCAGCGAGGGGAAATGTCCCCGGCCGCTCACGAAGCGCTCGTTGCCTTCCTTCAGCCGCTCGAGCGCCTGCTCGGCCGTCCAGGGGTGGGGTTGCTCGTTCGCCATGGGGCGCCTAGTCCCGCGGGTTCGGATTCTGGCTCGTGTAGCGAAGGGGCGCCAGGTCGTAGCCCTGCGCCCGGGCGCTCGCGAGCGCGGCCTCGAGCGCGGGCGCCGGCAGCACCGGCGTGCGCGAGAGGATCCACAGGTACTTGCGCCCGGGGTTGCCGACCACCGCCCAACGGTAATCGGCATCGAGTCCGATCACCCAGTAGTCGGCGCGGAAGGGCCAGAAGAACTGCACCTTGAGCCGGGCGTTGCCGCTTCCCTCCACTGCCCAGGCCCGGGCCGTGGCCTCGTCGAACCCGTCTTCCGTGCGGCAGCGGTTGCGGACCGAGATGTCGCCATCCGGGCGCAGCGCGTACTCCGCGGTGGTGTCGCCGACGCACTGGCGCTGGAAGAACATCGGGAAGGCCGCGATCTCGTACCACCGGCCCGCGTAGCGCGCGAGATCGACCGCGGGCACGGCCAGCACGGACGGGGGGTCGGCGAGCGCGGGGACGGCGGCGAGGGCGAGGCAGAGCGCCGCGATTCGTGCGTTCATGTCCGTCAATGTACTAAAAAACGGGGACGTTTCCCGGAACCGTCCCCGCTTCGGTCAGAACCGCCCGCCGAGCGCCCAGCCCAGGAGCAGCAGGCCGATGGCGGCGATCCAGCTGCCGGCCACGCGCACGGCGATTCGCGCCCAGGGCGCGCCGATGCGCGAGGCCGCGGCCGAGACAAGCGCGAGCAGCGCGAGGACCGCGGCGACGATGCCGGCGAGCGCGAAGGCCCCGCGTCCCGCGGCCGCGATGCCCGCGCCGTTGAGCCAGCCGTGCAGCAGCCCCGCGGCCACCGCGATCGCGGCGACCGCGGCCGGAGCGAGGCGGCGATCCGCGGCCACGAGGATGCCCAGCGCGAGAAGCGAGACCGACGTGATCCCGGCCGGGAGGAAGGCGGTGCCCGTCACGAATCCGGCCACCCCGCCTGCCATCCACGCCGAGGGCAGCGCGACCAGCGCGCCCTTCGCGGCGGCCTTGCCGTTCAGCCCGGCGAGCAACGCCATCGCGATGACCGGCAGCAGGTCGTCGAACGAGAGAAGGAGATGGGAGGCGCCGTCGACGAACGGCCCGAGGCCCGTCTCGGCCAGGTGCGCCCGGGCGGCAACCGGCGCCAGCAGGAGCCACGCGCCGGCCATCGCGGCCCGCGCGCCGCGGCTCACGCGATCGCCCGCCAGAGAAAGAAAACGCCCGCCGCTCCCACCAGGGCGCCGGCGCCGCGGAGGGCGATGCGCCCCTTCCGCCAGCGGTGGACGAGCCCGATCGCGATGCCGGTCGCGTGCAGGAGGCCGGTCACGACGACGAAGCCGACGCTGTAGAGAAGCCCGCTCTCGCCCGCGGGCAATTCGGTGCCGTGGGCGTGGCCGTGGAAGACGGCGAAGAAGCCGACGAGCGCCGCCGCGAGCCACAGCGGCGGGCGCGACTGGGTGGCCACCATCGCCCCGAGCAGGATCGCCGAGAGCGCGATGCCGATCTCCACGCCGGGCACCGGCACGCCCAGCAGGCCGAGGAAGCCGCCGAACGCCATGACGAGCGGAAAGGTCACGGGCAGCAGCCAGATCGCGGGCGCGCCCAGCTGCGCGCCCCACAGACCCACGGCGATCATCGCGAGCACGTGGTCGAGGCCCGAGACCGGGTGGAGCATCCCGGTGACGAAGCCCGCCGCCTGCCCGGCCTGCTCGTGCGCCCAGGCGGGCAGGGAGAGCCACAGTGCAAGAGCCCACAGCGCGGCGGTCGTTGCCGCCCTTCGTTCGTCTCGGAGGTTCATCGCCATTCTCCCGATCATCGCGGCGCGCGGTAGGTCGCGCGCACCGGGACCTTCACCGCCTCGCCACCCTTGAACCGCGCCGCGGGTTCGAGTCCATTCATCGCCGCGAGGGCCGTGGTCGCCACGCCGCCGCCCGCGCGCTTCGAAAGCGCGGCGAGATCCTCGCCGGGGCGGGCCTCGACGATGCGCAGGCGCAGCTCCGTGATCGAGGCGCGCTCGGCTTCCGTGAGGGGACGCAGGCTGCCGGCGGTCCCGCGCACCAGCTCGCGCTGCGAGTCCGGGGTGATGCCGATCATCTGGTAGATCGTGCCGCGCATCGCGATCCACAGGAAGTACAGGTGCATCGGTTCCTTGCCGCTGCGGTCGGTGACCACGACGGCGTGCGCCGGAAGCCCGCTGGGCGTCGAGCCCGCCAGCTGCTGCGGCTTCGTGCGGTGCTTGCGGGCGAGCTTCTCCGTGAACGCCGCCGCGATCTTCGGCAGGTCGGCCGCCTCGCCCTTGCCGGCGACCCCGAACACCGCCACGCCGTCCTTCTTCGGCGCGATCGCGGCCACCGCGGCGCGCGAGTTCTCGACGGCCCACCCCGGGGGGAAGGCCACCCGGAAGCCCAGCGCCGGGTGCAGGAATGCCGTGCCCTGCGTGACGCCCTCGGCGGGATTCGCGCCGACGAGGAGGCCCTCGAGCCGCTTCACGTAGCCGGCCTCGCCCGCGGCGATGGGCGGCCGGCTCGCGGGGGCGAGGCCCGCGGCGCGGCTCTCGAGGGTCGCCACGCGCTCGGGCGTCGTGGGGTGGCTGTCGAAGAAGGTCGGCGCGCGCTTCTCGTCCGTCACCGTCTCGATGAAGCGCTCCATCCGGCCGAGGATCGCGGCGATCGCGAGCGGGTCGTAGCCCGCGGCGGCGGCCACGGGCTGGCCCAGCGCGTCGGCTTCGCGCTCCTGGTCGCGGCTGTAGCCGGCGGCCACGGCCTGGAAGGGCTTTCCGGCGAGGGCCGCGAGGTCGTCGCTCACGATGCCGCCCACGACCACCCCGGGGAGCGCGAGCAGCCCCAGCCGCGCCTCCTTCTTCATCTGCTTCACGGAATGGCGGCGCTCGACGTGCTGGATCTCGTGCGCCAGCACGCCGGCGAGCTCGTCCTCGGAGCGGGTGAGCGCGAGGAGCCCGCGCGAGACGTAGATGTGGCCGCCGGGCGCCGCGAACGCGTTGGGCTCGGCCTGGTCCACGACGGCGAAGCGGTAGGAGAACTGCCTGCCGGGCACGGCCGCGGCGACCCGCTGGCCCACGCTCTCGACATAGGCGGTCAGGGCGCGGTCGTCGACGAGGCCGATCTCGTCGGCCACGGTCTTCGCGGTTTCCTCGCCGAGCCGGCGGTCGACCTCGGGGCTCGGCATGCCGACGCAGGCCGAGAGGAGCAGGGCCGCGAGGGCGGCGGGGAGGCGGATCTTCATCGTGGCTTCAGCCGGTTCGGGACACCCGCGGATTCTAGGCCATGGAGCGCCGCCTCGCCGGGACGGCGACGGCGTCAGCGGCCGAGCCGCTCGAGGTTCCTGCGCGCGCTCTCGTGTCCCTGGTCGGCGGCCTTGCGGTACCACTTCGCCGCCTCGGCTTCGTCCCTGGCCACGCCCCGTCCGTGCTGGAGCATGACGCCGAGATTGTTCTGGGCGTTGGCGTAGCCCTTCTCCGCGGACTCCCGGTAGAGTCGCACCGCCTCGCGCTCGTCCTTCGCGACGCCGCGGCCGTTCGCCAGCGCGACGCCGAGGTTGTACATCGCGACGAAGTTGCCCTGCTCGGCCGCGAGGCGGTACCAGCGCGCCGCCTCCGCGTAGTCCTGCCCCACGCCGCGGCCCGTCTCGTACATGTAGCCGAGGTCCGACTGCGCCGGGTGGTACTTGCGCCCGGCCGCGAGGCGGTACCACCTCACCGCCTCCGCGTCGTCCCGGGGGACGCCGCGCCCCGCGGCGTACATCGTGCCGAGGTTGTGCTGTCCCAGGGCGTCGCCCTGGTCGGCCGCGCGTCGATACCAGCTCGCCGCCTCGGCATCGTCGCGCGCGACGCCCTCTCCCCGCGCGTACTGGGCCGCGAGGGCCGTCTGCGCCCGGACGAAGCCCTGCTCCGCGGCCCGGCGGTACCAGGCCGCCGCCTGCGCGTCGTCCCTCGCCACGCCGAGGCCGTTGCGGAGCATGTGCCCGAGCTGGGCCTGGGCGTAGGCCACGCCCTTTTCGGCCGCGGGGCGATACCACCGGAGCGCCTGCGCCGGGTCCTTCTCGACCCCCCGGCCGGCGAGATACAGCGTGCCGAGCGACGCCTGGGCCCCCTCGTAGCCCGCCTCGGCGGCCCGCCGGTAGAGCCGGAGCGCCTCGTCCAGGTTCTTCTCGACGCCCGCGCCCGTCTCGTACATCGCGCCCAGGCTGGTCGCCGCCGGCAGGTGGCCCTGGTCCGCGGCCTTGCGGTACCAGGCCGCCGCCGCGGCCTCGTCCTTGGGCACGGCGAGCCCCTCGCGATAGAAGTGGGCGACGCTGTACTGCGCCGCGCGGTCTCCCGCCGACGCGTCGGCGAGGTAGAGGCGGTGCAGCTGCGCCAGCTGCTCCGGCGTGGCCTTCGCCTTGAGCTCGCTGCGCGCCGTGGACGGCACCGCGTAGAGGCCCGAGGCCGTCCGGTCGGGCACGGCGCCGGGGAACGGCGGGCGCAGCGACGCGATCAGCGCGTTGAGGGGCCCGGCGGCGGCGAGGACTTCCGGCGTGGGGCCCGCCCGGGCCACCGGCGCCGGCGCCGGTGCCGGCGCGACTGCGGCGGGCTCCGGCCGGAAATAGAAATCGCCGGTGAGAGAGCTCGAGATCCAGGGGACCTGCTTGCGCTGCGTCTCCGCGGCCACGCCGGCCGTCGCGCGCTTGAACACGTCCTCGATGCGCGACTCGGGCCGGCGCAGGGACTCGAGCAGGTGCTTGGTGTAGGTGCCGTTCCGGCCGGAGCCGTCGGCCGCTTCCTGCCCCGGCGCGGTGGAGAAGGCGATGAAGGTGCCGGTGGGCGCGTCCATCTGCGCCAGTCCGCGCGAGGCCGAGCGCCAGCCGCGCCCGAACGGATTGTTGCGGCAGGCATCGAGGATGACGATGTTGAGGCGGTTCTGGGCCTCCTCCATCTGCGCGAGGACGAAGCCCGCGTCCACGGCCTCGAAGTCGAGCTCCGCCTCCCCCCGGATGGCGGCGTCGACGGGCACGAGGAAGTTGCGCCCCTTGCTCTGCACGCCGTGGCCCGCGTAGTAGAAGAGACCCACGCCGCCGCGCCGCAGCGCCTGGCCGAAGTCGCGGATCGACTCCTTCATCTGGCGGTAGGACGCGTTCGTGCGCAGCGTCACCTGGAAGCCGAGCGCGCGAAGCGCCCGCGACATGTCCTCGGCGTCGTTGCGCGGGTTGGCGAGCGGCGATTCCCGGTACGCCGCGTTGCCGATGACCAGCGCGACGCGCGGCTCCTCCGTGGCGGGGCTGGCGGCCGGGGCCGCGGCCAGGAGGAGGAGGGCGAACAACACCTGCAGCGTCTGTCCCATCGCTTCCTCCATCCTTGTCCTCGCCGGCCGGGGGGCCTTGACGTGGGTCAACGGCGGCGAAGCCGGCTCGCCCCCGGGGAAGGGCTACAATCGGTCACTCCGGATGGTCCCCGGCAACCCCTTCACCCCATGACCCGAATGAACGGCGCCGACGCCCTCGTGCGCATGCTGCAGGCCAACGGCGTGAAGCACGTCTTCGGCCTGTGCGGCGACACGAGCCTGCCCTTCTACGACGCCCTGGCGCGCCTCGATCACGGCATCGACCACGTCCTCACCCGCGACGAGCGCAGCGCCGGCTACATGGCCGACGCCTACGCGCGCGTGACCGGCAAGCCCGGCGTCTGCGAGGGCCCGAGCGGCGGCGGCGCCACCTACCTGCTGCCGGGCCTGGTGGAGGCGAACGAGTCCTCGATTCCGGTGCTCGGGATCACTTCCGACGTCTCGGTGGGCTCGCGCGGAAAATTTCCGCTCACGGAGCTGGACCAGCAGTCCCTCTACCGCCCGCTCACCAAGTGGAACACCACCATCGACCGCGTGGACCAGATCCCGGGCGCCGTGCGAAGCGCCTTCCGCGCGATGACCACGGGCCGGCCGGGCGCGGCCCACATCTGCCTGCCCTACGACCTGCAGAAGCAGGAGATCGACCCGGCCGAGGTCTGGGCGCAGCCCGGGCACGACCGCTTTCCGGCGATGCGCTCGCGCCCGCACCAGGCCGACGTGGAGATCGCGGCGGAGAAGCTCGTCGCGGCCAGGCGCCCCGTGATCGTGTGCGGCGGCGGCGTCGTCCTCGCGGGGGCCTGCGGGGTGCTCGAGGCGCTCGCCACGATGCTGAACGCGCCCGTGTGCACGACGGTGAGCGGCAAGGGCACGCTGCCGGATTCGCACCCGCTCAGCGCCGGCGTCGTGGGCACCAACGGCGGCGTGCCCGCCACGCGCGAGGTGGTGATGCAGGCCGACCTCGTGTTCTTCGTGGGCGCCCGCGCGGGGTCCACCACCACGGAGCACTGGAAGTACCCCGGGCGCGACGTGCCGATCATCCACCTCGACGTGGACGGCATGACCGTCGGCACCAACTACCGGACGGACGTCGCGCTCGTGGGCGATGCGCTGCTCGGGCTCGCGGACCTGAACGAGGCCGTGCGCGTGCGCCTGAAGCACCGCCCCGCGGACGCCGCCGACGGGCGCGCCATCGCCGGCAAGGCGAGGGCGAGGAAGCTCGCCGACTTCGCCGCGCTCGCGGCCTCCGCCGACACGCCCATCAAGCCGGAGCGCGTGGTCGATTCGCTCAACCGCCACCTGCCCGCGGGGGCCATCCTCGTGGCGGACCCCGGCACGCCCTGCCCGTATTTCTCCGCCTACTTCGACGCGCCGCAGGCCGGGCGCCACTTCATCACCAACCGCGCGCACGGGGCGCTCGGCTTCGCCCTGTCCGCGGGCGTGGGCGCGCAGTTCGGCCGGCCGGACGCGATGGTGGTCGCGGCGATGGGCGACGGCAGCTTCAACTTCACGTGCGGGGAGCTCGAGACGGTCGTGCGCCGCGGCGTGCCGCTCAAGATGGTCGTCTTCTCCAACACGGTGTACGGCTGGATCAAGGCGAGCCAGAAGACGGGCTACGGCGAGCGCTACTTCTCCGTGGACTTCAACCGCACGGACCACGCGCGCGTCGCCGAGGCCTTCGGCGTGAAGTCCTGGCGCGTCGAGGATCCTGCCGACGTCGACGCCGCCATCAAGGCGGCGCTCTCTCACGACGGCCCCGCCCTGGTGGACGTGATCTCGCAGCAGCTGCAGGACACCGCCGTCCCCGTGAGCCAGTGGATGGGCTGATGCGCTTCGGGCTCGATCATGTCGTGATCGCGGTGGCGGACCTGGCGAAGGCCGTCGAGGATTACCGTGCGCTCGGCTTCACCGTCGTGCCCGGCGGTCGCCACCCCGGGCGCACCTCGCACAACGCGCTCGTCTGCTTCGAGGACGGCTCCTACCTGGAGCTCATCGCGTGGACGGAGCCAGGACCCGCCGAACGCTGGTACAACGAGCACACCCGGCACGGCGACGGCCTCATGGACTTCGCGCTCGTCCCCGAGGACGTGCCGCTCGCCGTGCGCGAGGCGGGCGAGCGCGGCCTCGAGCTCGACGGGCCGAAGGAGGGCGGGCGGGCGCGTCCCGACGGCCAGCAGGTGAAGTGGCAGGCGGCGCGGCAGGGGACCTTCGACCTGCCCTTTCTCTGCGGCGACGTGACGCCGAGGGCGCTTCGCGTCCCCGAGGGCGAGGCGCGCGCGCACGCCAACGGCGCGAGGGGAATCGCCCGCGTGACGGTGGCCGTGCACGACCCGGAAGTCTCGAAGGCGCGCTATGCCGCGCTGCTGGGACCGAAGGTCGGGCGCGACGGCGCCGAGGAGGAGCGCGACGATCCCTCGCTCGTGCTGCCGGCCTCGGGGCTGTGCGCCGCCATCGTGAAGGTCGGCAGGACGGAAATCCTCCTCCTCTCCCCATCCCCCGAGGCGAATGATTCCGCGCCGATCGTGAAGACGCTGCGCACGAGGCTCGCCACGCGCGGCGAGGGTCCGATGGCGCTCGTCCTGCGCGGCGCCGCGAAGGCGCCCTCGCGCCAGCTCGACCCGGCCGCCACCTGCGGCGTGCCGATCGTGATCCAGCCCTAGGCGGCGCGAGCGCATGCGCCTCGACGACCTGCGGCTTCGCCTACGCGAGCTCGGTGCCGGCCCTCCCCACGAGCGCGCGGTGCTGCGCGCCTGGATCCACGCGCGGCCCCTGGACCACGGCCCGCGGCCCGCGAAGGACTTCCTGCCCCTGCGGCTTCGCGAGGCGCTGCCGGCCCTGGCGCGGGAGCTGGCCGATCTCGCGCAGGCGCGCGTGGAGGAGGTTGCCCACGACGGCTCCGCGCGCCTGCTGGTGGGGCTCGGCGACGGCCAGTCGGTCGAGGCGGTGCTCCTGCCGCGGGGCGGCGTCTGCGTTTCCACGCAGGCGGGCTGCGCCGTGGGCTGCGTCTTCTGCATGACGGGTCGCCAGGGCCTCGCCCGCCACCTCGGCTCCGCCGAGATCGTGGCGCAGGTGGCCCTCGCCCGCTCGCGCCGCGCCGTGAAGAAGGTGGTGTTCATGGGCATGGGAGAGCCCTCGCACAACCTCGACGAGGTGATGGACGCGATCGAACTCCTGGGCACCGAGGGCGGCATCGGGCACAAGAACCTCGTCTTCTCGACGGTGGGCGACCGGCGCGTGTTCGAGCGCCTGCCGCGCGGGCCGGTGAAGCCCGCGCTCGCGCTCTCGCTGCACTCGACCCTCGCGGCCCGGCGCGAGGCGCTGATGCCTCGCGCGGCGCGCATCGATCCGCAGGACCTCGTCGAGCGCGCCGAGGCCTACGCGCGGGCGACGGGCTATCCCATCCAGTACCAGTGGACCCTGCTCGAGGGCGTGAACGACGGCGACGAGGAGGTGGAAGGCATCGCGAGGCTCCTCGCCGGCAAGTACGCCGTCATGAACCTCATCGCCTGGAACGCGGTCGAGGGCCTGCCGTTCCGGCGCCCGCCGCTCGAGCGCGTGCACGCGATCACGCGGCGGCTGGGCGAGCTCGGCGTGCTCGCGAAGGTGCGCGACTCCGCGGGGCAGGACGTCGAGGGCGGCTGCGGGCAGCTGCGGTCGCGTGCGCTGCGGCGTAGCATTGTCCTTGCAGCCGGATAGGCTGTTCCACGCAAGGGAGACCAAGAACATGAAGCGCATGGCTGCGTACGCGATGGGCCTTTCCCTGGCGCTCCTCGGGCCGGCGGCATGGTCCGCGCCCGCCCTCGAGCAGGCCGGCGAGTTCGCCGTGAAGGAAGCCAACCAGGGCGTGGGCGTCGACGCGGAGCACTTCTACGCCGTCGACAACCAGGTGATCGCCAAGTACGACAAGAAGACCGGCAAGCTGGTGAAGAAGTGGCAGGGCGACAAGAAGGGCCCGGTCCTGCACCTCGACAGCGCGATGCTCATGGACGGCAGGATCTACGCGGCCCATTCCAACTGGCCGGACTGGCCCATGACGAGCTCGCTGGAGATCTTCGACGCGGCCACGATGGAGCACGTCGGCTCGCACAGCTTCGGCATCCAGTACGGCTCGCTCACGTGGGCGGACTGGCACGACGGCCACTGGTGGATGACCTTCGCGAACTACGACCGGCCCATCGGCCCGGGCAAGACGCCCTACGGCCACAAGGCCAACACGCTCATGGTGAAGTTCACGAAGGACCTGCGGCCGGTGCAGTCGTGGACGCTGCCGAAGGCGCTCCTCGACCGCTTCGAGGACATGAGCAACTCCGGCGGCTCGTGGGGCCCCGACGGCTACCTCTACCTCACGGGCCACGACCCGGCCGAGCTCTACCGCGTGCGCCTGCCGAAGGCGGGTTCCGTGCTGGAGGTCGTCGACATCATCCCGATGAACATCCGCGGCCAGGGCATCGCGTGGGACCGCTCGCAGCCCGGGGTCATCTACGGCATCATCCGTGCCACCAAGAAGGAACTCGAGTCGGGCGGCAGCCACAAGGTGACGGTCTTCCGCCTGACCGAAAAGCCCTGAGTCGCAGCCATTCACCGGAGGAAGGCCAATGAAAGCCCTCAAGCAGCTTCTCTACACCGCGGGCCTGTCGCTCGCCGTGCTGGCCGGCGCATCCGCCTCGGCGCAGGGCACGGTGAACGTCTACTCGATCTGGCCGGAGAACTGGGCGCGGCCCATGTTCCAGGAGTTCGAGAAGGCCACCGGCATCAAGGTGAACTTCGTGCGCTTCTCCTCGGGCGAGGCCCTCGCCCGCGTGATCGCGGAGAAGGGCAACCCGCGCGTCGACGTCCTCTTCGGCGGCCCGGTGGAGACGCACGCCGCCGGCATCAAGGAAGGCATCTTCGAGAGCTACAAGCCGCCGTCCTTCGCGAAGCTCCCCCCGCGCTTCAAGCACCCGGACGGGCAGTGGGTGGCCATCGCCGACGACCCGCTGGTCTTCATGACCAACGCCAAGTTCCTCAAGGAGAACAACCTCCAGCCGCCCGCCTCGTGGAACGACCTCCTGCACCCGGCCTACAAGAACATGCTGCAGATGGCCGATGCGCGCACTTCCGGAACGGCGGTCACGAGGATCTTCTCGGTCCTTGAGGTCAACGGCCGCGACGAGGGGAAGGCCTTCGAGTACATGAAGAAGCTGCGCCCCAACGTCCAGCTCTACACGAAGAGCGGCGGCGGCGGGACGCTTCCCGTGGGCCTCGGGCAGGCCGGCGGCGGCATCTTCTTCATCGTGGACGCCCTCGACACCAAGGCCAAGGGCTACGACGTGGTGATCAGCTTCCCGAAGGAGGGGATCGGCACGGCCGCGGAGGCCATCGCGCTCATCAAGGGCGCGAAGAACCCCGAGCTCGGCAAGAAGCTCATCGACTGGGCGAGCTCGCCGGCGATGCAGAACACGCTCGCCACGCACAAGATCAACTTCCTGCCGGCGCATCCCGACGTGGCCGTGGAGCCAAGCCTCGCCGCGGTGCTCAAGGACGCGAAGATCTTCCCGATCGACGCCGACTACGCGGGCGCCAACAGGAAGCGCATGGTGGAGCGCTGGATCGCCGAGGTCCTGAACCCGTAGGCGCCGCCCCATGGCGAGCGTAGCCGCGGCCGGGGGCCCGGCCCGCGGCCTCGCGTGGGTCCGGCAGGACCCCGCGCTGTCGGCCGCGGTGCTGGCGCTTTGGCTGCTGCTCGCGCTCTTCGTCGTCTTCCCCCTCGCGATGCTGGCCGCGAGGGTGTTCTGGGACGGCGGCCATTTCTCCCTCGCCGGCATCGGGACGATCCTCACCGACCGCCACCAGGTCCAGGCCTTCTGGAACAGCCTCCTGCTCGCGACCCTCGTGGGGCTCCTGGGCACGGCGATGGGCTTCGTCTTCGCCTTCACGGTCGCGCGGGGCGGCCTGCCGCGATGGGTGGTCACGGCGGTCGACGGGGCGGTGCTCCTGCCCCTCATCTCGCCGCCCTTCACCACCGCCATCGCGTTCGTCTTCTCCTTCGGGCCGCGCGGGCTCATCACCTACGAGCTGCTGGGCATCAAGGGGTTCACCGTCTACGGCATGGGCAGCACCATGTTCTCGGAGGCGCTCACCTATTTCCCCATCGCGTACCTCGCGCTGCGGCCGATCCTGGCGGCCATCGATTCGAACATCGAGGGCATGGCGATGAGCCTCGGGGCCTCGCGCTGGCGGGTGTTCCGCACCGTGACGCTGCCGCTTTGCATCCCGGGCCTCGCGAACTCCTTCCTGCTGCTCTTCGCCGCCTCGCTCGCCGACTTCGCCACCCCGCTCATCCTCGCGGGCAACGCCTTCCCGGTGCTGCCCACGCAGGCGTTCCTGCAGATCACCGGCATGTTCGACCTGCGCGGCGGGGCGGTGCTCTCGCTGGTGCTGCTGGTGCCGGCCCTCGTCGTGTTCGTGCTGCAGCGCTACTGGGTGAGCCAGCGCTTCTACGTGACGGTCACCGGCAAGGGCGCCGGGCAGTCGCCCTTCGAGAGCGTGGCGCCCTGGGTGCGCTGGGTGCTGGTGGGCGCGTGCCTCGCGGTCACCCTCGTGATCGTCTACCTGTATGCGCTCCTCCTCTACGCCTCGCTCGTGATGGCCTTCGGCGCCAACCACGCCCTGACGCTGCGCCACTACGGCGTGATCTTCACCGAGGGGCTCAAGGCCATCAAGGACACGCTCGTGATCGCCGGCTTCAGCATGCCGCTGGGCGGGCTCTACGGCGTGCTGCTGGGCTACCTGGTGGCGCGCAAGGCCTTCCCGGGGCGGCGCACGATGGAGGTGGTGTCCATGATCAACTACGCGCTGCCGGGCACGATCGTGGGCATTGCCTACCTCATCGCCTTCAACGACCCGCCCATCGAGCTCGCCGGCACGGCGCTGGTGATCATCGCCTGCTACGTCTTCCGCTACGGGCCCACGGGGATCCGCACCACGATCGCGCTCCTGCAGCAGATCGACCGCAGCCTCGAGGAGGCCTCGCAGAGCCTGGGCGCGGCGAGCGGGACGACCTTCCGGAGGATCACGCTGCCGCTCATCCTGCCCGCGTTCTTCGCGGGCCTCGGCGTGGTGTTCATCCGCTCCATGACCGCGATCAGCGCCACGATCTTCCTCGTGTCGATCAGCTGGACGCTCATCACGGTGAAGATCCTGGAGAACATGACGGAGCTCTCGCTGGGCCCGGCGGCCGCGTTCTCGGTGCTGGTGATCGCCATCGTCTTCGTGGTGATCGCGGCGATCAGCTGGGCGCTTCGCTTCTTCCGGGCGCCGGGCGCGGAGCCGGTGACGAGCCTGCTGGGCGGATAGGGGGAACCGATGGAGGCGGTGGGAGTCCGGGTCGAGGGCGTGTCGAAGCGCTTCACGCACAAGGTGAAGGGGGAGGTGTACGCCGCCCGCGACGTGACGCTCGACGTGGGCCCGGGCGAGTTCGTGACGATGCTGGGCCCCTCCGGCTGCGGCAAGACGACGACGCTTCGCATGATCGCGGGCTTCGAGCGTCCGGACGCGGGCCGCGTGCTCATCGGCGGCCGCGACGTCACCCACGAGCTCGCCAACCAGAGGAGCATCGGCTTCGTCTTCCAGAACTACGCGCTCTTTCCCCACCTCACGATCGGCGAGAACGTGGCCTACGGGCTGCGCGTGCGCAACCTCGCGGCGGCCGAGATCGCCTCGCGCGTGGGCGAGGTGCTCGCGCTCGTGGGGCTCGCGGGCTACGAGCACCAGTTCTCCAACCAGCTCTCCGGCGGCGAGCAGCAGCGCGTGGCGCTCGCCCGCGCCATCGTGATCCGGCCGCAGGTGCTGCTCTTCGATGAGCCGCTCTCGAACCTCGACGCCAAGCTGCGCGTGCAGATGCGCCAGGAGATCCGCGACCTGCAGCGCCGGCTCGCGATCACGACCGTCTACGTCACGCACGACCAGGAGGAGGCGATGGCGGTCTCCGACCGCATCGCCGTCATGAACCAGGGCGCCATCGTGCAGGAGGGAAGCGCCGACGATCTCTACTACCGCCCGGCGTCGGCCTTCGTCGCGCAGTTCATCGGCCGCGTGAACCTGCTGCCGGCGCGCGTCGAGGCGTTGGCGGGCGCGGGGGGCGAGGTGACGGTGATGGGGCACCGCATGGCGGTGGCGGCGCTGCCGGCTGGATTGCGCGCGGGCGACGCGGTGAGGCTCGTGCTGAGGCCGGAGGCCATCGCGGTGCGCCCGGCGCGCGACGGGGATTCGCGGCCGCGCGGCCGCATCGCGGGCCGGATGTTCCTCGGCGAGAAGGTGGAGTACGTCGTGCGCTGCGGCGAGACGCCGCTGCAGGTGGTGAGCTACGACGCGCGGCCCGGCGACCTGCTGGCCGAGGGGGCGGAGGTCGCGCTGGACTTCAAGGGGCCCGACGTGCCCGTGCTGCCGGAGGACAGGCCGTGAGGGCGGCGCGCAGGGCGCTGCTGGCCGTGCTCGCCGCCGGCGCCGTCGCGGCGCTTTCGCCGGCCGCGGCCGCCCGCGAGGTGCATGGCGAGAGCGACGTCTTTTCCACCGAGGGCGTGGCCATCGCATGGGGAATCCTTCGCGCCGCCAACCCCGACGAGGCGTCCGTGGTGATGCGCATCGCGCGCGACGAGTCGCGCTTTCCCGCCCTGGGTGTGGCGGCGATCGACCCCTTCGGCGGGCAAACGCAGGTCGTGCGGGCCCCGGCGTCGGCACCCGGCACGCTCGACGTCGCCTCGCGGCGCGCGCGCTTCGCCGATTTCGCCCGCACCGAGGTGCGCCTGTACGCGGCCGCGCAACCGGGTGCCGGCGATGCTCCCGCGCTCGTGATCTTCTACCAGGGCGTGCCCGACACCGCGCCCGAGTTCGAAACGGAAGCGAAGCTGCGCGCCTGGCTCGACGGGCGCATCGCGCGCCTTCGCTCCACGCGCGGAGGAGGCGGGAAATGAAGCGCGGCGAGATGGCCCGGCTGCTCGACCATTCCGTTCTCAAGCCGGAGGCGACGGACGGCGACATCCGCGCCGGCATCGAGGTCGTCCGGGGCTGGCCCGGCGGCTACTACTGCGTGCAGCCCTGCTGGGTATCGCTCGCGGCCGGCGAGCTGGCGGGCACGCCGGTGGGGGTGATCTCCGTGGTCGGCTTTCCGCACGGGTGCGACCGCGGCGAGGTCAAGGCGCGCGCGGCCGCGGTGGCCGTCGCGGAAGGCGCCGCCGAGATCGACATGGTGATCAACATCGGCCTGCTGCGAAGCGGCCGGGCGGCGCAGGCCGGCCGGGACGTGGGCGCCGTGGTGCGCGCGGTGGCGGGCACGCCCGTGAAGGTGATCCTCGAGACCGCGGCCCTCGGCGAGGACGAGATCCGCCTCGCGTGCCGCCTGTGCGTCGACGCGGGCGCAGCCTTCGTGAAGACGTCGACGGGATTCCATCCCGCGGGCGGCGCGACGGTGGAGGCGGTGCGGCTCATGCGCGAGACGGTGGGTCCCTCGGTCGGGGTGAAGGCCTCTGGCGGCATCCGCAATCTCGCCGACGCGATGCGCATGATCGAGGCGGGAGCGAACCGGATCGGCACTTCGGCCAGCGCCGCGATCCTGGCCGCGCTCGGGGAATAGGAGGAGCCATGTACGCGGTCGTCGGGACGAGCGGCAACACGGGCGGGGCCACCGCGAGGGCGCTGCTGGAGCAGGGCGCGAAGGTGCGCGTCGTCGTGCGCGACCGGGCCAAGGGCGAGCCGTGGGTGGCGCGCGGCGCGCAGGTGGCGGTGGCCGACCTCGGGGACGCGGCCGCGCTCGCCGTGGCGTTCGAGGGCGTGCAGGCGGCCTACGTGCTGAACCCGCCGGCCTATGCGCTGCCGGACCTGTTCGCGCGCGCCGAGGCGCTCGCGGGAAGCATCGCGCAGGCCGCCCGGACCGCCCGGCTGCCCCGGCTCGTGGTCCTCTCCTCGATGGGCGCGCACCTCGGGTCGGGCAGCGGCAACATCGGCACGAACCGCATCTTCGAGCGCATCCTCGGAAGCCTCGACTGCCGCGTCGTCTTCCTCCGGCCCGCCTATTTCATGGAGAACTGGGCGTGGGTCGCGCCCGTCGCGGCGCAGGCGGGCGTGCTGCCGAGCTTCCTCCTGCCTCCCAGCCGCGCGATTCCCATGGTGGCGGCGCCCGACATCGGCGCCCTGGCGGCGAGGGCGATGCAGGACGGGAGCCTCGCAGGCGTGGTCGAGCTGCAGGGCCCGCGGGATTGCTCCCCCGACGACGCCGCGGCGGCCTTTTCCGCGGCGCTCGGCCGGCCGGTCCAGGCCGTCCCGGTCGCCGAGGGCGAGTGGGGAGCGAACCTGGAGGCCTCGGGATTCAGCCCGCGCACGATCTCGGCCTGGATCGAGATGTTCCGGGGGTTCAACAGCGGCGCCATCGGCTTCGAGCGCCGGGGCGCGGAGCCCCTGCGGGGCCGCGTTTCGATCGAGGAGGCGGTTCGCGCGATCGTGGCGAGGCCCTAGGGCCGGCCGGGCCGCCAAGCTCGCCATCGCGGGCAGGCCGCAGTATGCTGCGGCCCACTCATCCGGGACCTGGAGGAAACATGGCCGCCGCCGCCGATGCCCCTTCCCGCAACGCCGAGCGCCGCTTCTACGGCCTCGCCGCCCTCGCCGCCGCGCTCGTCGTCTTCGCCGGATTCGCGCGTACCTACTACCTCGGGAAGGCCTTCGACGCCCCCGAGCTCCCCGGCCTCGTGCACCTGCACGGCGTGGTGATGACGGGGTGGATCGCCCTCTTCGGCGCGCAGGCGAGCCTCGTGGCCGCGCGCCGCGTGGACCTGCACCGCCGGCTCGGCGTGGCGGGCGCCTTCTTCGCCGCGCTCGTGGTGGTCGTGGGCATCGCGACCTCCATCGAGGGCGCCCGGCGCGGCATCTCGCCGGGTCCGCCGCCGCTCGTCTTCCTCGCGATCCCCCTGGGGGTGATCCTCGTTTTCGGCGCGCTGGTGGCCGCGGCGATCGCCAACCGCCGCCGCCCGGACTGGCACAAGCGGCTCATGCTGCTCGCGACCATTTCGATGCTCACGCCCGCCATCGCGCGCCTGCCGATCGACGCGTTGCACGCGGGCGGGATCGTCGCGTTCATGGGGGTCACCGACGCCCTCGCGATCGCGTGCATCGCCTGGGACACGGCGAGGAACCGCAGGCTCCACCCCGCCTTCCTGCGCGGGGCGGTCTTCCTCGTGGCATCGCAGCCGGCGATGCTCCTTCTGGCGCAGTCGGCCGCCTGGCAGCCGGTCGCGCGCTGGCTCGCGGGGTGAGGACGCGCCCCTAGTTGAGCTTGATGTTGGCGGCCTTGATGATGGGCCACCACTTCTCGATCTCGGCCTTCTGGTGCGCGCCCAGCGCCTCGGGCGCCTGGCGCTCCAGGGGCACGATCTCCATGCCCAGGTCCCCCAGGCGCTTGCGCGTGTCGGCATCGGCGAGCGCGTCCTTCACGGCCTGGTTGAGCTTCACCACCGCTTCCCTCGGCGTTCCCTTCGGCGCCCAGATGCCGTACCAGATGCTGATGTGCAGGCCCGGCAGGCCCGCCTCGTCCACGGTGGGCATGTCGGGCGCGGCGGCCGAGCGCTCCTTCGCGGTGATGGCGTAGCCCTGGATGCGCCCGGCCTTCACCTGCGGGATGGAGTTGGAGAGCTGGTCCACCATCAGGTCGATCTGCCCGCCCATGAGGTCCTGCATCGCGGGCCCCGTCCCCTTGTAGGGGATGAACTGCAGCTTCGCCCCGATCTCGTTCTGGAAGTAGATGCCGGCGATGTGCGTGGAGGAGCCCGCGCCCGCCGTGCCCACGTTCACCTTCGCCTGGTTCGCCTTCACCCAGGCGATGAAGGCCTTGAGGTCCTTCGCCTCCACGCCGGGCTTCGAGACGATGATCATCGGGTTGCCGCCGATCATCGCCACCGGCTCCAGGTCGTTCAGCAGGTCGTAGTTGAGCTGGTAGACCGCGCCGTTCACCACGTGCGTGCTCCAGTGGCCGATGGAGAGCGTGTAGCCGTCGGGAGCGGCGCGCGCCACGCGGCCCACGCCGAGGCTGCCGCCGGCGCCGGTGGTGCTCTCGACGATGATCGCCTGGCCGAGCGACTTGCGCATGGGCTCGGCGAGGATGCGCGCCACGGTATCCACGGGCCCGCCGGCCGCGAAGGGCACCACCATCGTGACGGGCCGCGACGGGAACGATTGCGCCGGCGCGAGGGCGGGCAGGACGGAAAGCGAGGCGAGGCAGGCGAGCTGCAGCAGTCTTTTCACGGCGCTCCTCCGGTCGAAGGCGGAAGGCGCCATTTGACTCCACAGTCTCCTGCGATCGCAATGACCGGCGAGGCCCGGAACGAAAAACCCGCGGGCGAATGCCCGCGGGCTCGGATTCGATCGCGGCCGGGCCGGCGCCGGGCGCCGGCGGAGCCCGTGACTAGCGGACCGGCGCGGTGGACGCGACGTTGGTCTTGCCGAGCAGCTGGATCGCCACCGGCCGGCCCGCGCGCGCCGCCTGGGACAGCAGTTGGGACGCCTTGGCGGGGTCGCGACGGACCGAGTCGCCATAGAGGGATTCGCCATGGGCGTACATCTGGCCGGCCAGCTCGGCGGCGCGGTCGTCGCCCGAGGCGGCCAGCTGCTGGTAGATCTCGAGGGCGGCGGAGAAGTTCTGCCGCTGGTATTCGAAGTCGGCGCGCTCCCAGGCTTCGGGGGAAGCGGAGGCGACATGGGAAAGGCAGGCAAAGGCCAGCGCGGCGGCGGAGACGGCGAGCTTGCGGATGGTCATGGGGATTCTCCTTGTTTGAAGTCGCCCGGCCTTCGTTCCCGGGTTGACAGGAGTGTCGGTGAGGTCCCCGGAGGGCCGTGTGATGCGCATCACAGGGGGCATTTCATCCGTAGCAGGAGGGGGAAACCGCCGGAGGAGGGGCCCGGCCCGGGGAGAAGCTTCGGGTCATCGAACCCCATGCCGCGACTTGGTGCGCGCGCCGCACCGCGGGAGTGCGCGCCGGTCACCGTGGGGCGGAAATGAGCGCATTTCCGATGGCCCGCAGTTTGCTATATGGGGGAATCGACGCGGCCGGGATGCCGGCCGCGTTCCGTTTCGATCCCTCCAGGAGACTCGCCATGAGCACGACACGCCGTTCCTTCCTCACCGCAGGCGCCGCCGCGGGCGCACTCGGCTTCCCGATGATCGCCAGGGCGCAATCGCCCATCACGTGGAAGATGACGAGCGCCTATCCCAAGGGCTCGCCCTTCTACATGGACGGCCCGGGAAGCGCCACCGACCTCGCCAAGCGTATCGAGGCGATGAGCGGCGGGCGCCTCAAGATCCAGGTGTACGGTGCGGGCGAGCTCATCCCCGCCCTCGAGGGCTTCGATGCCGTGCGCGCCGGCACCGTCGAGATGAACCACGCCAACAGCTACTTCTGGACGGGCAAGACCTTCGCCGCGCAGTACTTCACCGCCGTCCCCTTCGGCCTGAACTTCC
>CAZNWZ010000024.1:0-20162 GCA_964576455.1 uncultured Lysobacter sp.
TGGGCCGCTACCACGGGCGCGAGGGCTTCGACACCTTCTCGCAGCGCAAGTCCGTTTTCCGTCAGTCGCGGCTCAACGGGCTCAAGCTCTTCCGGGCGCCCTACGGCCGGCGCTTCGAGAGCCTGCTGCGGCTGCTCCTTCGCTAGCGTCGATGCTCTCCCGCCGCCAGTTCCTCCAGGTCGGGCTCGCCTCCGGCGCCGTCCTCGCGGGCGCCGGCTGGCTGTACCGGCGCGCCGGCGCTCGGCCGGCGCCCGGGATGCAGTGGCTCGATGCGCGCAGCCTGGCGGTGGTGTCGGCCCTGGCCCCCGTCGTCCTCGACGGCGCCCTGCCGGAGGCCCCTGGCGCCCGGGCCCGGGCGCTCTCCGAGGTGGTGGCCGCCTTCGACCGCGCCGTCTCCGGACTCTCGCCGGCGGTGCAGGCGGAGATCCGCGAGCTCTTCGCCCTTCTCGGCCTGGCCGCGGGCCGCTTCATCGTCGCCGGCGTGCGCTCTGCCTGGCCCGAGGCCACGCCGGAGGAGCTGGCCGCGTTCCTGCGCCGCTGGCGGGACAGCCGGTTCGGGCTGCTGCGCGCGGGCTACCAGGCGCTCACGCAGCTCCTGCAGGCCGCGTGGTACGGCAATCCCGCCGCCTGGGAACGCATCGCCTATCCCGGGCCTCCGTCCCTCGGGGCGCGCGCCGCATGATCGCCGACCCCGTTCGCGACGGCCTCGCCGCCGGCTGGAAGGTCATCGACGCCGCGGCGCTCGAGCGCGACCTGCGCCTCGAGGTGGACGTGGTGGTGGCCGGCAGCGGCGCCGGGGGCGGCGTCACCGCGGAGATCCTCGCGCAGGCGGGGCTCGCCGTGGCGGTCGTGGAGGAAGGCCCCCTGCGGAGCTCGTCCGACTTCCGCATGCGCGAGCGCGAGGCCTACCCGCAGCTCTACCAGGAGTCGGCGGGCCGGCAGACGAAGGACAAGGCGATCACGATCCTGCAGGGCCGCAGCGTGGGCGGCTCGACGACCGTCAATTGGACCTCGAGCTTCCGGACGCCGCCGCGCACGCTGGCCCACTGGCGGGCGGCGCACGGCCTGCGCCTCGCCCGCGAGGAGGACCTCGCGCCATGGTTCTCGCGCATGGAGGAGCGGCTCTCGATCGCCCCCTGGGCCGTGGCGCCCAACGAGAACAACGACATCCTGCGCCGGGGCTGCGAGAAGCTGGGCATCCCCGCGGGGGCCATCCGGCGCAACGTGAAGGGCTGCTGGAACCTGGGCTACTGCGGCCTGGGCTGTCCCACGAACGCGAAGCAGTCGATGCTGGTGACCACGATCCCCGCGGCGCTCGCGAAGGGCGCCACGCTCGTCCACCGCGCCCGCGTCGAGCGGCTCGTGGCCGAGGGCGACCGGATCGTGGCGGCCGAGGCGCTCGGGGTGGCGAGCTCGGGCTCGGAGCCGTCGGCGCACCGGATCCGCCTCGCGGCCCGCCACTTCGTCCTGGCCGCGGGCGCCATCGGCAGCCCCGCGGTCCTGCTGCGAAGCGGCCTGCCCGACCCGAACGGGCTCGCGGGACGGCGCACCTTCCTGCACCCGACCGTGGTGTCGGCGGCCGTGATGCCGCAGGCGGTGCGCGGCTTCGAGGGCGCGCCGCAGACGATCTACTCGGACCACTTCCTGGACTCGGTTCCCGTGGACGGGCCCGTCGGCTACAAGCTCGAGGCGCCGCCGCTGCACCCGATCCTCGCCGCGATCACGCTGCCGGGCTTCGGCCGGGCGCACGCCGACCTCATGCGGCGCTTCGAGAGCCTGCAGGTGGTGATCGCCCTGCTGCGCGACGGCTTCCACCCCGGCTCGCCGGGCGGTCGCGTGCTGCTGCGGGACGATGGCTCGCCGGTGCTCGACTACCCGCTGGGCGATTTCCTGTGGGAGGGGGTCCGCCGCGCCTACCTCACGATGGCGGAGATCCAGTTCGCCGCCGGCGCGACATCGGTGATGCCGCTGCACGAGGAGGCCGGCCCGACGGCCAGCTGGGCACAGGCGCGGGCGCTGATCGCCGCCCTGCCGATGGCCGCCCTGCGTGCCCGCGTGGTGAGCGCGCACGTGATGGGCGGCTGTCCCATGGGGCCGGACCCGCGCGCGGCGCTGGTGGACGAGCGCGGCCGCCACCACCACCTGCGCAACCTCTCGGTCCACGACGGCTCGGTCTTCCCGACGAGCATCGGCGCCAACCCGCAGTTGTCCATCTATGCCCACGCCGCCCGGATGGCGAGCGGCCTGGCCCGGGAGCTCGCCCCCGTCACTCCCCCTGCGCCGGCGCGTTCTTGACCTCCCGCCGCAGCACCTTGCCGACGTTGGTCTTCGGCAGCTCCTTCCAGAACTCCACGATCTTGGGCAGCTTGTAGCCCGTGAGGTGCTTGCGGCAGTGCTCGAGGACGGCCTCGCGGGTGAGGGCGGGGTCCTTCTTCACGATCACCAGCCGCACCACCTCGCCCGACTTCTCGTCCGCGGCCGCCACCGCGCACACCTCCAGCACGCCGGGCATCATCGCCACGACGTCCTCGACCTCGTTGGGATACACGTTGAAGCCGGAGACGAGGATCATGTCCTTCTTGCGGTCGACGATCTTCACGTAGCCGCGCTCGTCCATGAAGCCGATGTCGCCGGTGCGGAACGAGCCGTCGGGGAACATCACCTTGGCCGTCTCGTCCGGGCGGTTCCAGTAGCCCTTCATCACCTGGGGGCCGGCGATGCAGATCTCGCCGGTCTCGCCCGTGGCGAGGACCTTGCCCTCGTCGTCGCGGATGGTGACGACGGTCGAGGGCAGCGGCAGGCCGGCGAATCCGTTGTAGCGCGCGCCCTTCACCAGGGGGTTGATGCACGCCCCCGGGGAGGTCTCGGTGAGGCCGTAGGCCTCCACGAGCGGCGTCTTCGTCACCTCCAGCCAGCGCTCCGCCACGGCCCGCTGGACCGCCATGCCGCCGCCGAGGGTCATCTTCAGGCCGGTGAAGTCGAGCTGCGCGAACCCCGGCGTGTTCATGAGAGCGTTGAAGAGCGTGTTCACCCCCGTGATGGCCGTGAAATGGTGCCGCCCCAGCTCGGCCACGAAGCCGGGCATGTCGCGGGGGTTGGGGATGAGCACGTTCTTCGCCCCGATCTTCATGAACGTGAGGCAATTCCCGGTGAGCGCGAAGATGTGGTACAGCGGCAGCGCCGTGATCACCGTCTCCTTGCCCTCCTCGAGGCCGGTGCCGACCCAGCCCGAGACCTGCAGCAGGTTGGCCACGAGGTTGCCGTGCGTGAGCATGGCGCCCTTGGAGACGCCCGTGGTCCCGCCCGTGTACTGCAGGAAGGCGATGTCCTCCTGCCCGATGGGCGGCGGCGCGAGGCGCTGCGAGCGCCCCGCGGAAAGGACGTCGCCGAACCGCACGGCCCCCGGCAGGCTGAACGGCGGCACCATCTTCTTGACGCGCTTAACGACGAAGTTGGCGAGGAGCGACTTGGGGAAGCCCAGCATGTCGCCGATCTGCGTGGTGACGACCGTCTTCACCTTCGTGCGCCCGACGACCTCCTCGAGCGTCCGGGCGAAGTTCTCCAGGATGACGATCGCCTCGGCGCCCGAGTCGTTGAGCTGGTGCTCGAGCTCGCGCGGCGTGTAGAGGGGGTTGCAGTTGACTCCCACGAGCCCCGCGCGCAGCACGCCGAAGATGGCCACGGGGTACTGCAGGAGGTTGGGCATCATGAGCGCCACCCGCGCCCCCTTGCCGAGCCCCGCGACGTTCTGCAGCCAGCTGCCGAAGTCCAGGGAAAGCCGGTCGAGTTCCCGGTAGGTGATCGTGGCCCCCATGCAGTTGAAGGCCGGCAGGTCGGCGAATCGGCGGCAGCTCGTCTCGAGGATGTCGGGAATGCTCGCGTACGTGCCCAGGTCGATGTCGGTGGGCACGCCGGGCGGGTAGGACTGGGTCCAGGGTCTTTCCATGTTCTCCTCGTGGAAGCCGGGGCTCGGGGGCCCCTTGTCGTTGTCGCCAGCGGCGGCGCCGGGCCTGCCGTCCGCCGCGTAAGGCGACCAAGTCTAACCCAGGCCCGCCCGCCGCGAAGAATAGTGTGATTGCTCTAATCCTCCCGCCTAGACTGGGCCTTGTAGAAACGGCATGCCGCCCGCCGTGGGCGGTGCAACGATCCAGGAGGATGCCATGGCAACCCGCAAATCCAAGGCCCGCGCCAGGCCCGTCAAGCCCGCCGCCGACAAGCAGCTCGCGCAGGCGGTGACGCAATCGGCGCAGAAGATCTGGCTCGCCGGGCTCGGCGCCTTCGCCCGTGCCCGCACCGAGGGCGACAAGCTGTTCGAACTGCTCGTCGAGCAGGGCAAGGTGATCCGCTCGAGGAGCGAGAAGGCGGCCGACCAGGCGCTGAAGACCGTGCGCTCGCAGGCCGACGCGACCCTGAGCACCGCGCAGGGCAAGTGGGACAAGCTCGAGCAGGTGTTCGAGGATCGCGTCTCGCGCTCGCTCAACCGCCTGGGCGTGCTCACCAGCAAGGACGTCGACGAGCTGGCCCGGCAGGTTTCCGAGCTCAACGAGAGCGTGCGCGCCCTGATGGGCGGCGCCGCCCCGAAGCGCGCGCGCAAGGCGGCTTCCCGCAAGGCGCCCGCGAAGAAGGTCGCGCGGCGAACGGCGAAATGACGCGGGGAGGGCGAGCGCCCTCCCCGGCTTGAGGCTCCTCCTCCATCCTTGTCCGCGCCCCGGAGCCTTCCGGGGACCGAAGGATGTTCAGGGCCCGCGGCTTTCCCGCGGGCCCTTTCTTATTCGCGCGTCACCCGGTCGACGAGCTTGACGTAGGCCTTCATCGCGTCCTCGGCGCCCATGCCCTTGAGCTTGGCCCACGCCTCGTACTTCGCCCGGTTCACGAAGTCCGTGAAGCCGGGCTTCTCGCCCTTCACGTCGCCCTCGGTGGCCTGCTTGTAGTGCGCGTAGAGCTTGAGCTTGAGGTCGCTGCCGGGGTCCTTCTTCGCCTTCAGGACCGCCGCCGCAGCCGCCTCGAACTTCTTCTTGGTGTCCGACATCTCGCCTCTCCTCGCCCCATGCCCGCTTCGGGGTGGTGCTAAAGTTAGCCGAAACCGCCCGCCCGCCGCAACGATCCGGGGCGCGGCCACGACGAGCCAGGAGAGCCCCCGATGCCCGAGGTCCGCAGAGAACGCATTTCCGGCGTCGACACCGCCTGGCTGCGGATGGACCTGCCGACGAACCTCATGGTCATCGTGGGCGTCCTCATGTTCGAGGGCCGCGTCGAGGCCGCGAAGGTCAAGCGCACGCTGGAGCGGCGGTTCCTCGCGTACCGGCGCTTCCGGCAGAAGGCGGTGCAGGACGCCACGGGCGCGTGGTGGGAGGACGACGCCGACTTCGACATCGACTCGCACGTGCACCAGGTGGCCCTGCCGGGCAAGGCCGGCAAGGCCGAGCTGCAGGCGTTCGTGAGCGACCTCGCCTCGACGCCGCTCGACGCCACCAAGCCGCTGTGGCAGTACCACCTCGTCGACAACTACGACGGCGGCAGCGCGCTGGTGATGCGCATCCACCACTGCTACGCCGACGGGATCGCGCTCGTGCAGGTGATGCTGTCGATGACGGAGAAGTCGGCCCGCGCGAGCCTCGCCCTGCCGGCCGGGCGCATCGAGCCGCCCGCCGATGCCGAGGCGGATTTCTGGGCCCAGATCCTGAAGCCGGTCACCGGGGCCCTGGAGGGCGCCTCCCGCGTCGGGCGCAGCCTCCTCGACCAGGGCCGGGAGATCGCCACCAACCCGGCGCTCGCGCAGGAGGCGCTCGAGGTCGCCACGCGCAAGGGAATGGACTTCGCCGGCGAGCTCGCGCGCATCGCCCTGATGGGCGCCGACTCCCCCACGCGCTTCAAGGGGCGCCTGGGCGTGAGGAAGCGCGTGGCCTGGGCGGACCCCCTTCCGCTCGAGGAAGTGAAGGTGATGGGCAAGGCGCTCGGCTGCTCCATCAACGACGTCCTGCTCGCGATGGCCACGGGGGCGCTGCGCGAGTACCTCCAGTCCCGGGGCGATCCCGTCGACGGCCTGGGCATCCGCGCGATCGTCCCGGTGAACCTGCGGCCACCGGGACATGGCCAGGAGCTCGGCAACCAGTTCGGGCTCGTGTTCCTCGACCTCCCCATCGGGATCGAGGATCCTCTCGGGCGACTGCGGGCGATCCGCCACCACATGCACGAGCTCAAGGGCTCGTACCAGCCCGTCATCGCCCTCGGGCTCCTGCACGTGGTCGGCCACGGCCCCAAGATCCTGCAGGACCAGGTCACCACCCTCCTCGCGCAGAACGCCTCGGCGGTCATGACGAACGTCCCGGGCCCGCAGCATCCCGTCTACTTCGCCGGCCGCCGCATCGTGGAGTTCGACTTCTGGGTGCCCCAGTCCGGCGGCATTGGCCTGGGCGTCTCGATCCTCTCCTACGACGGCCGCATCCAGTTCGGCCTCATCTCGGACGCCGGCCTCGTGCCCGATCCCGAGCGCATCGTCGCGCGCTTCGCGGACGAGTTCGACAAGCTCATGTGGCTGACTCTCATGTCCCCATGGGACGAAGGCGAGTCCACGCCTGCTGCCACCGGGCCTGCCGCGCCGGTCCGCCGGAAGTCCCCTCGCGCCCGGGGCAAGCCCGCCCCGGCAGCCGCCCCCCTCACGAAGGTCCCCAAGCGCTTCCGCGGCCTCTAGGGCCGCGCTTCCCCGCGCCCGATGCGGCGCGCTTCGCGCGGCCGGGTGTTGCTTGCAGGCGACGTTTCCCGGCGGCCGCTCCGCGCACAGTGGCGTGAAATCAGGGACTTGCAGACGTGGCATCAAAGTTGCCATGGATCGGCATCGATCTGCGAACCCCAGGGAGAAAAAACGTGCCTGCCTCGTCCATGCGCCGCGCCCGCGGGCCTCTCGCGCAGCAGTTCCTTCGCGCGATGATGCTCCTTGCCGCGCTGCTCGCTGCCTTTCCCGTTCCCGTCCGCGCCGCCCTCACCGGCGACATGGCGCGCGGCACCGAGGGGGCTATCGCGAGCGTCACCTCCACCCGTCCCTCGACCGGGACTCCTCCTCCCACCCCCACGCCGGCGCCGATTCCGCCGCGAGGCAACAAGCCGCCGACGTTGAGCCTGTCGGTCAAGGGGAACACGACGCCGGCCGTCGCTCCCGCGACGCTGACGCTGGAAGCGGTCGCCAGCGACCCGGATGGCACCGTCGCCAAGGTCTCGTTCACCCTCGGCACGGGACGGGGAAGCACCCAGACCGTCACCGCGGCCCCCTACCGGGTGAAGATCGAAGGCGTAGCCGCCGGGAAGTACGAGTTTTCCGCCCAGGCCACGGACAACGCGGGGGCCACGTCGACGGTCGTCACCGCGACGATCGAAGTGAAGCCGGCCGGCACGCCGACGTCGGGCAACAAGCCGCCCGTCGTCTCCCTCCAGGCGCCCGCCCCGAACACCTGGATCGCCCAGGATGCCGGCGTGGCGCTGGCGGCCAACGCTTCCGATCCCGACGGCACCGTCGCCCGGGTGGAGTTCTTCGCCAACACGGTCAAGGTGGCGGAGGCCCTGGCGCCGCCGTGGAACGCCACTTGGCCGAGCGCCCTGCCCGGGCCCTGGAGCCTCACGGCCGTCGCGACCGACAACCTGGGCGCCCGGACCACCTCCCCCGCGGTGTCCATCTTCGTCGGCGGCCCTCCCGCCCCGGTGGACGCGAGGACCCGCGACGCGGCGCGCTTCCTCACGCAGGCCACCTTCGGCATGTGGGGGACGGAAGAGATCGATGCGCTGAAGGCCACGGGCTACGAGAGCTGGATCGACAGCCAGACCCAGGGCCGGGGATACCAGCCCCGCTCCCACGTGCAGTACGTCAACGACCGCAAGGCCGCCGGCGAGTCGGTCCGCGAGGAGCGCGCCTACGAGGCCATCTGGCAGCAGTGGCTGACCGAGCCGGGGCAGCTTCGCGCCCGGATGTCCTTCGCGCTCTCGGAGATCTTCGTGATCTCGAACATCGCGCCGGACCTCGACACCTACGCGATGGCGTCCTACATGGACATGCTCAACCGCAACGCCTTCGGCAACTACCGCAAGCTGCTCGAGGACGTGACCCTGCACCCGGCCATGGGCTACTACCTGAACATGATCGGCAGCCGCAAGGCCGATCCGGCGAAGGGCACGCACCCCAACGAGAACTACGCGCGCGAGGTGATGCAGCTCTTCTCCATCGGGCTGTACAAGCTCAACGCCGACGGCAGCCGCATTCTCGACGCGGCCGGCCAGCCCGTGCCCACCTACGACGAGTCCGTCGTGAAGGGGCTCGCGGCGGCCTTCACCGGCTGGAACTTCGCGGGCAACGACACGAGCCAGCCGGGGACTTTCAATCCGCCGAGGGAGAACTGGCTCGAGCCCATGGTGCCGTGGGAAATGTGGCACGACACCGGCCCCAAGACCCTCTTCGACGGCATCACGCTTCCCGCCGGCCAGGGGGCGCGCAAGGACCTGCAGGACGCCCTCGACGCGATCTTCCGCCACCCGAACGTGGGGCCCTTCGTCGGGCGCCAGCTCATCCAGCGCTTCGTGACCTCCAACCCGAGCCCGGCCTACATCGCCCGCGTGGCCGGCGTCTTCGCGAACAACGGCCAGGGGGTCCGCGGAGACCTGCGCGCGGTGATCCGGGCCGTGCTCCTCGATCCGGAGGCGCGCGACCTCGCCCGCGCGGCCCAGCCCGGCTGGGGCAAGCAGCGCGAGCCCGTCATCCGCTTCGCGAACTTCCTGCGCGCCTTCAAGGCGACGAGCCCGAGCGGGCGCAACCGGATCCACTCCCTGGACAACGCCGACGAGGGCCTGAACCAGAGCCCGCTCCTCGCGCCCAGCGTGTTCAACTTCTTCTCGCCCAACTACCGCCACCCCGGAGCCCTCGCCGCCGCGGGCCTGGTCGCGCCGGAATTCCAGATCACCACGGAGACCAGCATGGTGGGCGGGCTCAACTTCTTCGCGCACCTGGCCAAGAAGGGCTACTACGGCAGCGGCGACACGCGCCTCACGATGGACCTGGCCGGGCTCAACGCCCTGGCCGCCGACCCCGCGGCCCTCGCGGACCGGCTGAACCTCCTGTTCATGAACGGCGCCATGACGCCGGCGACGCGAAACGCCATCGTCGCCGCCGTCTGGCGCCTGCCCGCGCCCGCCGCGGGGGATACCTCGGCCGTCGCCTACCGGGTGAAGGCGGCCCTGATCATGGTCGCCCTCTCCCCCGAGTTCGCGATCCAGAAGTGACACGGAGACAGGACATGAAGAATCGACGCCAATTCCTGAAGCAACTCGCGGCGGCCTGCGCCGCCACGGCCGGCGCGGGCGCCTGGGGCGACCTGCAGCGAATCGCGGCCGCCGCGACCCTTTCCCCCCCGCTGCCGAAGGCGGCCGGCGAGGACTACCGGGCGCTCGTGTGCATCTTCCTTTTCGGCGGGAACGACGGCAACAACATGGTGATCCCGACGAGCCCGGCCGAGTACCTGCAGTACGCCACCGGCCGCACGCCGGCGCTCGCCCTGGCGCAGGGAAGCCTCCTTCCCCTGAACGTCACCAACACGCCGGGCCGCACCTTCGCGCTGCATCCGTCGATGGCGAGCTTCCAGGACCTGTTCAACGAGGGCAAGGCGGCGATCGTGGCCAACGCGGGTCCCCTGCGGGCGCCCACGACGCGCCCGCAGTTCCAGGCGCGCTCGGTGCCGATTCCGCCCGACCTCTACTCCCACAGCGACCAGCAGGCGCAGTGGCAGAGCTCGATCTCCGACGGCGCCCCGCGCACGGGCTGGGGCGGGCGCCTGGGCGACCTGGTGAAGAGCGCCAACGGGACCAACACCAGCGCCACCCTCATCTCGGTGGCGGGCAACAACCTGTTCGAGGTCGGCACCACCCTCTCCTCCTTCAAGGTCTCGCCCGGCAACCTGCTGGGCTTCGACTTCTACAAGGGGGCGAGCGCGACGGACGCGCTCTCGAAGGGCATCACCGAGCTGCTGGCCCTGCCGTCCGTCAACCTCTTCGAGGGCGCGTGGAACGACGTGATCGGGCGCGCCATCCAGAACCAGGAGGTCCTCGCCTCCGCCCTGGCCGCGGTGCCGCCTTTCACGACGGTCTTCCCCAACACGGGGCTGGGCGACCAGATGGAGATGATCGCCCGGCTCCTCGCCGTGAGGCAGGCCCTGGGCCTGAAGCGCCAGGTCTTCTTCGCCTCGCTGGGGGGATTCGACACCCACGGCGACGAGCAGCTCGGGCGCCAGGCGGAGCTCCTGGCGGAGGTGGGCGACGCCATGGCCGCCCTCCACGACGCGACGGTGGAGCTCGACTGCGCCGACCTCGTGACGAGCTTCACCGCCTCGGACTTCAACCGCACCTTCCCCTCGAACGGGCGCGGATCGGACCACGCCTGGGGCAACCACCACCTCGTGGCGGGCGGCGCGGTGCGGGGCGGCGCGATCTACGGGACCTTTCCCACGCTCGTGCGCGGCGGCCCGGACGATACCGGCAGCGGGGGGCTGTGGATCCCCACCACCTCGGTGGACCAGTACTCCGCCACCCTGGCCGCCTGGTTCGGGGCGGGCCCCGCGGAGATCGCCACGATCTTCCCGAACCTCTCGAGATTCGCCACGCCGAACCTGGGCTTCCTCGCGTGAGCGCTGCGGCGCCCTGAAGCGAAACGGGCCGGCGAATGCCGGCCCGCTCGTTTCGGGGGCGGGCCGGCTCGCGCCGGCGCCGACGCCGTTACTTCAGGTGCTTGGAGACGAGCTTGGTCATCTCGAACATCGACACGGTCTTCTTGCCGCCGAAGACTTCGCGCAGCTTGTCGTCCGCGTTGATGTTGCGCTTGTTGACCTTGTCCTGCAGGCCGTTCTTCTTGATGTAGGCCCACAGCTTGCTGGTGACCTCGGTGCGCGGCTGGGCGGCGGAGCCGATCACGGCGGCGAGAGCGGGGCTCGGCGTGAGGGGCTTCATGAAGGCGGCGTTCGGCTTGCGCTTGGCGCCCGACTTCTTCGGGGCGGCCTTCTTGGCGGCCGGTTTCTTCGCGGCCTTCTTGGCGGCCGGCTTTTTCGCGGCGGGCTTCTTGGCCGCCGGCTTCTTCGCGGCGGGTTTCTTGGCTTTCTTCGCTGCCATTCGGAATCCTCCAATCAGAGAGTGACGTTTGGTCCTGCAAAATCTCGCCCGTGAGAGGCGTGACAGGCGAGAGAATGCACACGGCAAAATCGGTTTGTCAATGGATTTTCACTCTGAAAACGCGCTTTCTTCCCTCTGCGTCGCCCACGTGCAACAGCTCTCGCGGACCGGGCCGTTCAATCGAGTTCCGCCTTGGCCGCCTCGACATCGAGCCTTTCCATGGCATCCCGCGGCACGGCGGCCGCCGCCTTCATGTAGAGGGCGGAAGCGTCGCCCAGCGCCTTCTTGCCGTGCATCATCACCAGGCCGTTGGCGAACTCGACGTGGGCGATCGCCGAGTCGGGCATGAGCTTGATCGCCAGGCGGAAGTGCTCCTCGCCGGTCTCCTTCTTCGCCCCGTAGGTGAGCCCGCCCACGAGCGCCCCCACCTTGTCGATGACTTCGGCGTGGTACGTGCCCATCGCGATGTGGGCCTCGGCGTGCTTCGGGGCGAGCCGGAGCGTGGCCTCGAGGGCGGCCCGGATGCGGCCTCCCAGCCCCTGCGCCAGGGCCTTCGCCACCGAGATGCCCTGGCTGTAGCGGCCCGCGGCGTAGGCGAACTGGTAGTGGGCGTTGGGGTTCCTCGGCTCGGCGGCGGCCTGCTCCTCGGCCTGTTCCATCGATTCCTGGAAGAGGGCCATCCGCACCGCCGCCTTCGGCTCGACCCCGTTCGCGTAGATGGAGCGCGCCTTGTTGGCCACGGTGATCCCGGCCCCGCCGGCCTCCAGCCCGAGGGCCACGGCCTCCGCGAAGTCGCCCCGGTGGTACGCGCGCCAGGCTTCCTGGACCCGGGCATCCTTCGGGAAGGGCTCGCAGTCGCCCCGGTGCAGGCGGTCCCAGTTCTTCTTCAGCGACTCGCCCCCGTAGGCGTAGGCCTTGTCCGGGAACGGGAACGGCTTCCACTTCGTCTTGGCCATGGACGCTTCCTCCTCCTATTGGACGTACTCGCGCCCGAGGCGCTCGAAATGCCGCCTCGCCTCCCCGGCGAGGTAGGGCGCCACGAGAGACATCACCTGGAACGCCCCGGCGCCCGGGGCGCGGGGATCGGCGCCATCGCGCCCTCCCCGCACGGCCCGGAAATTGAGCCAGTACGTGGCGACGACCAGCACGTTGGTCGCGAGGGCGCGGATCTCGCCCGGGCTGGCGGTGAGCAGGCCGGAGCGGCCGAGCGCGAGGCACAGCGCCTCGACGGCGGCCAGCTTGGCCTCGACGATCCGGTTGAAGTGCTCGCGCAGGCGCCGGTTGCGGCCCAGGATGTCGTCGAGGTTGCGGTAGAGGAAGCGGTAGTCCCAGATGGCCTCGAACATGAGGTGCAGGTACAGCCACAGGTCCTCGATGGCCGCGGCGTCGCCCGCCGTCTCGGGAAGCGCGATGGAGATGCGCTCCTCGAAGCGGTCGAACAGCCGCTCCACGATCTGGTCCTTGTTGCGGAAGTGGTAGTAGAGGTTGCCGGGGCTGATCTCGAGCTCGTCGGCGATCATGCCGGTGGTGACGTGCGCCTCGCCGCGGGCGTTGAACAGCGCGAGGCTGACGGCGAGGATGCGCTCCCGCGTGCGCTGGGTGCGCACCGCGTTGCCGTCGAGGGGGGGCCGGCCGGCGGGAACCTTCGCCATGGCCGGCAAGGTTATCACGCCGGGGCGCGGTCCTTCGCGGCCAGCCAGCGGCGCAGCTCCACCAGCGTCTCGCGCAGGTCGGCGGCCGTCTCCGGCAGCTGCCAGGGGGGCAGCGCCCCGGGGCGGTGCCTCGGCGAGCGGCCGATCCGCCGCGCCGCGTCGCGCAGGACGTCCACGCGCAGCCGCACGCCGTGGCGCGCGAGCGCGGGCTCGAGCTCCACGCGCCGCCGCAGCAGGTCGCGGCGGGTGCGCTCGTAGGCGTGCTCGCAGAGGCGCGTCCGGGTGGCGTAGCTGAAGATGTTGGTGAAGAAGATCTCGCTGTCGTCGGCGTCGGGCTCGAAGAGCACGACGTCGGCGTCCCGGTAGAGGCTGCGGTACTTCGAGATCCCGACCGCCATGCGGGAGTGGATGATGGCCCGGAAGGTCTGCGACAGCACCACCGGCAGGCCGCCCTCCACGAGGCGGCGATGGCGGCCCTTGCCCTTCTCCGCCGCCAGGCTCGCGTCGTAGGGGACGAGGGGGTTCACGCAGATCACGAGCTTGGCGCCGTCGTCCAGCGCCTCGGAGGCGTGCAGCGTCTTCTTGAGCGCCCCGTCGACGAAGAAGCGCCCGTCGATCTCCACCGGCGGGAAGAGCCCCGGCAGGGCGGCGCTCGCCTGCACCGCCTGCGAGATCGGCACGTGGTCGTGCCCCGGGCGCCCGAAGCTCACGCTCTCGCCCGTGTCCAGGTCGGTGGCCACGAGGTAGAGCTTGCGCCGCAGGGCGCGGAAATCGTTCGTGCGGCCGGCCTGGCTGAAGACGGCGTGCAGGTACTGGTGGATGGTGTCGTTGTCGAACACCCCGGTCGGGATCGCGCGGCCCAGGGCGGCGAAGGACTCGAGAGCCCCGCGCGTGAACGGCTGCCGGACGTACTGCAGCATCGAGCGCGCGAGCAGCGGGGGCACCGTGCGCGCCCGCTCCAGGTACTCGCGGAAGGCCGGGCGCATGAACACCTCGGGGGTGAGCGCGCCCTCCACCTCGTCACCCTCGATGAAGATGCCGTAGATCTCGGAGATCGGGATCCCGTTCGCGAGCGCCGCGGCGAGGAAGCTCCCCGCGCTCACGCCCACGTACACATCGAGCTCGTTGAGCGCGACGCCCTCCAGCGCCTCCTCGATCGCCATCAAGGCGCCGATCTCGTAGATCGCGCCGAACGGCCCCCCGCCCGCCAGGGCGAGACCCATCCTCGGCCTCGCCCCCGGCGCGGCGGCCCTGCTCCGCGCCCGGACGCGCCTCATCGGTCAGCGGGCGGCGCGCGCCCTTGCCCGGTGAAGACGCTCGACGCTCGCCTGCAGCTGCGCGACCTGCCGCGACAGCGCCTTCACGTCGCGCGCGGTCGGGACGCCGAGCTTGGAGATGGCCCTGGAGACGCGTTGCTCGAAGATCCTCTCCAGGTGGGAAACCGCTTCGACGGTCTTCGTCCGGGCCTCGTCGGCCCGGGCGCAAGCCGCCTCGCGCGCCTTCTCGGCCTTCGCGAGCGCGGCACGGCGGCTGCGGGCCTCCAGCGCGGCGCCCTGCTTCACGAGGGCGTCGAAGGCGCCCACGGCCGAGCTGCGCACGCCCGAGGCGGCCTGGACGCCGGCCTCGAGGGCCTTTTGCGCCGAAGCGCGGATGGTGCGGGCGGCACGGGCGGGCGTCATGCCGGCCGTGCCGGCCTTGCGGCTGCGGGGGGTGCGAGTGGTGCGTGCCATTGTTCGTCCTTTCGTCGGTCCTTGGTCGCCGCCGGCCCCATTCCGGGCCCCGGCGTCCTGCGGGGCGAAAATGCCACCGCCATCAGGTTGGATCCTAGGCGAAAGGATTAGAGGGGGCACACTAAAGCTCGCCCGCCGCGGCGGCCGCAGGCGCCACGGGGCGCGCGTGTATCATTCGCCCCGGGCCCACGCGCCCTTCCGAGGAGAATTCCATGTCCTACTTCGTGACCGGCGGCACCGGCTTCATCGGCCGCTTCCTCATCGACCGGCTCCTGCAGCGGGAGGGGACGGTCTTCGTCCTGGTGCGCCGGAACTCGCTCGGGAAGCTCGACGCGCTGCGCGCGCGCTGGGGCGGCCAGGAGAAGCGCGTCGTGGCGGTGGTGGGCGACCTCGCGAAGCCCAGGCTGGGCGTGTCGGCCGCCGACCTCGCGAAGCTCAAGGGCAAGGTGGAGCACGTCTTTCACCTCGCGGCCGTCTACGACCTCTCGGCGGACGCCGAGAGCCAGGAAAAGGCCAACATCGACGGCACCCGGAACGCCGTGCGCTTCGCCGAGGCGGTGCAGGCCGGCTGCTTCCACCACGTGAGCTCGATCGCGGCCGCCGGCCTCTACGACGGCGTCTTCCGCGAGGACATGTTCGAGGAGGCCGAGGAGCTCGACCACCCCTACTTCCGCACCAAGCACGACTCCGAGGGCATCGTGCGCAAGGAGTGCAAGCGGCCCTGGCGCGTCTACCGGCCGGCGATCGTGGTGGGCCATTCCCGGACGGGGGAGATCGACAAGATCGACGGGCCCTACTACTTCTTCAAGCTCATCCAGAAGATGCGCAAGGCCCTGCCGCAGTGGATGCCCACGGTGGGCATCGAGGGCGGGCGCATCAACATCGTGCCGGTGGACTTCGTCGTGGACGCGATGGACCACATCGCCCACAAGAAGGGCCTGGACGGCGGCTGCTTCCACCTCACGGACCCGGAGCCGCGGCGCATCGGCGAGATCCTGAACCTCTTCGCCAAGGCCGCGCACGCCCCGCAGATGACGATGCGGCTCAACGCCAAGATGTTCGGCTTCATCCCGGACTTCGTGATCGACTCGGCGATGTCGCTCGCCCCCGTGCGGCGCATCCAGAAGCAGCTGCTGGCGGACCTGGGCATCCCGAAGGACATGTTCCAGTTCGTCAACTACCCCACGCGCTTCGACAACCGCGACTGCGCGAAGGCGCTCAAGGGCTCGGGCATCGCGGTGCCCCCCCTCGAGGACTACGCCTGGCGGCTGTGGGACTACTGGGAGCGCCACCTCGACCCCGACCTCTTCATCGACCGCTCCCTCGCCGGCAAGGTGAAGGGCAAGGTGATCGTCATCACCGGCGGCACCTCCGGCATCGGCGAGGCGACCGCCTACAAGATGGCGGAGGCCGGCGCGCAGGTGGTGGTCGTCGCGCGCGACCCCGAGAAGGCCGCGCCGGTGATGGCGCGCATCAAGGCGCTGGGCGGCAAGGGGCGGTTCGTCTCGTGCGACCTGGCGGACCTGGCCGACTGCGACCGGCTCGTGGCCACCGTGCTCAAGGAGCACGGGCGCTGCGACTTCCTGGTGAACAACGCCGGGCGCTCCATCCGGCGGGGCATCGCCTCGTCCTTCGACCGGTTCCACGACTTCGAGCGCACCATGCAGCTCAACTACTTCGGGAGCCTTCGCCTCATCATGGGCTTCCTGCCGTCGATGATGAAGCACCGGCACGGCCACATCATCAACATCTCCTCCATCGGCGTGCTCACCCAGGCGCCGCGCTTCTCGGCCTACGTGGCCTCCAAGGCGGCCCTGGACTCCTTCACCGGCTGCGCGGCGAGCGAGTTCTCCGACAACAACATCGCCTTCACCACGATCAACATGCCGCTCGTGAAGACGCCGATGATCGCGCCCACCAAGCTCTACAACCACGTGCCGACGCTCACGCCCGGGCAGGCCGCCGACCTCGTGGTCGAGGCCATCGTCTACAAGCCCGTTCGCATCGCCACGCGCCTGGGGGTCTTCGGGGCGCTCCTGCACGCCGTGGCGCCGAAGGCCACGCAGATCATCCTCAACACGGCCTTCCGGATGTTCCCGGACTCGACCGCGGCCCAGGGGCGCAAGGAGGGCGGGAAGGACGTCGAGCTCTCGCCCGAGCAGGTCGCCTTCGCGCAGTTCACGCAGGGCATCCACTGGTAGGAGGCCGCCCATGGAAGCGCTCGTCGCGGCACCGTTCGTGGTCGGCTGGGGCACGCTCGCCCTCATCAACGCCGGGCTCGCCCAGGGCAAGAACCGAGGCGGCCTCGCCTGGTTCGCGCTGTCGCTGCTGCTCGGCCCGGTCGCGACGCTGCTCGTGGTCGTCCTCCCCCGGGGGAGCTGAGCCGTGGCCGCGCGCCCGAAGGCCGGCGACCCGGCGCCCGACTTCTCCGGCGTGACCACCGACGGCACGCCCGTGAGCCTCGCGGACTTCCGGGGCCGCAAGCTGGTCCTGTACTTCTACCCGATGGACGACACCCCGGGGTGCACGAAGCAGGCGTGCTCGCTGCGCGACCACAACGCCGAGATCGCCGCCCGCGGCGCGGCCATCCTGGGCGTGTCCACGCAGGACGAGGACTCGCACCGCAGGTTCACGGCGAAGTACCGCCTCAACTTCCCGCTGCTGGCCGACCGGGGCGGCGCCGTCGGGCGCGCCTACGGCACGATCGGCGGTGGCGGGCTGCTCGCGGCGGCCAAGGCCCTCGTGGGCGTGTCCGACCGCGTGACCTTCCTCATCGACGAGAAGGGCCGCATCGCGCACGTGATCGACCGCCCCGACGCGGCCAACCACGCCGAGGAAGTCCTCGCGCTGCTCTAGACCCGCGCCGGCGCCCTCAGGCGCGCGATCTCCTCGCCGACGGCGCGGTGCACGCGCGCGTCGGCCAGCATGGCGAGGTGCCCCACGCCGGAAATCCGCAGGTTGCGCGCCCAGGCGAGGCGGCTGGACTCCTGCGGCGCGACCAGGTTGTCGTGCGCGGTGAACACCGACAGGAACGGCACGCCCGGCGCCGAGGAGGACTCGCCCTCCCCGAGGCGGCGCAGGAAATCGCTCCCCGGCCGCATCTGGCGGCCGTTCTCCCCGGACCCCAGCACCGCGAGCGCGCTGCCGTGGTGGGGACTGCCGAGGGTCACGATCCCGGCGATGCGGCCCGCGCCGTGGGCCTGCAGGTAGGTGCGCGCGACGAGCCCCCCCATGCTGTGGCAGACGAGGATCGCGCGCCCCTGCCCGCTCGCCTGCGTCACCTCGCCGACGACGCGATCGAGGTGCGCGGCGAAGGTCTCGATCGGCGCCACGACCGCCGGCAGGCTCGGCACGATGATGGGGCCGGCTCCCGCGCGATCGAGCGCCTCGGCCAGCCGGCAGAGCGTTCCCCGGTTGGAGAAGTAGCCGTGCACCAGGATCACGGGAGGCGCGTCCTGCGGCGCGAGCGGGGGATCCGGGCGCAGCACCGCGTTCTCGAAGGGAAGCCAGGCGAAGTTGTTGGCGAGCATCGCCAGCCACTCCTCGGCCACCATCGCCGCGCCCGCCCCGAAGCCGATCTCCTCCCGGGGCTCGTGCGGCGAGCCCCAGTGGCGCGCGAGGGCGAAGGACGCGGCGACGAGGGCCAGGCGAAGCGCCGCGGGCCCGGCCACGACCAGGGCCGCCAGCGCGAGCGGGCCGGCTCCGAGCCAGCCGCCCAGCGCGGCCCAGGCCACGAGCTCCACGAGGAGCGCCACGCGGACGATACGGGCAAGCATCTTCGACGAGTATAGCAACGCGGCCGGGCGCGCCCCGCGTGCTACCATTCGCCGCTCTCCACGCAGTCCCAGAAAAAAAGCGGAAGAACGCGCGATGCTGCTGCACGCCGCCACCATTTTCCTGAGCGCTTTCCTGCTCTTCCTGGTGCAGCCCGTCCTCGCCAAGCAGGTCCTGCCCTGGTACGGCGGCGCGGCGGTCGTCTGGACGACCTGCATGGTGTTCTTCCAGTTCGTGCTGCTGCTGGGCTACGCCTACTCGCACTGGCTCGCGAACCGCGTGCCCTCGCCGCGCCAGAGCTGGCTGCACATCGCTCTCCTCGTCGCGAGCCTCGCCTTCCTGCCGATCCTGCCCGGCGAGTCCTGGAAGCCCGCGGGCGACGAGAACCCCGTGGCGCGCATCCTGCTGCTGCTCTTCGCGACGGTGGGGTTGCCCTACTTCCTGCTGTCCTCGACGAGCCCGCTCATCCAGGCCTGGTTCGCGCGCGAGTTCCCCGGATCGAGCCCGTACCGGCTCTTCGCGCTCTCGAACCTCGCCTCGATGCTCGCGCTCCTGGGCTACCCCTTCCTCTTCGAGCCCTGGCTCGCGAGCCCCGAGCAGTCCTGGTCCTGGTCCGGCGGCTACGCCCTCTTCGTGGCCGTCTGCGGGGCGCTCGCCTGGCGAAGCCGGGACCTCCCGCCGCTGCCGCGCGCCGACCGCAGCGCCGAGGAGGCGGCCGAGCCCCGGCCTTCGGCCCGCTCCCTGGCCGTGTGGCTGGCGCTGGCCGCCATGGGCTCGGTGATGCTGCTCGCCGTCTCCAACCACCTCACCCAGAACATCTCCTCCATCCCGCTGCTCTGGGTGATCCCGCTCGCCCTCTACCTGCTCACCTTCATCCTGTGCTTCGAGGGCACGCGCTGGTACCGGCGCGACGCCTACCTCGGGTTCCTGGTCTGGATCCTGTGCGTCATGGCGTGGTTCCTCGCCGACAAGCGCCTGCAGTTCGAGATGCTCTGGCAGATCGGCGTGTTCGCCGCGGGGCTCTTCGTGGTGTGCATGTTCTGCCACGGCGAGCTGGCCCGGCTGCGCCCGGGTCCCCGGCACCTCACCCTCTTCTACCTCGTCGTCTCGCTCGGCGGCGTGGTGGGCGGCGTCCTGGTGGGCGTCGTCGCCCCCGTGGCCCTGCCGGGCTACCTGGAGCTCGAGATCGGGCTCGTGGTGGTGGCTCTCCTCGCCCTCTACCTCAACCTCGACCGCCCCAGGCCCATCGTCGCGATGTTCGCCCTGGTCGCGGCCTTCACGGCCGGCGCGCTCGCCTGGCGCGTGCAGCACCTCACCGAGGAGACCCTCCTCGTCGAGCGCAACTTCTACGGCGTCCTGCGAGTGAAGGAGTCGTTCGCGCGCGCGGGCGACCCCGAGACGCGCTACCGCTCCCTGGTGCACGGCGCGATCCTGCACGGGGAGCAGTGGATGGGCGAGAAGTACCGCCGCGCGGCCACCTCGTACTACAAGACCACCTCGGGCATCGGCAAGGCGATCCTCGCGCACGAGGGCCGTGCGATCAAGGTGGGCGTCATCGGGCTGGGCACGGGCACGCTGGCGACCTACGGGGACGCCGACGACACCTACCGCTTCTACGACATCAATCCCGCGGTGCCGCGCATCGCCCGCGAGCAGTTCACCTACCTGAACGACAGCCCCGCCCGGATCGAGATCGTCCTGGGCGACGCCCGCCTGAAGCTCGAGAGCGAGCCTCCCCAGGGCTTCGACGTGCTGGCGGTGGACGCGTTCTCCGGCGACTCGATCCCCGTGCACCTCATCACGCTCGAGGCCGTCGGCGCGTACCTGCGCCACATGAAGCCGCAGGGCGTCATCGCCTTCCACGTCTCCA
>CAZNWZ010000025.1:0-2809 GCA_964576455.1 uncultured Lysobacter sp.
GAGAGCACCACGTTCAGGCGCGAGGCGAGGAAGGCGACCCGGCGCGCGCGCGCCTTCTCGTCCTCCGAGGCCGGCGCGAGGCCCAGGATCTTCTTCTGGTTGGGCCAGATGATCGCCCAGACGTTGACGAACATGATCGTGCCCAGCCAGGCGCCCACCCCGATCGGGACGTAGGCGCGCTCCTTGAACAGGAACGCCTCGTCGGCCTTGTCGCCGAGGAGCGCCATGCCCGCCAGCCAGGTGACCACGGCGGCCCAGCGGAAGAAGAGCAGCGCGCGCGGCGCCACGTGCTTCGCGATGCCGGCGGCGGTGCCGTCGGCCTGCGCGTCCTTCATCGCCGCGGCCTGCACGAAGTTGAAGTAGTAGAGGAGGCCCACCCACATCACGCCGGCCATCACGTGCACCCAGCGCCCCACCCCGTAGTGCAGGATCTCCATGCTCAGCGCTCCACCAGGATGCGGACGAGGTAGTACAGGACGGCGGTGAGGACGAGTCCGCAGAGGACGGTCCCCCAGAGGGAATCGAGAGGGTTCTTCATCGGGCGGCTCCGGGCAGGGCCTCGAGGCGACGTGCCCGCGAATCTTACCATCCGGGCCCGCGGCGCCCGGGCGCCGCCGGGGAGAAATCGCCGAAGGCAATGGCCGGTTGGCGCTTGCCTAGGCGGCCAGGCGGCCGCACTGCAGGGACACGATCGCCTTGGCCTGCATGAAGTCCGCCGCGGCCCCGGCGGCGTGCACGCAGGCGGCGGCGAGGTTCACCAGGGGCGGCGGCGCCGGGGCGCGGCGCTCCACCACCTCGCGCATCCAGGGCACGAGCCCGGCCGGGGCCGCCGGCACGGCGCGGCCGGTGTTCTCCGCCTCGAACAGGGTCGTCTCGGCGCCGTCGGCGACGAGGGCGATGCGCGGGCGCCAGTCGAGGTTGCAGGGGGGCGCCGAGGCGGGCCAGCTGAGGAGCAGCGAAGCGCCCCCGGTGGCCGGCAGGAGCTCCGCGAGCCGCTGGCTCGCCGTCGCCGGCGCCGTCATCGCGAGGCGGAGCGTGCCGAGCGCGCCCGGATCGAGCGCGTGCGCGGCGAGGTGGGCCGGGTTGGTGCCGCCGAGCCGCGTGCGCAGCGCGACGAGGCCGCCCAGCGCCGGGCAGAGCAGCTGCACGGGGACGAAGGCGATGCCGCGGGTGCGCAGCGCGCCCTCGGCCTCGCCCAGCGTGGCGCTGGGGAGCACGCCCAGCTCGCGCAGCAGGACGGCCGCCGAGGGACCGTCCGGCGAGTCCAGCGGGCCGTGCAGGATGACCGGCACGTCGAAGCGCCGCAGGAACAGGGCGAGCAGCGTGCAGAAGGCCGCCTCGCCGGGGACCAGCCCGTAGACCGGCAGGGAGATCGGCCGCCGGGGCAGGTCGCCGGCGAGCCTCGCCTGGCGCGCCGCGAGCGCGCGGTGCAGGCCCAGCAATTCCGCCGTCGATTCGCCCGCCATGGAAAAGGTGGCGAGGAGCGCGCCGAGCTCGAGCTCCGGAAGCGCGCCGTCGAGCACCGCGCCCCAGAGGGCTTCCGACTCCCCGGCGTCGAGCGAGGCGCCGTCGCCGGCCGGCATCGGGGCGCTTCGCCGCGACAGGCGGCGCAGGAGGGGCGAGATGGAGTGCATGGTCGTGCTCCGCAGGGGCTTCACCGCGACTAGCAGGAGCCATGCCACCGGCGCCCCACGACGGGGCCGCGCGGGCCGATCGCGCCCGGATGCACCGCGCGGGTGCAATGCTGCGGCGCGTCAGTCCCAATCGGGGGCGGCCGTACAATGCGAAGGTGAACGACACCCCTTCCCCGCACCCGTATGCCGCCCTCACGCCCGACACGGTGCTCGGCGCCGTGGAGAGCGTGGGGTTCCTCGCCGACGGGCGCCAGCTCGCCCTCAACAGCTACGAGAACCGCGTCTACCAGGTGGGCCTCGAGGAGGGCCACGCCGGGCCCCTGGGCGACGCCCGCTTCCTCGTGGCGAAGTTCTACCGCCCGGGGCGCTGGACCGACGAGCAGATCCTGGAGGAGCACGGCTTCGCGCGCGAGCTCGCCGAGCGCGAGATCCCCGTCGTGCCCGCGCTCGAGATCGGCGGCACCACGCTGCATCGCCACGCGGGGTTCCGGTTCGCGCTCTTCCCGAGGCGCGGCGGCCGGGCGCCGGAGCTGGAGGACCCCACGACCCTCGAGTGGCTGGGCCGCTTCATCGGCCGCATCCACGCCGTGGGCGCCGCGAGGCCCTTCGTCCACCGGCCCGCCCTCGACGTCGACTCGTTCGGCACCGCCTCGCGCGATTGGCTCCTCGCGCACGATTTCCTGCCGGCCGACCTGCGCGAGGCCTGGTCCGGCGCGGCGGCCCTCGCGATCGAGGGCGCCCGGCGCGCCTTCGAGCGCGCGCCGGCCACGACGATCATCCGCCTGCACGGCGACTGCCACGCGGGCAACGTCCTGTGGACGCCGGGCGGGCCGCATTTCGTGGACTTCGACGACGCGCGCTCGGGCCCCGCGGTCCAGGACCTCTGGATGCTGCTCTCGGGCGACCGCGCCTCGATGTCGGCGCAGCTCCGCCACGTGCTCGCGGGCTACGAGGACTTCGCCGGCTTCGACGACCGCGAGCTCGCGCTCGTGGAGCCGCTTCGCACGCTGCGCCTGCTGCACTACTCGGCGTGGATCGCCCGCCGCTGGGACGACCCCGCCTTCCCGATGGCCTTCCCGTGGTTCAACACGCAGAAGTACTGGCAGGACCGCGTGCTCGAGCTCAAGGAGCAGGTCGCCGCGATGCAGGAGCCGCCGCTCGTGCCCGCCCGCTGA
>CAZNWZ010000025.1:2909-19975 GCA_964576455.1 uncultured Lysobacter sp.
GCGGCGGCGCGACTGGCCCTCGGCCTGCGCGACCAGCCAGCGCCGGAACGTGCTGGCGGCCGGATGCGCCATGAGCGCCTCGGGCGTGACGAGGTAGTAGGCGAAGTCCGTCGGGACCGCGCGCTCGATGGGCACGATGAGCCGGCCCTCCTCGATGTCGGAATCGACGAGCGGACGCAGCGCGAGCGCCACGCCCACGCCGTCGATGGCGGCCTCGTGCACGAGGGAGGCGTTGGAGAAGCGCGGGCCGCGCGTGGCGTCCACGCCCTTCGCGCCCGCGATCGCGAGCCACTCCTCCCAGCCCGGCCGCTCCTCGTCGCCGGGCGAGGAGTCGTCGTGGATGAGCGTGTGCAGGCGCAGGTCGGCCGCCTTGCGCAGCGGCGGCCCGCGGCCCAGCAGCTTCGGGCTGCAGACGGGCACGTAGTAGGGGCGGAAGAGGAGGTCCACCACGGAGCCGGGGTAGTCGCCCTTGCCGTAGCGGACGGCGACCCGCGCCTCCGCGTCCGCGCGCGCCGGCTCGCGCAGCGACTCGTCCTCCGGGCTGTCGATGGCGCGCAGCGTGCCGATGATGCGCAGGTCGTACTGCGGGTACGACGCGGTGAACGAGCGCAGCCGCGGCATCAGCCAGCGCGCCACGAAGTTCGGCGGCGCCTCGACGGCGATGCGCCCGCGCGCCTCCTCGCGCCGCGCCTGGGCCAGTCCCGCCGCGAAGCAGTCGAAGCCCTCGCGCAGCTTCGGCAGCATCGCCTCGGCCGCCGGCGTGAGCTCGATGGCGCGCGTGAGCCGCCGGAAGAGCTCGACGCCCAGGTACTCCTCCAGGCTCTTCACCTGCTGCGAGATCGCCGCGGGCGTCACGAAGAGCTCCTCGGCCGCCCGCTTGAAGCTGCGGTGGCGGGCCGCGGCCTCGAAGGCGCGCAGGGCGTTGAGCGGGGGAAGGCGATCCGACATGTCTATAGATTAGCTTTTCTTACGCAAAGCGCAAGAACAATTCGTTTGTTGCATTTTGTCGGGGCGCCTATAGTCGGTCCCGTGTACCGCCGGAACGGCCCACCCGGCCCCGGCGGCCCGAACCCCAAAAGGAGTGCAAGATGGAACGGTATCAAGCGATCGAACAACACATCCGCCAGGCCCGCCTGGAGCGCAGCGTCTACGTGGCCGAGATCGTCGCGGACGCGATCGTGGCGAGCGGGAAGGGCATCAAGTACGTGGCCGAAGTGGTGCTGTCGGTCGCCCGCGCGAAGAACCCCAAGGGCGTCTTCACCTTCGACGCCTGACCGTCTCCTCCTCCGCGCGTCAACCGGCGCGCGTTACCATGCGGGTCTCCGGACCGGAACCCGCATGGCCTCTTCCCCCCTCCCCGCGCTCTCCCTCCTCGAAGCCCGCGTCCTCGGCGTCCTCGTCGAGAAGCAGCACACCGTCCCCGACACCTACCCGCTCACGCTGAACGCGCTCGTCGCGGGCTGCAACCAGAAGACGAGCCGCTACCCGATCCTCGAGGCAGGAGACGCCGAGGTGCAGGCGGCGCTCGACCACCTCAAGTCGCTGTCCCTGGTCGTCGAGTCGAGCGGCGGGCGCGTGATGCGCTACGCGCACAACGCGGGCCGCGTCCTCGGGCTGCCGCCGCAATCGGTGGCGCTCCTGGCCACGCTCATGCTGCGCGGGGCGCAGACCGCGGGCGAGCTGCGCATCAACAGCGAGCGCCTGCACGCCTTCACCGACATCTCCGCCGTCGAGGCCTTCCTCGAGGAGCTCGCCGCCCGCCCCGCGGGCGCGCTCGTCCGCGAGCTTTCCCGCCAGCCGGGCACGCGCGAGACGCGCTGGGCCCACCTGCTTTCCGGCGAGCCCGACATCGAGGCCGCTCCGGCCGCCGTCCTGCCGGGGCCCCGGGACGCGAGCCTGGGCGAGATCGCCGCCCTGAAGTCCAACGTCGATCGCCTCGAGGGCGAGGTGGCCGAGCTGCGGGAGAAGCTCGCGCGCGTGTACCGCGAGCTGGGCCTGTGAGCGAGGGCGCCGGTCCCGGGGCGCTGTCGGCGTGGGTCGGCCGGACGGAGTCGGCCGAGGACCGCATCGGGGCCGCGCCGCTCGCCCTGCTCGCCGCCCTGCTCGACCGCGACGACCCGCCCCCCGGGCCCGGTGACGCCATCCCGCCTCTCGCGCACTGGCTGTTTTTCCTGCCCACCCACCGGCAATCGGAGATCGGCGCCGACGGCCACGCGCGCCGCGGAGAATTCCTGCCGCCGGTGGCGCTGCCGCGGCGCATGTGGGCGGGCAGCCGCGTCGAGTTCCTTCGCCCGCTGGCCGTGGGCGAGCCCGTCCGCCGCCTCTCGCGCATCGCCGCGGTCACGGAGAAGACGGGGCGAAGCGGCCCCCTGGTCTTCGTCACGGTGCGCCACGAGGTGAGCGGCCCCGCGGGACTTGCGCTCGTGGACGAGCACGAGATCGTCTACCGCGGCGCCGGGGGCGTGGCCGCGCCGGTCGCCGCCCCCGCCGGAGAAGCCTGGTCGCGCGCGATCCGTCCCGACCCCGTGCTCCTCTTCCGCTACTCGGCGGCGACATTCAACGGCCACCGCATCCACTACGACCACCCCTACGCCACCGGCGTGGAGGGATACCCCGGCCTCGTCGTGCACGGGCCTCTCGTGGCCACGCTGCTCGTCGACCTCCTGCGGCGAAGCCGCCCCGGAACGGACCTCGCGACGTTCTCGTTCCGCGCGCGGCGCCCGCTCTTCGACACGGCGCCCTTCACCGTCTGCGGCCTGCCCGACGAGGCCGCGCGCTCGGCGCGGCTGTGGACGCGCGACGCCGAAGGGGCGATCACGATGGACGCGACCGCCACCTGGCGGGCGTGAACGATCCTGGGAACCAAGCCATGAGCAAACCCAACCTGCTTCTCGTCCCCGGCCTGCTTTGCGACCGCCGCCTCTGGCAGGCGCAGGTGGAGGGGCTCCGCCACAGCGCCGAGTGCACCGTCGCCGACGTCTCTTCCGCGGACACGGTCGCCGCGATGGCCGCGGCCGCCATCGCGAGGATGCCGCCCGGGCCCTTCGCGGTCGCGGGCCTGTCGATGGGCGGCTACGTGGCCCTCGAGGTGGCGCGGCAGGCCGCCGCGCGCGTGAAGGGGCTGGCGCTCCTGGACACCAACGCGCGCCCCGACTCCGAGCAGGCCACGGCGGACCGGCGGCGCATGATGAAGCTCGCGGAGACGGATTTCGAGCGCGTGGTGAACGCGCTGCTGCCCAGGCTGCTCCTGCCGGCGCACATGCGCGACGCGAAGCTCGTCGCGGTGGTGAAGGCCATGGCGAAGGACACGGGAGTGGAAGCCTACCGGCGCCAGCAGGAGGCGATCATCGGCCGCGCCGACAGCCGGCCGCACCTGGCGAAGATCGCCTGCCCCACGCTCGTGCTGTGCGGCAAGGAGGACGCGCTCACGCCGGTGGCCCTGCACGAGGAGATGGCGAACGCGATTCCCGGCGCGCGCCTCGTCGTGGCCCCGCAATGCGGCCACCTTTCCCCGCTGGAGCAGCCGCAGCTCGTGACGATGAACCTCGTGCACTGGCTCTCGGGCATCGCCCGCTAGCCCGGGTCCACCTCGCGCCAGCCGGGAACGAGGGGGAAGTAGAGGCCGAGGCGGTGGCCGCCGCCCAGCGCCGTCCCGTAGTCGCGCAGCTGCCCCGCGTAACGCGAGCGCTCGTTGTCGAGGAAGGCTTCCGCCGCCGCGCCTTCGTGCGTCCCCGTCTTGAAGTCCACGATCCAGCGCTCGCCGCCGGCCTCCGTGAACACGCGGTCCATCACCAGGCGGCGGCGCCTCCCCTTCACCATCGCGGTGATCCGGTATTCGGCCGCGGCCTGCGCGTGCGGGCCCAGCACCCAGCGCCCCTTCGGGTCGGTGACCGCCTGCGCGAGCGCCTCGCGGGCGCGCCCCGCCGCCGCGTCGAGATCCGCCGCGAGGACGCCGCGCCACTGCAGCTCGCGGCGAAGACGCGGGGCGAGCGCGTCGACGCGCTTCGCATCCCATCCGCGCAGCTCGTCCTGGCCGATGCGCTGCAGCCAGCGGTGCACGACGGTCCCCACGTGGCGCGCGGTCTCGCCGACCCAGGAGAATTCCACCGCCTCCGCCTTGCGTTCGTCCTCGGCGGGAGCCTGCCACCGCGCGCCGGCCGGAGGGGGCGGCACCTCGTAGCCGGCCGCGAGGCGCGCGAGCGAGCCCGCAGCCCTTTCCGGGGGCGCCGTCGCGACGGCGCCCCGCGCCCCGCCGCCCGCGGCCCGCGCGAATTCGTCCGCGACGACCGTCCACAGCTTCGCGAGGAGCGACCCCTTCCTCGCGCCCTTGAGGGCCGCGGGATCCTCGGCATCCCCCAGGCGCGCGTCGCCCAGCAGGTGAAGCCGCCGCCTCGCGCGCGTGGCCGCGACGTACAGCAGGCGCCCGTTCTCGAGATCGCCCTTGCGCTTGTCCAGGGCACGGATGTACTCGTGGATCGGGTCGCGGTCGGCGCCGGTGGCGTGCACGGGCCCCAGGAGCAGGCCGGACTCCCCGCCTTCGTGCCGCGCGCGCGGCCGCTCCATCCACAGGAAGAGCCGCTTCTCGTCCGGCGGCGCCCCCGCGCCCAGCCCGGGGACGATGACGGTGTCGAACTCCAGGCCCTTCGCCTTGTGGATCGTCATCACCTGCAGGCGCGGGTCGCCCTCCTCGTCGGGAGGCGCGTAGAGCCCGTCGAGCCCCTCCTCGAAGGCCGCGCAGTCCGCGAGGCCTCCCGCGGCCTCCTCCTGCTCGAGGTGGTCGAGGTACGCGTCGGCCTCGTCGAGGGCGGTGGCGTCGGGGGCGCAGGCGGGCCCGCCCAGCGCGAGCCACGCGCCCTCCACGGCGTCGCGAAGCGTGGAGCGGGCGCGCGAGTCGAGCACGGCGTCCAGGACCGCCCGCACGCGCGCCAGTCGCGCGCGACCGTCGGGCGACATCGCCGCGAGCCGCGCCTCGTCGCGCATGGCCTCGTGCACGGTCGGCAGCTCGTCGGGATGGCAACCGTCCGCGCCGGCGAGCGCGTGCAGGTCGGCGAGCGTGAGCCCGCACCAGGGAGCGCGCAGCACCGCGAGCCAGGCCGTGCGGTCGGCCAGGTGCGCGATCGCGCGCGTGAGCGCCAGCAGGTCGCCCACGACGGGCCTTTCGGCCAGGGGATCGATTTCGATGGCCCGCGGGCTGAGCCCCGCCGCCTTGAGCGCCGGCACGATCTCGGCCAGCGCGGAGCGCGCGCGCACGAGGATGGCGACCGTCGGCGCCTGCGCCGGATCGTCCACGGGCTCCGCGAGCGCCTCCTTCACGAGCTGCGCCACGCGCGCCGCCTCGCCCGCGCGGTCGCCGTTGAAGAACGCGTGCACGGTGACCGGCTGCGCCAGCGCCCCGTGCACCGCGTGCGACTCGGCGTAGGTCACCGCGCCCTCGGCGATGTCCTCGCGCGCGGGCATCACGCACCGGAACGCCGTGTTGACCCAGTCCACGATGCCGGCCTGGGAGCGGAAGTTGGCCGAGAGGGTGAGCGGCACAAGGGGCACGGGCCCGATGCCCTCGTGGCGGGCGCGCAGGAACAGGCCCACCTCCGCCTCGCGGAAGCGGTAGATCGACTGCATCGGGTCGCCCACCACGAAGAGCGTGCGGCCGTCGCCGCGCTCCCAGCCCGCGGTGAGCCGCGCGAGGAGCTCGTTCTGCGATACCGAGGTGTCCTGGAACTCGTCGACGAGGACGTGGTGGATGCGGTAGTCGAGCGCGAGCAGGAGGTCGGTCGGCTCGTCCTCGGTGCCCAGGGCGCGCAGCGCTCCCTGCGCGATCTCGACGAAGTCGGCCTGCCCGTGCGCGGCGAAGGCCACCTTGAGGTTGCCCACCGCCACCTCGGCGACCCGCACGAGGGCGCCGAGCGCCTCCCAGGGCCCGTCGCCGTAGCGCGCCGGGGGCAGGCCCTGCAGCGCCCGCAGGGCCTCGAGCGCCTCGCCGTCGCCCGCGAGCGCCCTGGCAAGGGCCGGACCCTTGCGCCATTCGCCCTTCTTCGTGAGCAGCTCGTTCGCGAACGCCATCCAGTCGTCGGCCGCCACCGCCCCGGCGCCATCGGGGCCGGCGTGGCCCGCCGCCGCCAGCGCCGCCGCGGCGCGGTCCACGGCCTCGCGCCGGATGTCGGCGAGCGTGGCCTCGAGGGCCTCGCGCTGGTCGGTGGCGCGCAGGTAGCGAAGCCAGTGGTCGCGCCGGCGCAGGAGGCCCGCGAGCAGTTCTTCCACGCGCGCCGCGTCGTTGTCGAGGTGCGCGAGGACGAGCGCCACGTCCGCGGACGCCGCGTGGTCCTCGTCGACGAGCGCCAGCGTGGCGCGCGCCGCCTCGCGGTAGAGCGCCCGCGCGTCCTCCAGGCTCTCGGGCTGCGCCCCGAACTTGGCGAGCACCGGCATCTGGCGCGTGAGCGAGGCGCACAGCGAGTCGATGGTCTGGACGCGCAGGCGCGCGGCGTTCTCCTCGAGCCGCCAGCCGAGCTCGTCGTTCCGCGCGAGGGCGGCCCGGGCGAGATCCCAGGTGAGCGCCCGGTGTTCCTCGCCCGGCCGCGGCGCGGCGCGCGCCTCCGCGAGGGCCGCGAGGATGCGGCCGCGCATCTCGGCGGCGGCCTTGCGCGTGAAGGTGATGGCGGCGATCTCCTCGGGACGCGCGACGAGGGAAAGCAGCACCAGGCAGCGCTGGATGAGCAGCTCCGTCTTCCCGGAGCCCGCGGGCGCCTGGACGATGAACGAGCGCGCGGGGTCGAGGGCGGTGCGGCGCTGCCCGAGGTCGGGAATCGCCCGCGGGCTATTCATCCGGCGTCCCCTCGCCCTCGTCGGCCTCGCGCAGCCCGAGCTCCGCCACCCGGCAGACGAGCCTCTCGGCGCAGCCCTCGCAGGTCTTCGCCCCGTTCTTGGGATCGAGCCGCGCGTCGCCGGCGGCGAACGATCGCCCGAGGGCCTCGAGCTCGCGGCGCCACCCCTCGCGAAGCTGCGACCAGTCGGCGTAGCCCGCGGCCAGCCGGCTGCGGTCCTTCGACACGAGCGTGGTCCCCGGCAGCAGGTTCTCCTCGCGCGCGAGGCCCCGGAACGCGTTGTCGCCCGGCTTCACGCGCGCGAAGGCGACGACGGCCACGTCCTCGCCGCTGCCCAGGGCGTACATCGGGAGCTGCGGCTCGTCGGGGCGCGCGCCCAGCCACGCGCCCACCCGGGCCTCCCCGCTCTTGTAGTCGATGATGGCGCAGCCGCCGGCCGCCAGGCTGTCCACGCGGTCGAGCTTCACGTTGGCCGACACGCCGCCGAAGGACACCGCGATCTTGCGTTCCGTCGCGACGACCCGGAAGTCGCCGCGGCCGCGCTCGTACTCGAGCCACGCGAGCGAGGTCGCCACGAGGCGCTCGCGCTCGAGCGCCGCGAAGCGTCCCGCCAGCGCGTCGGGGCGGCGCCGGCGCATCTTCTCCAGGGCGGCATCGGCGGCGGGCGCGAGGATGTCCGCGAGCTGCCGCGCGTCCAGGCCGTCCAGCGCGCCCTTGTCGCCGATGCGCTCCCACGCCGCCGCCAGGACCGCGTGCAGGAGGCTTCCGCGGTCCGCGGGCGTGAGCCCCGCCTGCGGCACCTCGGGGGCGCTCGAGCCGAGCCGGTGCGCCGAGAAGGCGCGGAACGGGCACGCGGCCTGGTCGCGGAAGACCGCGGTGCCTCCCGTTCCCGCGCCGCCGGCGAGCGCCGGCCCGCGCTCGTCGACGAGTCGCTCGAGGGCGGGCGCGGCGTGGATGGCATCGCGCCAGGACGGGAACGCGTCCGCCGCGCCGGGCGCGCCGCCTTCGGCGACGGCGAGGGCCGCGACGAGCGGGCTCGCGGGGGACTGCGCCTCGCCCCGGGCGAGGGGATGGCTCACGACGACCTCGTCCGCGGCATGCAGCCACCCTTCGGTGATCCGCCGGTCCAGCTCGAAGGAAGAGGCGGCGTCCGCCTCCGGCACGCCGGCCGCCCGCTGCAGGCGGACGGGTATGAAGGGATGGGGGCGCGCGGGCAGCGGCCACGCCCCGTCGTCGAGGCCCATCACCCACAGGTGGTCGAAGTCGAGGCCGGCGCTCTCGAGCACGCCCAGGACCTGCACGGGGACCTCGGGCGACTCGGGCTGGAAGAGCGTCTCCGAGACGAGGCGCGACAGGCGCCCCAGCGCGTCCTGGAAGCCCATCCGGCCGGCGACGCGCTCGAGCCTCGCGAACGCGGCCAGCGCCTCGTGCCACTTGCCGAGCACCTGGAACTCCGCGGAATCCAGCGACCTCTCGCCGGGGAATCCCGCCACGCGCAGCGCCTCGGCGAACGCCCGCGCCCACGCCGGCGGCGTGCGGGCCGCGAAGAGGTCGCTGCGGCGGAATCGCGCGAGCTGACCGAGGCGCTCGGCGAGGATCGGCACGCGCGGCATGCGCGGCGCGGCGAGGTGTCCCACGAGGCGCTCGAGGGTGAGCGCGGTCCCCGCGCGCTCGCGCAGCCTCGCGTCGAGCCGCGAGCGCGCCGCCATCTCCGACTCGCCGCCCGCGAGGAATGGCGAGCGCAGGAGCCGGCTCGCGTCCTCGAAGGCGATCTCGCGCCCCGCGAGCTGCAGCAGGAGGAGGGCGTCGCGCGCGAGGGCGAACTCGGCGAGGGACTGGCCCAGGGAGACGTCGAACGCTCGCGGCGCGGCGCGGCCGCCGGGCGCGTTGAACCCGGGGTGCAGCGTCGCGGCGAAGACGCGCTCGACGGCGCGGCGGGACTGCGCGAGGTCCGGCACGACGATGCCGATGCGCGGCACGCGCCCCCGGGCCGCGGCGGCCTCCAGCCGGGCGCGGGCCCATCGGGCGCAGGCGGCGACCTCCTCGGCCGGTGAAGCCAAGGGTACCCGGACGGGTATGCCGGCATGCCGGGGCGGTTCGCAGGAGAGCACTTCGATACCCGAGGCCTGCGCGGCGGCGAGCAGGTCGCGCATCTGCGGCGTGAGGAGGTCGAAGGCGTAGAGGACGAGGGTGGCGGGACGGGCGAGGCCGGGGTCGGCGAGCCGCCTCGCCACCGCGTCCGGAAGGCGCGCGGCATCGAGGAAGCCGCCCTCGCGCGTCCGGCGCTCGTAGCGCGACGACCATTCGGCGAAGGCCCGGGCGTCCTCGTTGGCGTCCGCCCCGTCCGCATGCAGGCGCCAGGCGTGCGCGAGCTGCCAGGCCTCGCGGCAGAGCCGGGCGGCGGCAGCGGGGGAGTAGAGGCCCTTCGCCTGGCGCGAATCGGCCACGACCGCCTCCCAGAGCGCATCCTCCTCCTCGGGGGCGAGGAGGATCGGGGGCTCCCCGGGCGCCGGCAGGCGGAGGACGTCGTCCCAGAGCCGCTCCACGAAGGAGGTCCAGGGCAGCACGTCGGCGCTTTCCCAGGCCGCGAGTCCCGCGGCCGCGCGCGAGTCGTCGAAGTCGCGCGCGAGCGCGGCCGCGAGGCGGCGGTTGGGGGTGAGGACGGTGAGGACGCCCGCGTGGCCGGGAGCCGGGCGCTCGAGGAGCGCCCCCCGAGCGATGGACTCGAAGAGCGCATCGCGGGCGATGGAGGCGAACGGGGACTGCATGGGCCGCATCATAGCGGCCCGGTGGCTCAGGCGATGAGCCGCTCGGGCGTCAGCCGAACTTGGCCAGCAGCTCCGCCGCGTGCTCGAGACGCTTGTCGACGACCGCTTTCCCGGGGGTGCCGGCCGGCACCTCGCCGCCCGACTGGATGGCGCAGGAGAGCACGTGGTAGAAGGCCTTGTCGAGCGCGCGGCGGCTGGCGGAGAGCTGCTGCGTGATCGCCTCGCAGTCGGCGCCCTTCTCGATCATGGCCTGGATGCCGCGCAGCTGTCCCTCGACGCGGCGCAGGCGGTGGATCAGTTCCTTCTTGTGGGTCTCGTCCCGGATGGTGGGCATGGGCGTCTCCTGTGTGCACCCTCTTTATACACTACCCCGTATAGCATGACAAGCGTCCCGGCGGGGGTATCGCGCTTGACATACCATACTCCCCACGGTATTATCCGCCCCGACTCCTCCACACGGAACCGACCCGCCATGACCACCGAACGCATCGTCCGCATCGTCGCCGGCACCTTCGTCCTGCTCTCCCTGGGCCTGGGCGTTCCCGGCAGCCCCCTCTTCGTGAACCAGAACTTCCTGTGGTTCACGGCCTTCGTGGGCGCCAACCTCCTGCAGAGCGGCTTCAGCTGCTTCTGCCCGCTCGAGCTCATCCTGAAGAGGCTCGGCGTGAAGAGCGCCGCCCAGGGCGCGTAAGGGGACGCGATGGCCTCCGCCGCGCCCGCTTCCGCCGGCTTCGTCCACGTCGCCTGCCCAAGGTGCCTCGCGCAGAACCGCGTGGACGCCGCGCGCGTGCTCGAGGCCCCGAAGTGCGGGCGCTGCGAGACGCCGCTCCTCGACGAGTCCGTCGTGGAGCTGGACGACGCCTCGTTCGACGCCTTCGTGACGCGCACCAGCGTGCCCGTCCTCGTCGACTTCTGGGCGCCGTGGTGCGGGCCCTGCCGGCAGATGGCGCCGGAATTCTCCCGCGCCGCCCGCGGCCTCAAGGGGCGCGCCCGCCTCGTGAAGGTGAACACCGACCTGTCGCAATCCCTCGCGGGACGCTTCGGGATCCGCTCGATTCCGACCCTGCTCCTGCTGAAGGACGGCCGCGAGGTGGACCGCGCCACCGGCGTGCGCCCCGCCGACGACCTCCAGGACTGGGTCGCCTCCGCCTGACGACCGCCCGATGAAGCACGCCTCCCTCGCCCTCCTCGCCGCCACCGGCCTGACGCTCGCCGCCTGCGGCCCCTCCGGGACCGCCCCCGCCCCGACGCCCGCCGCGCCGCTTTCCACCGCAACCGCCGAGCTGCGCGAGGTCGACCTCACCACCTCCGCCGAGGCGGTGGTCGAGGCCGTGCGCCAGTCCACCGTCTCCGCCCAGGTGGCCGGGCGCATCGTGGACATCCGCTTCGACGTGGGCGACCGCGTGGAGAAGGGGGCGGTGATCCTGCGCATCGACGAGCGGGCCGCCTCCCAGGCCGTGGCCGCGAGCGAGGCGCAGGTGCGCGAGGCCGAGGCCAACCTGGTCAACGCGCGCGCCAGCTACGAGCGCGCCCGGCAGCTCCTGGCGCAGAAGTTCGTGAGCCAGGCCGCCGTCGACAAGGCGGAGGCCGATTTCAAGGCCGCCGAGTCGCGCATGAAGGCGACGCTGGCCGGCGCCGGCGCCGCGGCCACGGAGAAGAGCTTCACCACGATCGTCGCGCCCTATAGCGGCGTGGTGTCGGCGCGGCACGTGCAGCTGGGCGAGATGGCCGCGCCGGGCAAGCCCCTGTTCACGGGATTCGACCCCACGGGACTTCGCGTCGTGGCGACGGTGCCCTCGGCGCAGGTGCCCGCCATCCAGTCCGGCGCCCGGGCGCGCATCGAGGTCCCCTCGCTCGGGCGCTGGGTCGAGGTGAAGTCGATCACGGTCGTGCCCTCGGCCGACCCGCGCACCCACACGACCCAGGTCCGCCTGGAGCTGCCGGCCGACGCGAAGGGGCTCCTGCCGGGCGTGTTCGCGCGCGCCTACTTCGTCACCGGCCGCGCGCCCCGCCTGATGGTGCCGCGCGAGGCCGTCCTGCGCCGCAGCGAGGTCACCGCCGTGTACGTGGTCGACGCCCAGGGCCAGCCGCGCCTGCGCCAGGTGCGCCTGGGCACCGCCTCCGACGGGAAGTCCGTGGAGGTGCTCGCGGGACTCAAGGCGGGAGAGCGGGTGGCCCTCGAGCCGGTGAAGGCCGGCATGGCCCCGGCCGCGGCGAACTGAGGCGCCCATGGAAGGCATGGGCATCTCCGGGCGCGTCGCCCGCTACTTCCAGGACTCGCAGCTCACGCCGCTGGTGGCGCTGGTCGCGTTCCTGCTGGGACTCTTCGCGGTGGCCATCACGCCGCGCGAGGAGGAGCCGCAGATCAACGTCACGATGGCGAACGTGTTCATCCCGTTCCCGGGCGCCTCCGTGCCCGACGTCGAGTCGCTCGTGTCCACGCCGGCCGAGCAGGTGCTCTCGCAGATGGAGGGCATCGAGCACGTGTACTCCGTCTCGCGCCCCGGCATGTCCGTCCTCACCGTGCAGTTCAAGGTGGGCGTGCCGCGCATCGACGCGATCGTGCGCCTGCGCGACACGATGAGCGCCAACCGCGACTGGGCGCCGCCGGAGCTGGGCATCCTCGAGCCGGTCATCAAGCCCCGGGGCATCGACGACGTGCCCGTGGTCTCCCTCACGCTCTGGAGCGACGACGAGTCGAAGGGCGCCTACGAGCTCGAGCGCGTCGCCCATGCCATGGAGGCCGAGCTCAAGCGCGTGGCCGGCACGCGCGAGGTGCAGACGCTGGGCGGCCCGGGCCGCGTGGTGCGCGTCATCCTCGACGCCGACCGCCTCGCCTCCCACGGCGTCACCGCGCTCGACGTGCGCAACGCCCTGCAGCTCTCGAACGTGACCGCACCCACCGGCAAGCTCGTGCGCGACAACCGCGAGATCGCGGTCGAGACGGGCAACTACCTCGAGTCGGCCGCCGACGTGCGCTCGCTCGTGGTGGGCGTGCAGGAAAGGAGCCCGGTGTACCTGGCCGACGTGGCCGAGGTCGTCGACGGCCCGGACCAGCCCTCGCGCTACGTCTGGACCGGGGCGGGGCCGGCCGCGGGAGAGAAAGGCATCGCCTCGCCCGGCGAGCACCCCGCCGTGACCCTCCAGGTCACCAAGAAGCCCGGCGAGAACGCGGTCGACGTGGCCTCGCGGGTGATGCAGCGCGTCGGCGAGCTCGAGGGCACGCTCATCCCGGCGGAAGTGCGCGCCACCGTCACCCGCAACTACGGGGCCACCGCCGACGACAAGGCGAAGAGCCTCATCAAGAAGCTCGTCTTCGCCACCCTGTCCGTCGTGGTCCTGGTGTTCGCCACGCTGGGCCGGCGCGAGGCGGCGATCGTGGGCATCGCGGTCGTCCTCACCCTCGCCTCCACGCTCTTCGCCTCCTGGGCCTGGGGGTTCACGCTCAACCGCGTCTCACTCTTCGCGCTCATCTTCTCCATCGGCATCCTGGTGGACGACGCCATCGTCGTGGTGGAGAACATCCACCGCCACCGCGGGCTCTCGGGCGGCCCCCTGCACGGGATCATCCCGGCGGCCGTCGACGAGGTGGGGGGGCCCACGATCCTCGCCACCTTCACGGTGATCGCCGCGCTCCTGCCCATGGCCTTCGTCACCGGCCTCATGGGGCCCTACATGAGCCCCATCCCCATCAACGCGAGCATGGGGATGCTGCTCTCGCTCGCCATCGCGTTCACCGTGACGCCGTGGCTCGCGCTCAAGCTGCTGGCCTCGCATGGCCACGCCCACGCCTCGACCCTCGACGCGAAGCTCGAGCGCTTCTTCGGCTCGCTCCTGGGCCGCTTCATCGCCGCGCCGGATGCCGCCGCGAACCGGCGCAAGCTCGGGATCGGCATCGCCGTGGCCATCGCGCTCTCGGTGGGGCTCGCCGGCGTGAAGCTCGTGGTGCTCAAGATGCTGCCCTTCGACAACAAGAGCGAGTTCCAGGTGGTGGTCGACATGCCCGCGGGCACGCCCGTGGAGGTCACGGCCGCGGCGCTCCGCGACCTGGGCGCGCACGTCGCGACGATCCCGGAAGTCTCCGACTACCAGGCCTACGCGGGCCTCGCCTCGCCCATCAACTTCAACGGCCTGGTGCGCCAGTACTACCTGAGGAACCTTTCCGAGCAGGGCGACCTGCAGGTGAACCTCGTCGACAAGTCGAAGCGCCATCGCAAGAGCCACGAGATCGCCGCCGCCGCGCGCCCGGCGCTCGAGGAGATCGGCCGGCGCTGGAGCGCGAAGGTGAAGGTGATCGAGGTGCCCCCGGGCCCGCCGGTGCTCTCGCCCATCGTGGCCGAGGTCTACGGCCCCGACGAGGCCGGCCGCATCCGCGCGGCGAAGAAGGTGCGCGAGGCGCTCGCCGCCACGCCCGACATCGTCGGCATCGACGACACGGTCGACGACCCCGCGCCGAGGATCGTCCTGCGCGTGGACCAGGGCCGCGCGGCGATCGCCGGCGTGTCGCGGCGCGACGTCGTGGAGACGATGCGCGCCGGGCTCTCGGGCATGGACGCCACGCCGCTGCACGACGGGCACTCCAAGTACGAGGTGCCGGTTCGCCTGACGCTCCCGGCCGAGCAGCAGGGCGAGCTCGACGAGTTCCTCAAGCTCACGCTGCGCGCGGCCGACGGCTCCCTCGTGCCGATGTCGGAGCTGGTGCGCGTCGTGAGGAACGACCGCGAGCGCCCCGTCCACCACAAGGACCTGCTGCCGGTGGTGTACGTCGTCGCCGACCAGGCCGGCAGCACCGACAGCCCTCTCTATGGCATGTTCAGCGCGCGGGGCAAGGTCGCGGGACAGGCCCTCGAGGACGGCGGCACGCTGGGCGAGTACTTCATCCGCCAGCCCTCGGACCCGTACCGCGCCTACGCGGTCAAGTGGGACGGCGAGTGGCAGGTCACCTACGAGACCTTCCGCGACATGGGCGCGGCCTACGGCGTGGGGCTCGTCCTCATCTACCTGCTCGTGGTGGCGCAGTTCCGCTCCTACCTCGTGCCGCTGGTCATCATGGCCCCCATCCCGCTCACCGTGATCGGGGTGATGCCGGGGCACGCCCTGCTGGGCGCGAACTTCACCGCCACCTCGATGATCGGGATGATCGCGCTCGCGGGCATCATCGTGCGCAACTCCATCCTGCTGGTCGACTTCGTGAACCTCAAGGTGGCCGAGGGCGCGGCCTTCCGCGACGCGGTGATGCAGTCGGCCGCGGCCCGCGCCAAGCCCATCGCCCTCACGGCGCTCGCCGCGATGCTGGGCGCGGGCTTCATCCTCGACGACCCGATCTTCAACGGCCTGGCGATCTCGCTCATCTTCGGCATCCTCGTCTCCACCGCCCTCACCCTCGTGGTGATCCCGGTCCTCTACTACGCCGCCTTCCGCAGGCGCTTCGGCGAGCGCTGACCGGGCGGGGGAGCCAGGCGTGTAACGGCCGGCGTTACAATGGCGGCCTGGGCGATCCCCGGGAGCCTCCATGGACGATCCGCTTCTGCTCGCGCGCGCGCAGTTCGGCCTGAACATCGCGTTCCACATCCTCTTCCCGTCGCTCACGATCGCGCTCGCCTGGATCCTGCTCGGGTTCCGCGTCGCGTACCACCGCACCGGCGACGCGGGCTGGCTCAAGACCTACAAGCTCTGGACCAAGATCTTCGCGCTCACCTTCGCGATGGGGGTGGTGACGGGCATCGTGATGAGCTTCCAGTTCGGCACCAACTGGCCCGGGTTCATGAACCGCGTGGGCGCGATCGCGGGCCCGCTGCTGGGGTACGAGGTGCTCACCGCCTTCTTCCTCGAGGCGACGTTCCTGGGCGTGATGCTCTTCGGGATGAACCGCGTGCCGCCGTGGGCGCACATCGGCGCCACGGCGCTCGTGGCCCTGGGAACCTCGCTCTCGGCGTTCTGGATCCTCGCGCTGAACTCCTGGATGCAGACGCCCGCCGGCCACGTCCTCGACGGCAACCAGTGGATCGCGGGCGACTGGCTCGCGGTGATCTTCAACCCGTCGTTCCCGTACCGATTCACGCACATGATGATCGCCTCGGGGCTCACCGCGGCGTTCGTCGTGGCGGGGCTGTCGGCCTGGCGGCTGCTCGGGGCGCCCTCGGACGCGCTCGCGCGGCGAACCCTGCGCGTGGGCATCCTCGTGGCCGCCGTGCTGGCCCCCGTGCAGGCGGTCGTCGGCGACTTCCACGGCCTCAACACCCTCGAGCACCAGCCCGCGAAGATCGCGGCGGTGGAGGCCATCTGGCACACCGAGAAGGGCGTTCCGCTGGTGCTCTTCGCCATCCCGAACGAAAGGACGAGGACCAACGACTACGCCATCGAGATTCCCTACGGGGCGAGCCTGATCCTGAAGCACGACGCGAACGCGCAGCTCACGGGCCTGGACGCCTTCGGGAAGGACCATCCGCCCGTGGCGCCCGTGTTCTTCGCCTTCCGCATCATGGTGGGCATCGGCGTGGCGATGATCGCCGTCTCCTGGTTCACGGCCTGGGCCACGCGGCGCGGGGCGCCGGCGCCGCGCTGGCTGCTGTGGACGCTCGCGGGGTTCACCTTCTCCGGCTGGGCGGCCACGCTCGCGGGCTGGATCGTGACCGAGATCGGGCGCCAGCCCTGGCTGGTGCAGGGAGTCCTGCGCACGGCCGAGGCCGTGGGCGAGATCTCCGGCGCCGAGCTGGGCGCGAGCCTCACCGGCTACGCCCTCACCTACGCGGCCATGTTCTTCGCCTACATGGTCGTGCTCACCCACCTGGCGGGGTCCGGAGCCGAGGCGGCCGCCGCGAAGCCGCTGCCGGGCGCCTCGCCCGCCGGCGCCGCCGCCGACTGAGGAGCCGCCATGGACCTTCCGCTGATCTTCATGGGGCTGATGGGCCTTTCGGTGCTCGCCTACGTGGTGCTCGACGGCTACGACCTGGGCGTGGGCATGCTCATGCCGGCCGCGAGCGAGCCGGAGCAGTCGGTGATGGTGTCCTCGATCGGGCCCTTCTGGGACGCGAACGAGACCTGGCTGGTCCTCGGGGTCGGGATCCTGCTCGTCGCCTTCCCGCTCGCCCACGGCGTGGTGCTGGGCGCGCTCTACCTGCCGGTGGTGGCGATGCTCGTGGGCCTCATGTTCCGCGGCGTGGCCTTCGAATTGCGCATGAAGGCGCAGGGCTGGCACCGCGAGCTCTGGAACGGGCTCTTCTGGGCGGGGTCGTTCCTCGCCTCGTTCTCGCAGGGGTTCATGCTGGGGCGCTACATCACCGGGTTCGAGCGCGGCTTCGGCTACCTCGCCTTCGCGGCCGTCGTGGGCGCGAGCCTGTGCGGCGGCTACGTGCTGCTGGGCGCCACCTGGCTCGTCGTCAAGACCGAGGGCGAGCTGCAGAGGAAGGCGCTCGCGTGGTCGCGCTGGGGGCTCCTGTGGGTGGCGCTGGGCGTGGGGCTGGTGAGCCTCGCCACGCCG
>CAZNWZ010000026.1:0-19887 GCA_964576455.1 uncultured Lysobacter sp.
CATGAGAAAGCCCTTCGCCATCACGCTGGACCCCGGCTCCAGCCTCGCCAACCATACCGGGTCGTGGCGCACGTCGCGGCCCGAGTACGTCGACCGCCTGCCCCCGTGCAACAACGCCTGCCCCGCGGGCGAGAACATCCAGGGCTGGCTCTTCCACGCCGAGAGCGGCGACTACGAGGCCGCGTGGCGCTCGCTGGTGCAGAACAACCCGATGCCCGCGGTGATGGGGCGCGTGTGCTACCACCCCTGCGAGGGCGCGTGCAACCGCGCGCACCTCGACTCGTCGGTGGGGATCAACTCGGTGGAGCACTTCCTCGGCGACGAGGCGCTCAAGCGCGGCTGGAAATTCGACCCGCCGGCGCCGCCCACGGGCAAGAAGGTGCTGGTCGTGGGCGCCGGGCCCTCGGGGCTCTCGGCGGCCTACCACCTCGCGCGCCTGGGCCACAAGGTCACGATTCACGAGGCCGGCCCGATGGCGGGCGGCATGATGCGCTTCGGCATCCCCGCCTACCGCCTGCCGCGCGACGTGCTGGACGGCGAGGTGCAGCGCATCCTGGACCTCGGGGTGGAACTCGAGCTGAACGCCAAGGTGGACGACGTGATGGCCACGAGGGAGGCGGGCGGCTTCGACGCCGTGTTCCTGGCCGTGGGGGCGCACATCGCCAAGCGCGCCTACATCCCGGCCAACGAGGCCGCGAAGATCATGGACGCGGTGCAGGTGCTGCGCGGCATGGAGGGCGAGGCGAAGCCCCTGCTCGGCCGGCGCGTGGTGGTCTACGGCGGCGGCAACACCGCCATCGACGTGGCGCGCACCGCCAAGCGCCTGGGCGCGGAGGAGGCGATGATCGTCTACCGCCGCACGCGCGAGAAGATGCCGGCGCACGACTTCGAGGTGCAGGACGCGATCGAGGAGGGCGTGCTCATCAAGTGGCTCTCCACCATCAAGGAGGCGGGCGAGGGCGCGATCACCGTCGAGAAGATGCGGCTCGACGAGAAGGGCGTGCCGCAGCCCACCGGGGAATTCGAGACGCTCGAGGCCGACTCCGTGGTGATGGCGCTGGGGCAGGACGTGGACCTGTCGCTCCTGGACCGCGTGCCGGGCCTGCAGATCGAGGGCGGCGTGGTGAAGGTGGGCCCCAACATGATGACCTCGCACGAGGGCATCTTCGCCGGCGGCGACATGGTGCCCGCCGAGCGCACGGTGACGGTGGCCATCGGCCACGGCAAGAAGGCCGCGCGCCACATCGACGCCTGGCTCAAGGGCGGCGCCTACGATCCCGGCCCCAGGCACGAGGTCGCGGAGTACGCCAGGCTCAACACCTGGTACTACTCGGACGCCTCCAAGACGGTGCGCCCGATGCTGGACCTGCAGAAGCGCGTCACCTCCTTCGACGAGGTGGTGATGGCGCTCGACGAGACCACCGCCCTCTTCGAGGCGCGCCGGTGCCTGTCCTGCGGCAACTGCTTCGAGTGCGACAACTGCTACGGCGTGTGCCCCGACAACGCCGTCGTCAAGCTGGGCCCGGGCAGGCGCTTCCGCTTCAACTACGACTACTGCAAGGGCTGCGGCGTGTGCGCGGCGGAGTGCCCCTGCGGCGCCATCCGCATGGTGCCCGAGGAGATCTGATCAGGGGCGGAGCACCCGGGCCGACTCGAAGACCGAGGCGGGCCAGCGCTCGCCCTTCCAGGCCAGGCTGCGCTTGAGGTAGAAGTCGAAGAGCAGCGGGTTGTGGTGCTGGATGTGCGCGAGCCTCTCCGCGTCGCCCGCCGCGAGCACGCCTTCCTCCACCAGCCCCTTCATCCCCATCACCGCGACGATGCCCGGGCCCGGGTAGTCCGAGCCGTTCAGGAGCCGCGGGTGCCACTCGTGGCGCGCGATGAGGGTGGCCAGCGCGCCGGGCTGGCGCCCGCCCTGCGTGACCGCGGAGAGGTCGCCATAGAGCCGCCCGCGGTAGGCGGGGTCCTCCATCAGGCGCGTGAAGAGCTCGAAGCTGGGCCGCGGGCCCCGCGGGTCGCGGCCCTCCAGGTCCGCGAAGTCGCCCTGCATCCCGCAGTGCGCCACGACGACCGTGACCCCCTCCTCGAGCGGCACCCGCAGGCGCAGGGGATTCCCGTAGTCCTGCACGCCGCCGTCCACCAGCTCGTGCTGCCAGCCGCCGTGGGTGAGGAGCGGCAGGCGCAGCCGGCGCAGCTCCCGGTAGAAGGGGCGGCAGCGGGGGCTCGCCGGGTCGATGCCCATGAAGTAGGGGATCCACTTCACCGCGCGCGCGCCGGCCGCCGCGGCCGCCTGCAGGCGCGCGAGCGCGTCCTCGCGGTGCGGGTGCACCGAGGCGCACCACAGGAAGCGCTCCGGGGCGGCGCGCGCGACGGCCGCCACGTGCTCGTCGGGCACCCGGAAGACGGTGCGGCCCCGGTCGAACCGGCCGTCCTCGCCGTGGTAGCCGTCCAGCGCCAGGAGCAGGAAGCGCGCGCCGGCCGGAAACTCGTCCGCCAGGGCCTCGAGGCGGCGAAGGTACCGGCGGCTCCAGTCGGCCGGATCGTCGCCCAGGCAGGCGGCGTTGGCCATGAGGGCGAAGTGCGCGTAGGAGAAGGGGTTCGCGGGCGACTTCATCGCCGGGTTGACCCATGGGTCGCCGGGGCCAGTGCCCTCGCCGGCCACGTGGACGTGCAGGTCGAGCACCCGGGCGGGATCCAGCCCGGCCCAGGCCCGGGCGGCCAGCGCCGGATCCACCCGGTGGCCCGGGTCGCCGGCATTGGCGCAGGGGTTGAGGAGCCCCAGCCTTTCCCAGCAGCCCGCCAGCGGCAGGGCGGCCGGGAGGGCGAGGGCGGCGACGGCCTGGCGGCGGGAAAGCATGCGCGGGCGGGCCTCCGAGGGGGGCAGGCGGCCATGGTACTGCGGGACCGCCCCTCCCCGGGCTGCTTGCCGTTGCCGCGGGCCTCCCCGACAATAGGGGGCTCAAACCGCCCAATAACCAGAACGATGGCGCTCCCGGCACGCAGTTACGCGAACGCGGTGGTCCTCGGGGTGGCCGGAAGGCTCGACCAGGACAACTGCGATGCCTTCCGTGCCGACCTCATGGCCCACGTCGAGCAATCCGCCCGCGACGGCGGCGCGGTGATCCTCGACCTGGGCGGGCTCGAGTACGTCTCGAGCGCGGGGCTGCGCTGCTTCATGCTCGCCTCGCGCCAGGCCAAGGCCCAGCACGGCCGCATCTTCGTCGCGGCGCTGCAGCCGATGGTGGCCGAGATCTTCGAGATCAGCCACTTCACGCTGGTGTTCCAGGTCTTCCCGACGGTCCGCGAGGCGCTCGCGGCCGCCTCCAACGAGGCCGCGGCGGCCTTCGACCGGGCCTGATCCCGACCATGGCGATGCGCATCCGGTTCTGGGGCACCCGCGGCTCGATCCCCGTGGCGCTCACCTCCTTCGATATCCGCGACAAGCTCGCGCGCGCGCTGGTGGAGGCCTCGGGCCGCACCTTCGCGAGCTACGAGGAGGCGCACGCCTTCGCCTCCACCGAGCTCGACTTCTCGGTCACCCACACCTTCGGCGGGCACACGCCCTGCGTGGAGCTGGACCTCGGCGGCGAGGAGTACTTCGTCTGCGACATGGGCAGCGGCGCGCGCCCGTTCGGCGTGCACGTGCTCGCCCGGCAGGCGCGGCGGCCGGCCACGGTGAACGTGTTCATGTCGCACGTGCACTGGGACCACATCATGGGCTTCCCCTTCTTCGGGCCGGCCTACGTCCCCGGCACGAGGATCCGCATCCACAGCTGCCACGACGTGTGCGAGCAGGCCTTCCGCCTGCAGCAGGCCGCGCCGTGCTTCCCGGTGGACTTCGGGCAGCTCGCGGCCTCGATCGAGTTCGTGAAGCTCGAGCCCGACCGGCCCCACGACATCTCGGGCCTCACGGTCACGCCGCACCTGCAGCTGCACTCGGGCGACTCCTACGGCTTCCGCTTCGAGAAGGACGGCAAGCGCGTCGTCTACTCGACCGACTCCGAGCACAAGCTCGAGAACCGCGCCGAGGCCGAGAGCTTCGCGGCCTTCTTCCGCGACGCCGACGTCGTCATCTTCGATGCCATGTACGCGCTCGCGGACGCCATCAGCGTGAAGGCCGACTGGGGGCACTCGAGCAACATCGTGGGCGTCGAGCTCTGCCAGATGGCGAACGCGCGCCACCTCGTGCTCTTCCACCACGAGCCCGCCAACGACGACGCCACGCTCGAGGGCCTGCTCAAGGAGGCGCGCCGCTTCGAGGAGCTCACGCGCTCCGGCGACCCGCTCAAGGTCTCGGCGGCCTACGACGGGCTGGAGATCGAGCCCTGAGCGTCTCCGGCGCGTTCCGCGTCGCCGCCCTGGCGCTGCTGGCGGGGCTGTCCCTGCTGCTCGCGGCCTCGCCCCAGCCGGTGGAGCGCTTCCGCAGCCTCGTCTTCGACGGCTGGCAGCACCTGATGCCGCGCGAGCGCACTTCTGAACAGGTGGTCGTCATCGCCATCGACGAGCGCTCGCTGGCCCTGCACGGCCAGTGGCCGTGGCCCCGAGACCGGGTCGCGGAGCTCGTCGGGCGCCTCGCGAAGGGCGGGCCGGCGGTGATCGGCCTGGACATCTTCTTCCCCGAGCCCGACCGTTACTCCCCCGGCGTCATCGCGACCCGCCTGGAGGGCAAGGCCCCCGACATCGCGGCGCGGCTGCGGGACATGCCGTCCAACGACGCGCTGCTCGGCGAGGCCCTGGCCGCCGCGCCCTCCGTGCTGGGCGTGGCGGGGCTGGAGAACGAGGACCCGCGCTTCGCCGGGCCGCCGCGCACGCCGCTCGTGCGCTACCTCGACGGCGCCGGGGAGCAGATCCGGACGTATCCCGGGCACCTGCGCAACGTGCCGGAGATCGAGAAGGGCGCGAGGGGCAGCGGCCTGTACAGCGTGGACCTCGAAGGCGGGGTGGCGCGCCGCCTGCAGATGGTGGCCCGCATCGACGAGGCCACGGTCCCCACGCTGCCGCTGGAGATGATCCGCGTGGCCCTCGGGGGCGGGCCGCTCGTCATCGCGCCCTCGTTCGGCGGAATGCTGGAGCTGCGCATCGGCGACTATGTCGTGCCGGTCCAGCCCGACGGGAGGGCCTACGTGCGCTTCGGCCACGCCAAGGCGGGGGAGTACATCCCTGCCGCCCAGGTCCTGGACGGCTCCTTCGACGTCTCGCAGCTCAAGGGCCGGCTCGTCCTCGTGGGCTTCACCGGGCTGGGCCTCGCGGACCTCGTGGCCACGCCCCTGGGCGAGACCGTGTTCGGGGTCGAGAACCACGCGCAGACGGCGGAGGCGATCCTCGATGGGAAGTTCCTGCGCCGCATCGGGCTCGCGCCGCGGGTGGAGGCTGCGCTCCTCGTCGCCTTCGGGCTGGGGCTCTTCGTCCTCGTGCCCCGGACCAACGCGCAGCGCTCCGCCGCGCTCCTCGTGGCGGGGCTCGCGGTGCTCGCCGTGGCGGGCGCGGCCGCGTTCAAGTTCGCGGGATTGCTCTTCGACCCCTTCGGGCCCGCGCTCGGGGCGATCGCGGTCTTCGGCGTGATGCAGGTGGGATCGCTCGCCGAGGCGCAGCGCCAGCGCCAGCAGCTGCGCGAGCAGGCCGCGCGCATGGCGGGCGAGCTCGACGCCGCCAAGCGCATCCAGATGGGGCTGCTGCCCGATCCCCGGGAGGTGTTCGCCTCGGAGCGGCGCGTGGAAGTGGCCGCGCTGCTGGAGCCGGCGCGCACGGTCGGCGGCGACTTCTACGACTGCTTCATGCTCGACGCCCGCCGCCTGTTCTTCGTGGTGGCCGACGTGTCGGGCAAGGGCCTGCCGGCCTCGCTCTTCATGGCCTCGGTGAAGTCGATCCTCAAGAGCGCGGCGCTCACCGTCGAGGGCTCGCTGGGCGGCGTCCTCGCCCGCGCCCAGGACGAGATCCACCGCGAGAACCCCGAGTCGCTCTTCGTGACCGCGCTCGCCTGCGTGCTGGACCTGGAGACGGGCGAGCTGGAGTACGCCAACGCGGGCCACGAGCCGGCCTGGTCGCACCAGCCCCACGGCCGTCCCGAGCGGCTGGACGCCTCCGGCGGGCCGCCGCTGTGCGTGCTCGACGTGTATTCCTATCCCTCGACGCGGCGCTCGCTCGTGCCCGGCGAATGGATGCTGGTCCTCTCCGACGGGGCCACCGAGGCGATGAACCCCGCCAAGGAGTTCTTCGGCGCGGAGCGCCTGGGCACCTCGCTCGGCTGGCTGGGCGACGAGCCCGAGGCGGCCGCGATCGTGGCGCGGGTGCGCGACGACGTGAGGCGGTTCTCGGCGGAGGCGGAGCCGGCCGACGACCTGACGCTCCTCGCGGTGCGCTGGATCGGGCCGAGGGACGCCCTCTAGCGAACGCTGATCTCGACGCGGCGGTTGCGCGGCTCGGGCGTGTTGTCCTCGGTGGGCACGAGCGGCTCGCGCTCGCCTCGGCCGGCGGACTGGATGCGCTCGGGGGCGATGCCCAGGCCCACCATCAGCTCCCGCATGCGCTCGGCGCGGGCGAGCGAGAGCTTGTCGTTCGCGGAGACCGTGCCCACGGTGTCCGTGTGGCCGATCACGACGATGTCGGGCGCCGGGCGGCGCTTGAGCTCCGCGAACACCTTTTCCATCTCCAGGCGCGAGACGACCGTGAGCTCGTCCTTGCCCTCGAGGAAGTAGAGCGTGAAGGAGGCCGGGCGGCCGGGCAGCGACTCGATCGTGCCGCCGAAGTCGCGCCGGACGTCCTCGGCGGAGAGCTTCGCGGCCGACACCTTGCCGGTGGCGTCCACGCGGCTGGCGTCGTAGGCCTGGTCGAGGACCTGCGAGGAGCCGTCGGTGCGCACCACGATCGAGCCGACGTGGCCGGTGGGCCCGGGAATGACGGCGAAGAGCTCCGGGGCGGTGTTGCGCGCCGGCGGCTCGTGGGCGCACCCCGCGACGGCGAGCGCGAGGGCTGCGGCGGCCGCGAGGCGCATCGAATGCCGGCGGGTCAGCGGGCCTTGGGAGCGGCCGGCTCGTCGACCTGCACGACGAATTCCGTACCCCTCACGGCCATCACGGACGAGGGGGTCCGGATCTTCATCGATTCCGGCGTCTGCTTGACCATCTTGCCCGAGACCGCGGCCAGCTTGCCCTTGCGAAGCGACCCCTCGAACTCGCCGACGTGGGTCGTGCTGTCGAAGCGGTACTTGTCGATCGCGAAGACGCTGTTGGGGCCCACGGAGATGAGGCTGTTGTCCGAGAAGGTGACCCCGGCCGAGCCGTCGGCGCCGGTGACCAGCACGTCGGCGGTGCGGACGGGCATGCCGACGGCCGCGGCCACGCGCTTGCCTTCGCGCTCGACCTGGACGGCGCCCTTGGCGACCTTGATCTGGCCGATCTCGTTCGCGACGGCGGGGGCCGCGAAGGCGAGGGCCAGGATGAGAATCCACGACTTGCGCATGACTGTCTCCTTGGAGCGCGGGCGGATGCCTGTGGAACCACTCTATAATGCCCGAAAAGGCCCGACTGTGAACGCGATCACAACGAGAGTGGGTATGTTTCCGTCCCGCCAGGAGGCGCTCCGGGACGCCAGGGCCTTCCTGGAGAGCTTCTGCGAGGGCGCGGGCGTCGCCCGGCAGGCCTGCCTGAAGCTGAACCTGGTTGTCGAGGAGCTCTTCCTCAACACCGTCAAGCACGGCCACCGCGGGGGGTCGGACGCCCCCGTCTGGATCACCCTGGCCGCCCAGGACGGGGCGCTGCGCCTGACCTACGAGGACCGGGCCGCGCCCTTCAACCCCTTCGCCCCCACCACCCGCGACATGCTGGAGGCGCTCGCGCACACCCGCCGCGAGGGAGGCCTCGGGGTGATGCTCGCCCACGGCCTCACCACCGGGAGCGAGTACGCCTACCTCTTCGGGCGGAACCGGATCCGCCTGTCCCTGGACGCCTAGCCTTCCAGGCCGAAGAAGCCGCGGATCTTCGCGAGGATGTCGTCGTCGCGCGCGGCCTTGCGCCCGGCCGTCTCCGCCGACTCGCGCCGCTCGGTGAGCTCGGTGTTGCGCGAGGAGAGCGTGCGCGAGATGTCGCCCGCGATGTCGGGCCGCGAGCGCAGGACCTTCTCGAAGCCCGCCTTGTCGAGGCGGTAGCATTCGATGTCGCTGCGGGCGATCACGGTGGCCCGCCGCGGCTCGCCCGTCATGAGCCCCATCTCGCCGAAGACGCTGCCCGGGATGAGGGTGGCCACGTGCGTGCGCTCGCCGCCGGTCTCGACCCACACGTCGGCCTCGCCGCTGGTCACGAGGTAGAGCCAGTGCGCGACCGCGCCCTGGCGGGTGATCGTGTCGCCCTTCACGAACGGGGCGTACACGAGGTGCTCGGCGAGCTCGGCGCGCTCGGCGTCCGAGAGCGTCGCGAAGAGGTCCACGCGCGCGAGCGCCGCCTGGCGCCGGGCGATCTCCTTCGCGTGCTGGGCGGCGCGGTGCGCCTCGTTGTCCTTGATGAGCAGGCGTTCCTCGCGCGGCGAGGCGATGGGGATGTTGTGCCGCGTGAGCGAGGCGAGCGCGTGCGCGCGGACCACGGAGTCGGTGACGTCGTCGGGGCGGGGGTCGTCGAGAAAGTAGCGCAGCGCGTAGCGGCCGATCCCGTGCTCCACCTTCATGAGCACGGCGGAGGGCGCCGGGTCGCGGGCGACGTTGGGGATGTCGGCGTCGGTGACCGCCTTCACAAGGATCTCGCAGACCCGGATGGGCGGGTGCGCGACGTCCAGCTCGAACCAGAGCCAGCGCCGCCAGAGCGGCGATGGGTCGGCGCGCGAGCCGACCAGCGTGAAGCGGTTCTTCATCAGCCAGCCGTTGGGGATCACGACCGTCTCGCGGTTGCGGGTCTCGACGGCGGTGTAGCGCCAGCGGATCTCGACCACCTTGCCGCTCGTGTCCTCCACCTTCATCCAGTCGCCCACGCGGATCGACTGGTCGAGCTGCAGCACCACGCCGCCCAGGATGTTGCCCAGCGTCTCCTGCATCGAGAAGGCGACGACGCCCGTGATGACCGCGGAGGTCGCGACGAGGCTGCCCAGGTCCACGCCCGCCACCCGCAGCCACACCAGGCCCCAGGCGATCGACAGGCCCGTGACCACCAGGTCCTCGACGATGCGCGCCGGCGACACCCGCACGGCGGGCAGCAGCACGCGGAACAGGAGGATGCCCACCATGCGGATGAGCACCACGCCCACGAGCACGGTGGAGGCGTCGGCGAGGATGCCGGCGAACGTCCGCCCGCCCATCGTGCCGATGGCCGTGTCGGCGGCGGCGGCGAGCGCGCAGAAGACCAGGAGGATGAGCGCGTTGCGGGTGCTGGCGCGGTCCCTCGGGCGCAGCGCGAGCAGGACGATGCCCAGCACGAGGGCCACCACCATCGCGGTGGCGACCTCCGCGCGGAACAGGCTCGTCGCGCTCAAGGCCCCCTCAGAGCACCGACTCGATGTGGTCGCACAGCGTCTCGATCACGGTCACGCGCGCGTGCAGCTTGTCGTTGCCCGCGACGAGCTTCCACGGCCCGACCTCCGTCGAGGTGCGCTCGATCATGTCGCAGATGGCGCGCTCGTACTGGGGCCACTTCTTGCGGTTGCGCCAGTCCTCGTCGGTGATCTTGAAGCGCTTGTAGGCGATCTTCTCGCGCTCCTTGAAGCGGCGCAGCTGCTCCTGGGGCGTCACCGCCATCCAGAACTTGGCGACGATGGCCCCCGCGTCGGCGAGCTGCTCCTCGAAGTCGTTGATCTCGTGGTACGCGCGCATCCAGTCGGCCTCGGAGCAGAAGCCCTCGACGCGCTCGACGAGCACGCGCCCGTACCAGGAGCGGTCGAAGATGACGGCCTTGCCGTGCCCCGGGATGTGCCGCCAGAAGCGCCACAGGTAGGGCTGCGCGCGCTCCTCGTCGGAGGGCGCGGCGATCGGGATCACGCGGTAGAAGCGGGCGTCCATGGCGCGGGTGACGCGGCGGATGGTGCTGCCCTTGCCGGCGGCGTCCATCCCCTCGAAGACCATCACCAGCGAGCGCTCCTGCATCTTGCGGTCGCGCGTGAGCTGGTTGAGCCTCGCCTGCGCCTTCTCGAGGCGCTTGTCGTAGGCCTTGGGCGAGAGCGCGCTCGTGTAGTCGAGGCTGTTGAGGATGTTCTTGCGGTCGATCGCGGGCTTGGGCGGGGGCGCCGGGGGCGAGACCTTCGGCGCCGCTCCCTTGAGGCGGGCGCCGAGGGCGTCCAGCAGGAGCTTGCCCGCGGTGAGCGAGCGGTACTCCGCGTCCGACCCCTCGATCACCTGCCAGGGCGCCTCCCCGGTGCTCGTCTCGCGCAGCGCGTCCTCGCAGACGTCCACGAACTCGTCGTAGTGCTTGAAGCGCTCCCAGTCGCCGGGGCCGACGCGCCAGGCCGTCTTCTTGCTCGCGAGCAGCTCCTTGAAGCGCTTCTTCTGCGCGGGCTTCGAGAGGTGGAACCAGAGCTTGAGCACCAGCGCGCCCTCGGCGACCAGCATGCGCTCGAAGTGGCGGATGCGGTCGAGCCGGTGCTCGAACTCGGCTCGCTTCTCGTGGCCCATGACGCGCTTGAGGATGGGGTCGGTGTACCACGAGCCGAAGAGGATCCCGATGTGCCCCTTGGGCGGCAGCGCGCGCCAGAAGCGCCACATCTCCGGCTGCTCGCGCTCGACGTCGGTCATGGCGCCGAAGGCGTGCGTGTGGATGTGGCGCGGGTCCATCCACTCGTTGAACAGGTTCACCGTCTCGCCCTTGCCGGCGCCGTCGACGCCGTTCACCAGGATGATCACGGGAAACTTGCCGTTGTCGAGCAGGTCGTACTGCGCCTTGAGCAGCGCCTGGCGCAGCTTCGGCTCCTCGCGCTTGTACTCGGACTTGCTGAGCTTGTGGCCGATCTCGGCGGATTCGAACATCGCGGATTCTCCCTCGGGCGCCGGAAGGGTGCCCGTCACGGTACCTTCAATGGGGCCGGGCGTCCAACGCGAGGCGGCGCCCGCCGTCGTCGCGGCTCCCGGTGGACTTGCAGTCCGCCGGCGGGCAGGCGAAGCGGTAGTAGCGCGCGTTCAGGTGCACGGCGACGTCGGTCACCTCCTCGTCGGTCCACTTCAGCCCCAGGTTCGCGCTCCAGCGCCGCACCCAGCGGCGCACCGCCTCGAAGTCGGCCGCCTCGCGCTTCGCGCGGCCGTGGACGCTCTCGGCGTGGCAGCCCAGGCATTCGCCTTCGTACAGGACGCGGCCGCGAAGCGGGTCCGCCCCCGCGGCGGGCACCGCGGCGAGGACGAAGAGGGCGATGGCGACTGGAAGGGCGAGGCGCATGGGGATCCACGTGCGGCGCGTGCCTTTCCAGTCTCCCACCGGAGGGGGCGCTACCCTTGTCTTGGATCAAGCGGGCGGGGGGGCCGGCGCGGCCTCGGGCGGCTTGCGGCGCCAGAACCGGCGCACGCCGGCGGCCTCCGCCAGGGCCCGCGCCGCGGCCTCGACGCCGGCGGCCTCGCGGGCGGCGAACCAGCCCCGGGAGAACTCCGCGAACTCGGGCGGGGGCGAGAGCTCGCGCACGTGGGCCAGCGCGTTGGCGCAGTCGTTGGCGAGCCCCAGCGCGTCCTGCACCCGCGACAGCGCGCGCACGTGCCGCCGCGCCGGGCGCGCCTTGAAGAGCGAGCCCAGGAACTCCACCGCGTAGCGCTGGCGCTTCACGAGGATGCGCAGGCGATGGCGCGCCGCGGCGTCCAGCGTGGCGAAGGACCGGGCGCCCGCGGCCACCCGCCTCGCCCCCTTGCGCAGCCGCCGCGAGGCGAAGTCCTCCAGCGGCTCGACGCCTTCGGGCGGCTCGGCGGGCGCCGACACCCACCGCGCCACGCGGATCATCGCGAGGCCGTAGCGCGGCGAGACGATCGCCTCGCGCGCGGCCCGCCGCGCCTCGCGCTGGCGCGCCCGCGCGCGGGCCAGGAGCGCCTTGCCGGCCTGCGCGTCGCCCTGCGCCGCGACGAGCGGCGCCAGCGTCTCGGTGACGAAGACGTCCCAGTCCCGGCAGCGGCCCAGGACCGAGGCGGCCCAGCGCAGGTCCTCGGCGAAGGCCGCGTCCTCGCCGGGGGGGAGGGCCCCGCGGAAGAGCCGCAGCGCCGAGCGCAGCCGGCGAAGCGCCACCCGCAGCTGGTGCACGAACTCGATGTCGGCGCTGGCGAGGACGCCGGCCTCGTTGGCCTGCGCGTGCGCGAGGCAGGCCGCGGCGATGCGGCGAGCCGCCTCGCGCGCGTCGGGCGCGTCGGCGATGGAGACGCGGGCCGCGTGGACCGGCCGGACCCGGGCCGCGGTCGCGAGGGTGAGCCCGCGGGCGAGCTTCGAGGCGGGCTCCGGGCGCAGCGCGAGGCTCCTGGCGAAGGCCTCGGCCACGTCGAAGGCCACCGAGACGGGGCCCTCGCGCACCTCGATCTCCAGCTCCTCGATCGGCGACTCGCGTCCCCGCGCCACGATCCGCCCCTGGTCGAGCGCCACCTCGACGCGCGAGCCGGGCCGGGGCGCGAGCTCCCAGGTCGTCCGCCGGAATTCCGTGGCGAGGATGGGCGAGAGCCGCTCGTGCAGCGTCTCGGCGCCGGGAAGGCCCGCGAGCGGCGTGTCGGCGAATCGCGCGAGGTCCAGGAGGGGCCCCGGCATCGGGTATTCCCATTCCGGGCGCTGGTGAAGGCCCGCGGCCGAATCGCCCGAGGCCTTGAGGGTGGCGCGCCAGTGGCGGCCCTCGCGGCGCAGGCGAAGGCCCAGCCCGTGGCGCGAGAGCTCGCGCGTGGGCGTGTCGAAATACAGGGCGCTGAAGCGGCCCGAGCGGCCCTCGAGGCCCGCGAGCGGCGCGGCCGCGGGCACCTTGGCGCCCTCGCCCGGGGCGAGGACGAGCTTCAGTTCGGTTTCGCGGGGCTCGGAAGGCATGGCGCGCAGGGAATCGTCGGCCCCCACACTACGCAAGAATCGCCCGGCGTTCCACCTCGGGCCCGCGGCTCAGAGCGCGGTGCGGGCGCGCCAGAGCTCCGGGAAGAGCACGCCCTCCTGGACGCGCCTCAGGTACTCCGCACCCGAGGTGCCCCCCGTGCCGCGCTTGAAGCCGATGATCCGCTCCACGGTCGTCGCGTGGCGGAAGCGCCACTGCCGGAAGGCGTCCTCCAGGTCCACCAGCTTCTCCGCGAGCTCGTAGAGGTCCCAGTGGCGCGCGGTCCCGCGGTAGACGCCGATCCAGGCCTCGCACACGGTGCCGTCGAACGCCCGCGGCGCCGTCCAGTCGCGCTCCGCGGCCGCGGGGGCGATCGCGAAGCCGCGGCGGGCGAGCAGGCGCACCGCCTCGTCGTAGAGGGAGGGCTCCCGGTGGAGCGCCTCCAGCGGCGCCAGCAGGTCGGGGCGGTGGCGGTGGGGCGCCAGCATCACCGCGTTCTTGGCGCCGAGCGCGAACTCGATCATGCGGTACTGCCAGGACTGGAAGCCGGAGGCGCTCCCGAGCGCGGAACGGAAGGACGAGTACTCCGCCGGCGTGAGCGTGGCGAGCACGTCCCACGACTGGTTGAGCTGCGCCATGATGCGCACCACGCGCGCGAGCATCTTGGCCGCGGGCGCGAGGTCGCCTTCGCGGACCCGGCCGCGCGCCGCGAGGAGCTCGTGCAGCATGAGCTTCATCCACAGCTCGCTCGCCTGGTGCTGCACGATGAAGAGCATCTCGTTGTGGTCCCCGGAACGCGGGTGCTGCGCGCCCAGGATCGCGTCGAGGTGCAGGTAGTCGCCGTAGCTCATCGCGCCCGCGAAATCGAGGCGGGCGCCGTCGGCGAGGGGGGGGTCGGAGGACATGGGCGCTTCCCTCGTGGGGAGAGGCGCCCAGTCTAGCGCGGCACCCCGGGTCAGGGACGGACGTATCCCCAGCCTTCCTTCTGCCGCTTCATGATGTGCACGACGCCGGCGTCCACGAACTTCACGCCGGGCAGGATCTGGTCGCGGCCCACTTTCGTGTTCTTCATGGTGTTCTCGCAAGCGATCACGCCCACGCCCTGGGCGTTCGCGCTCGCGATGCGCGGCGCCACGGCCGAATCGGTCTTGAGCATCGCGAGGCCGGGCCCGTAGGCCACCACCTCGACGTCCACGTTGTCCATGCCCAGGTCCACCTGCACGTTGCGGGCGTTGTTGAGCGCGAGGTTCCATTTCGCGGGGTCGTTGTCGCTCACCTGGATGACGACGTGCTCGCGGGCGGTGGACTGGGCGAACGCGGCGGCGGGCACGAGGCAGAGGGTGGCGGCGAGAAGGGCGGCGGGCAGGGCGCGGGGCATGGGATTCCTCCGGTCGGGATGGGGCGGGACGGGCGGCGCTTCGAGACGGCGCCTCCACCGGGATAGACGCGCGGGACGCGGCCCCTATTCCCGCCCTTCCCGCGGGGGCATTTCGCGGGAATAATCGGCCCCCTGTCCGCGTCTACCGGGATATGGCGATGGGAATCGAGATGCTGTTCGGGCCAGGCCCGGCCCTCCGGCGCGAGATCGAGCGCTCGCGGGACATGCTCTGCCGCATGGCCTTCGCGTGGTGCCACGACCGGGCGCTCGCCGACGACCTCGCGCAGGCCGCCGTCGAGAAGGGGCTGCGCGCCTGCGGCCAGCTGCGCGACCCGGCGCGGCTGCGGGCCTGGCTGCTGCAGATCCTGGCCAACTGCCTGCGCGACCACCTCCGCGAGCGGCGCGAGTTCGTCGACATCGAGGACGTGGCCGAGACCGTGCTCGCGGGCGGCGCCACCCCCGAGGAGTCGAGCGCCAGCGCCCAGCTCGCCGGCCGGGTGAGGGCCGCCGTGGCCGGGCTTCCGCTCGGCCAGCGCCAGGTGGTCACGCTCGTCGATCTCGAGGAATGCAGCTACACGGAGGCCGCGGAGGCCCTCGGCATCCCCATCGGCACCGTGATGAGCCGGCTTTGCCGGGCGCGGCGCGCGCTGCGCGAGGCGCTCGAGCCCGTGGCGCGGGATGCGCTGGGAACCCGATTGCGGAGCGTGAAATGAGCCAGGAACCGAAGGTCTCGGACGAGATGCTGGGCGCGTTCGTCGACGGGCAGCTCGACGGCCCGGAGTGGGCGAGCGTGGCGAAGGCGGTGGAAGGCGACGAGCGGCTGCGCGAGGAGGTCTGCCGCCTGCGGGCGCTGAAGGAGATGATGCGGCACGCCTACCCGCTTCCCGACCGGGCGGAGCGCGGGCGCGCCCGGGCCGCGGGGCCCGGCTGGCTCGCCATGGTCGCCGCGAGCCTCGCGTTCGCCGTGGCGGGGTGGTTCGGTCATGCCCATCTCAGCCGGCCGCCGGCGCTCGACGCGGCCTCGGCCTACGCCCTGAGCGGCGACTGGCACTCGCTGCGCAGCGACTGGACGACCCTGAAGGAGGGCAAGGTCCTGGTCCACGTGAGCTCGGCGGGCCGCGAGGCGCTCACGGCGGCGGTGGACGAGATCGAGGACCTGCTGCGCGACGCGCGCGCGTCGAAGCGGCGCCTGCAGGTCGAGGTCGTCGCGAACGGGCCGGGGCTCGACCTGCTTCGCGCGGACGATGCCGCGCTGGCCGGGCGCCTGGCGAACCTGCGCCGGCAGTACCCGGAGCTCGGTTTCGTGGCCTGCAACCAGACGATCGAGCGGCGCCGCGCCGCGGGCCGGCCGGTCGAGCTCCTGGCCGGCACCGTCGTCGCGCCCTCGGCGCTGCACGAGGTCGTCGAGCGCCTTCGCGCCGGCTGGATCTACGTCCGGGCCTGACCGGCTTCGCCCTTCCCGCCGCCCCCGCGGCGGGGCCTCGTAAGGTCCGGGACCGGCGGCGGGTCTCATCGGTGCTCCATCCTGCCAACCCGTCAAGGAGATCACCGATGAATCGCCGACAACTCGGTTCCGTCGCCGCCGCCGCCGCCTTCGCCCTGCTCGCCTCGGGCGTCCCCGTCGCCACCGCCCAGGCCGCCAAGGACGGCGGCGTCAAGTGCGCGGGCGTCAACAGCTGCAAGGGCCATTCGGAGTGCAAGACCGCCACCAGCGAGTGCAAGGGCCACAACGCCTGCAAGGGCAAGGGCTGGGTGACCAAGAAGGACGAGGCGGCGTGCAAGGCCGCCGGCGGCAAGGTGGTGGCCTGAGGCCATGATCGAGGGGTTCGGCCTGGGGCTCCGGCCCGAGCACTACCGCGCCTTCGCGGCCGGCGGCCCCGCGGTCGAATGGCTGGAGATCGTCTCCGAGAACTTCCTCGTTCCCGGCGGCAAGCCGCTCGCGTTCCTCGACGAGGTCCGGTCCCGCTACCCGATGGCGATGCACGGCGTGTCGCTGTCGGTCGCGGGGCCGGGCCCCCTCGACGAGGAGTACCTCGCGGCGCTCCTGCGCCTGGCCCGCCGCGTCGAGCCGGCCTGGATCTCGGACCACCTGTGCTGGACGGGGCCGGGGAGCACGACGCTGCACGACCTGCTCCCGGTGCCTTTCACGAAGGAGGCGCTGCGGCACCTGTGCCCGCGCATCCAGCACGTCCAGGAGGCGCTTCGCCGCCCCCTGGTTCTCGAGAACGTGTCGACCTACCTGCGCTTCGAGGGCGACGAGATGGCCGAGTGGGAGTTCCTCGCCGCGCTCGTGGAGGCGACGGGGTGCGCGCTCCTGCTCGACGTGAACAACGTCTACGTGAATGCGGTGAACCACGGATTCGACGCCCGGCGCTTCCTCGACGCCCTGCCGGCCGCGGCGGTGCGCCAGATCCACCTCGCGGGCCACTCGCGCCAGGGCGGGCTGCTCGTCGACACCCACGACGCGCCGGTGTGCGAGGCGGTGTGGCGGCTCTACGAGCACGCCGTCGCGCGCTTCGGCCCCGTGCCCACGATGATCGAGCGCGACGATCGCATCCCCCCCGTCGAGGAACTGCTCGCGGAGCTGGACGTCGCGAGGGCGCGCGCCGCCCGGGCGCTCGCGGGGGGGCGGGCCGATGCCCTCGCTGCCTGAGCAGCTCCACGCGCTCGCCCGCGCCATCGTCGCGGACGAGGCTCCCGCGCCGGCCGAGGCGGCCTTCGGGCGCGAGCGACTCGCGGTGTACCGCCACGCCTACCGGGCGCGGCTGGAGGAGGCGCTGCGCGTCAACTACCCGGCCCTCGCGACCGTCCTCGGGGACGAGGGATTCTCGCGCGTCGCGGCGGCGCACGCCGCGCGCCGACCACCGGCGCACTACTCGATCCGCTGGCACGGCGCCGACCTGTTCGCCGACCTGCCGCCCGGGCCCCTCGCCGAGCTCGCGAGGATGGACTGGGCGCTGGGGGAGGCCTTCGACGCGGCCGACGCGGACGCGGTCGATCCCGGCTCGCTCGCTCGCCATCCTCCCGGGGAATGGGCGGGCCTCGCGTTCGCCCTGCATCCTTCGGTGCGCGTGCTCATGATGGGCTGGGCCGTGGAGCCGCTGTGGGAGGCGGCGAGGAAGTCCCCGCAAGGCCCCTTCGCGCAGCCGGCGAGCGACCGCCACGCGCTCGTGGCGTGGCGCCTGGCGCGCGAGGCCCACTGGCGCGTGGCCACGCAGGAGGAAGGTCGAGCGCTCTGCGCGCTGGGCCGGCTGGGCACTCTCGAGGCCGTTTGCGGGGGCGAGTCGGAGGACGACGCGGCCCGCATCGGCGAGTGGTTCGCCGGCTGGGTCCAGGGGGGGCTGCTGGTGCGCCGCGGGGAGGCGCCCCGGTGAGCTTCTTCGCGAGCCGCAGCGCGGAGCATTTCGACCAGGTGGTGCGCGCCTACACGGCGGAGCTCTTCCACTTCGCGCTGTGGCTCGCGCGGGACCGGCACCGCGCCGAGGACCTGCTCCAGGAGGCGCTCACGCGCGCCTGGCGCAGCTGGAGCCACGTGAAGGACGAATCGGCGCGCCGCGCCTGGCTCTACGCGATCGTGAGGAACGAGCACTACCGCGCGGCCCGCGGCGCCGGCGGCGGCGCGGAAGCCCTCGACGACGAGATGCTCGCCCGCATCGCCGACGAACGCGACTTCACGCGCGGGCTGGAGGTGAAGCAGGCGCTGGAGCGCCTGCCGGCGGCGGCGCTCGAGCCGCTGGTGATGCAGGCCGTCTCGGGCCTCACGTGCGAGGAGATCGCGCAGGTGCTCGGCGTGAGCGTGGGCGCGGCCATGACCCGCCTGAGCCGCGCGCGAAGCGCGCTGCGCTCCCTGCTGCGCGGGGCCGACGGGGCCGAGGACGAAGACGGGAAGGCGAGGTTGCCATGAACGAACTCGAGGCGCGCCGCTGCCTCCTTGCGGACCCCCGCAAGCTGCCGGCGCATGTCCAGGAGCAGGTGAACGCCGATCCGCGGCTCGCCGCCTTCCACGACGAGCTGCTGCGCATGGACGAGGCGGTGCGGGAGGCGCTCACGCGGGCCCCCGTGCCCGAGGGGCTCGCGGACCGCCTCGTGCTCCATTCCCGGTTCCGCGACCGCTCGCGCTGGGGGCTCGCCCTGGCCGCGGCGCTGGTTGCGCTCGCCGTGGCCGTTCCCGTCTTCCTGGGCGGCGAGCGGCACGAGCTCGAGAACGCGATGATCGCGCACGTGCTCGCCGAGCCCGGCGAGCTGGCGGACGACCGCGGCGTGGAGCAGGCGGTCCTGCGCGCGGCCGTGGCGGCGCTCGGCGTGACGGTGAAGGACGCCGGCTACCGCGTCCGCCACCTGGCCAACTGCGTGGTCGCCGGGCGCGAGGGCCGGCACTTCACGGTGGACGGACCCAGGGGCGTCGTGACCTTCATCGTCCTGCCGGGGGGAGCGGGCGAGGAGCCGGTGCTCCTGCAGAAGGACGGCACCCGCGCGCTCTTCCTCAAGCGCGCCGGGAACACCGTCGGCGTCATGGTGCAGTACGCGGCCGAGCGCGGGGAGCTCGAGCGCCTGGCCCGCGAGGTCATCGCGTGATCGCGGCGCCCGGCGCCCGCGGGGCCCGTTTGGTGGCATTCTTTCGGTCCGCGGCCTCCACACCGGAACCCTGATGCGAGCCACGCTTCCCCTCCTCGTCGAAACCGACTTTCCGCCCATGCGCCGCAGGCGGCTGGAGACGGTCCAGGCCAACCTCGGCTACCGGTGCAACCAGACCTGCCTGCATTGCCACGTGAACGCGGGTCCCACGCGCACCGAGGAGATGTCGGGGGAGACCATGGACCTCCTCCTGGAATTCGTCGCCGCGAGCGGCGCCTCGACGCTGGACCTCACCGGAGGCGCGCCCGAGCTCAACCCGGGCTTTCGCGGCCTCGTCTCGCGGGCGCGCGCGCGCGGCGTGCGCGTGATCGACCGCTGCAATCTCACCATCCTGGAGGAACCGGGCCAGGAGGACCTCGCGCCCTTCCTCGCCGCGCAACGGGTCGAGATCGTGGCCTCGCTGCCGTGCTACACCGAGGAGCTCGTGGACCGCCAGCGCGGCAAGGGCGTGTACGGCAGGAGCATCCGGGCCATCTCGCGCCTGAACGCGCTCGGCTACGGCCGCGAGGGCTCGGGCCTCGTCCTCAATCTCGTCTACAACCCGCAGGGGCCGACCCTGCCGCCGGCCCAGGAGAGGCTGGAGGCGGACTACAAGCGCATCCTGGGCGAAGCCTTCGGCATCGCGTTCAACGGGCTGCTCACGCTCGCCAACATGCCCATCCAGCGCTTCGGCTCGACGCTCGTCACCCAGCGGCAGTTCAACGACTACATGCGGCTGCTGCGCGGCGCGCACCGCGACGGCAACCTCGAGGCGGTGATGTGCCGCACGCTGGTGTCCGTGGACTGGGAAGGCCGCCTCTTCGACTGCGACTTCAACCAGATGCTGGGCCTTCCCCTGCAAGTGGCCGGAAAGGCGCGCCCGCACCTCAAGGACGTGATCGGCCGCGACCTCGAGGGCAACCCCATCGTCGTGCGCGACCACTGCTACGGCTGCACGG
>CAZNWZ010000027.1:0-19604 GCA_964576455.1 uncultured Lysobacter sp.
GCCGCTCCTTCGAGGGCGGGCGCGAGGTGCCGATCCTGGGCATGGAGAAGCACTTCCCGTCCGACATCGCGCGGATGCGCAGCGTGAAGGTCTTCAACGCCCCGGGCAGCGAGACCGCCAGCACCACGCACGGCGGCTTCGACGACGACGGCGCCACGATGGCGAGCGTGATCGCCGGTATGGGACAATAAATGGCATGGATCTCTATATCGTCACCGGGCACACGAAGGGGCTGGGCCAGGCACTGGTCCAGCAGCTCGGCGCCGAGCCGGACGTCGAGCTGATCGCGCTCGGCCGCGCGCCCGACGGGCCCATCCCGGGCGGCGCGCAGCTCTACGTGGATCTCGCCGCCCCGAGGGCGGTGGAAGCCGTGTGCGACCGCATCGAGGAGCGCCTGCGCGGCAAGCGCTACGAGAAGGCCGTCCTCATCAACAACGCGGGCGTCATCTCGCCCGTGGGGATGCTCGATCGCGTGGATGCGGCGGAGCTCGAGACGAGCCTCGCGGTCAACTTCACGGCACCCATCCTCCTCATGCGCCGCTTCCTCATCGGAACCGCCACGATGGCGAAGCTGCGGCGCGTGATCAACATCTCGTCGGGCGCCGCGCGCCGCCCCTACTTCGGCTGGGGCGCCTACTGCGCCGCCAAGGCGGGCCTGGACATGGCCACGCGCGTGGCGGCTCTGGAGGCGCAGACGGCCATGACGGGCGTGCAGGTCGTGAGCCTCGCCCCGGGCGTGATCGACACGCCCATGCAGGGCGTGGTGCGCAGCGCCAGTCCCGAGGAGTTCGTGGACGTCGAGCGCTTCCGCCAGATGAAGGCCCAGGGCGAGCTTCGCAATCCCGCCGACGTGGCCGCCGACATCCTGCGGCTGGAGAAGTCCGGCAAGCTCTTCGCGGAGCCCATCGCGGACCTGCGCACGCTCGGCGCGTGATCACCGACCCCTTCTTCTTCGCCGTGGCCATCCCCGCGGTGCTGATCATGGGGGTCTCCAAGGGCGGGTTCGGCAGCGGGCTGGGGATCATGGCCACGCCCCTCGTCGCGCTCGCCGTCCCCACCCCGCAGGCTGCGGCGATCATGCTGCCGATCCTACTCGTGATGGACGTGACGGGCCTCGCGGCCTATCGCGGCACCTTCCACCGCAAGAACCTGGGGCTCCTGCTCACCGGCGGCGTCGCGGGGATCGTGCTGGGCGCTCTCACCTTTCGCTATTTCAGTGAATCGCTCATCCGCGTGATCCTGGGGGTGATGGCGATCGTCTTCGTGGCGCACCGCCTGCGCCTGGGCGGGACGAATGCGCCGGCCGTGGTGCCCTCGAAGGCGACGGGGCTCTTCTGGTCCACGGTCTCCGGCCTCACCAGCACCATCGCGCACGCGGGCGGGCCGCCGCTCAGCGTCTATCTCCTGCCGCAGAAGCTCGACAAGGCGGTCCTCGTGGGCACCACGGTCGTCTTCTTCGCGGTGATCAACGTGGTGAAGCTCGTGCCCTACCTGTGGCTCGGGCTCTTCGACTCGCGCAACCTCCTCACCTCGCTCGCGCTCGCGCCGCTGGCGCCCTTCGGCATCTGGCTGGGGGTGTGGCTCATGCGCCGGCTCTCGCAGGAGCTCTTCTACCGCATCGCCTACACGATGCTCGTGATCGTGGGCGCGAAGCTGCTGTGGGACGGTGCGAGGGGGCTCGCGGCCTGAATCACTTCCGCGCCGGCCGCAGCAGGCGCCAGATCGCGCCGGCCAGCCACGCGAGCGGCAGGATTCCCGCCACGGTCCACGCGAGGATCGGCAGCCTGGAGCGGCGTGGCGGCGGGGGCCGCAGGTCCGCCTCGCGCAGCTCCGGCGGAAAGGGCCGCGGCGGCACCGGGATCACCTTCAGGTCGGCGGGGTCCGCGGGCAGCGCGTTCAGGTACTCGCGCGGGTTCGCGGCGGGCCAGGTGCCCAGCGCGCGCGAGGAGGGGATCTGCGGTAGCCGCACGCCCACGAGCCCTTCCACGTCCTCGGAGAGCATCGTGGCGAGCCGGCCTTGCGCGGGCTCGGCGCCGCGCGCGAGCTGCAGCAGCGAGAACACCGCCTCCTCGAACGCCGCCGCGGGCATGAGGCGCGTGCGGTCCTCCAGCAGGTATTCGCAGGCGGTGCGGGCGGGCGCGAGGCGGCCCTCCGTGAACACCTTGGCGGGAACCGCGAGCCAGCCGCGCAGCCGGTCGGAAGGCCCCTTCGCGGGCAACGCCCAGCCCAGCGCGCGAAGCGTGTCCACGCTGATCGAGGCGCAGTTCATCGACGAGTGGTGGTACTCCAGCTGGTGGCGCCAGAACTGCAGGTAGATGCGGTTGAGCGCGCCCTGCACCAGCTCCGTCGCGCGGGCGTCGCGCAGCACCGCGAGCATCACGTAGGAGGGGCGGTACCAGCCCTGGCCGGCGTTCAGGTCGGCGAGGTAGTTGTCGAGCGGCACGGGGGCGGCGAGGATGCCCTTCTCGCTCTCCGAATCGAGCGTGTAGAAGTTCGACACCAGCAGGTCCGAGAGGCGCCCGTCGGCGGGAAGGCGTCCCGTGGCGAGCGCGAAGTGGCCGCCCCAGGCCTCGTCGTCGTCGCCCTGCGCGCCGTCGAGGATGAAGGCGAGCACCGGGCGGCCGGCCCAGTCGCGCCGTCCCCGCACGCGCTCCCACACCGGATGCGTCTCGGGCGGCGAGTCGGCCCCGCCGCGCGGCGCGCTGCGCAGGAGCCCGCGGATCGAGAGGCGCGGCGTGTGGGAGGCGGAAAGGGGCACGGCCGTCGCGGCGGCGTCCACGCGCCAGTCCTCCGGCCAGAGGGTGCGGGCGACGAAGCTTCCGTCGGGACGGGATTCGCCCCGCATCGTGACCGTGCGTTCCGCGAGGTAGCGGAAGGTCGAGCCGTCCACCCAGGAGCGGTTGAGCGGGATCTTCGGGACGAGGGCGAGCGGGGTGGTGGCACCGTCCATCTGGAAGGAGGCTCCGTCGGGGGAGATGCGCGCGCCCGTACGGCGCTCCGGAGCCGCCAGCCATGCCAACGGCGGCCAGGTCAGCGGTCCGGGATTCGCTCCCCAGGCGGCGATGTCCGCGAAGGGGTCCGTCCCGCGGGAATAATCCGCGAACGGCGGTGTTGACGGGACGGCGACCGTTTCGCCCGCGAACAGGAACCGGGCGGCCGGGTGTAATGTCTCACCCGCCGTCGTGCCCGTGGCCAGCCGGAACCCGGCGGGGAAGTACGGGCCGATGGGCGCGTCGGGCGGAGTGGGTGAGGGGGGCGGCATCGCAGCCTCCATCATGCACTGCCGCGATGCCCGCGCCAGCTTCCAGACCAATAACCCCGACAGGAGCCTTCACGATGAAACGTACCGTTGCCGCAGTTGCCCTGACGATGTTCGCCGGCGCCGCGCTGGCCTTCCACTGCCCGAAGGACATGAAGGCCATCGACGACGCGCTCGCCAAGAACCCGAAGCTCTCGGAAGCGCAGATGTCCGAAGTGAAGAAGCTGCGCGCCGACGGCGAGGCCCTGCACAAGGCCGGCAAGCACCAGGAGTCCGTGGACACCCTGGCCAAGGCCATGAAGATCCTCGCCATCAAGTAACCAGGTTGGAAATCGGTGTCAGGTTACTTTTTGGTGTCAGACACCAAAAAGTAACCTGACACCGAATCAGGCGAGGCCGGGCTTTCCGGCGAGGACGGTGAAGGTGGCGGCGGTGGAGATTTCGGCGTCCTTGCGCGTGACGGCATCGAGCACGCGAAGGCGCGCCTCGAGTCGCTCCCGGCCCACCTCGAGCAGCACGTAGCCGCGCTTGGAGCCGTCGGCGAAGCGGATGTGCGGGTTCGCCTTGCGGATCGATTCCACGAGCTTGCGGCTTCCGCCCTGCGAGGTGATGGAGGTCCCGCAGAACTCGGCCGCGATCACGGGCGAGGCGGGATCCCCGGGCCGGGCGTGCACGTCGGCCACGTAGTTCGTGTGCACGTCTCCGCCCAGCACCACGGCGTTGGTGGCGCCGCTCTTCGCGAGGTCCTCCAGGAGGCGCTGGCGCGCCGCCGGGTAGCCGTCCCAGCCGTCCGTCCAGAACATCGTGCCCTTGTCCGTCGGGCGGCCCGCCGGCACGAGGAGGGTCTGCTGCACCAGCAGGTTCCAGCGCGACTTCGAGGCGGCCAGCGCCCCGGCGAGCCAGCGCTCCTGGGCCGCGCCGAGCAGCGTGCGGTCCTCGCGCGTGCGCTCCGTGCAATCCGGCCCCACGACGGCGCTTCCGCCGCGCCCGGGATGCGGGCAGGCCTGGTGGTCGCGGTATTGGCGATCGTCGAGGACGAAGAGGTTGGCGAGCGATCCCCACGCGTGCGCGCCGTAGAGGCGGTATTCGCCGTCGGCACGCAGCACCGAGGGACGCACCGGCAGGTGCTCGAAGAACGCGCGGTAGCCGGCGGCACGGCGCGCGAGGAAATCCGGGTCCAGGTCCTGTCCGCGGTCGTTCGCGTAGTCGTTGTCCACCTCGTGGTCGTCCCAGGTGACGATCCACGGCGCGCAGGCGTGGGCCGCCTGCAGGTCGGCGTCCACCTTGTACTGGGCGTAGCGGTCGCGGTAGGCGGCGAGCGTCGTCGGCTCGGCGTTGTGGTGCGTGCGCACGGTGCCGCCCTTGCGGCTCGACTCGTAGATGTAGTCGCCCACGAAGGCCACGAGGTCCGGCGACTCGGCGGCGAGGTGGCGGTGCGCGGCGAAGAAGCCCTGCTCGTAGTGCTGGCAGGAGGCGAGCGCGATTCGCAGCCGGTCGTCGCCGTCGCCCGCTGCCGGCGCGGTGCGCGCGCGGCCCGTCGTGCTTGCTTCCCCTCCAGCGAGGAAGCGGTAGTGGTACCCGCGCCCGGGCTCGAGGCCACCGACCTCGACGTGCACCGCGTGCGCGCGCGAGGCTTCGGCGGTCGCCGTGCCGCGCTTCGCGATGCGCGAGAACTTCTCGTCGTGGGCGACTTCCCAGCGGACCTCGTGGCTCTGCGCGCCGAGGCCTCCGCCCGCAAGCGGCTCGGGCGCAAGCCGCGTCCAGAGCACGAACCCCTCCGTCGTGGGGGAGCCGGAGGCCACGCCGAGGGTGAAGGGATAGGCGGAGAAGCGGGGCGGGGATTTCGCCCGCGAGAGGGCGGGAGCGAGGAAGCCGGCCGCCGCGAGGGCTACGGCGCGGCGGAGGACCTCCCGGCGGTCAGGCAACGGCCGGCGCCGGGCGCTTGCGGAAGACCGCGAGCCAGGCCGCGGTCGTGACGAAGAGGAGGAACCAGACGAGCGCCCACTCGGCGATCGAGAGCCCGAAGAGGCTCCACTCCACCTTGGCGCAGTCGCCGGTGCCCTGGAAGATCCGGGGCAGCGCCTGGGCCAGCGGGAAGTTGCCGAGGAGGTAGTCGAGGTCGCCGGCCATGCAGTTGGCCGGTTCCGGCGCGGGGAAGCGCTGCAGGATCGACTGGCGCACCGAGACGCTGCCGCCGGCGACGGCCAGGGCCCCGATGAGGAACGAGTAGATCTTCACGCCCACGCCGACCGGGCCGTGGACCGCGGCGACGAGGGCCACCGTGCCGATCGCCACGAAGGCGTAGCGCTGCAGGATGCACATCGGGCAGGGCTCCAGGCCCTCGAGGTGCTGGAGCACCAGGCCGAAGCCGATGAGGGATGCGCACGCGGCGAAGATCGCGGCGAAGACGAGGCGGGACGGCAGGCGGTTCAGCATGGCGATCATGGAACGGTTGGACGCGCCATTTTCCCACAGGTTCCGGAAGACCCCGTTGGACGAAGGTCAATCCGGGGATGACACTTTGGGGCAATGTCCGACCGCTTCGCCGCTCGTCCGGGGCAGGCCGGGGGCGCGGGAAAGTGACGGGGGTCACAGCCCCCACCGGACCCGTCAAAAATAACGCCTAATCAATGGGTTGCGATGCGGAATCTTCCGCGGTCCGCCGACCCGGAACGGGACCCCTTCTTGCATGATCGCAGGCATGTCGAACCCGCGGAGGGGTCACCATGCGCATCCCGATCGCCCGCCTGCTGCTTGCGCTCGCCACCCTGCCGGCCGCCGCCCTGGCCGAGGAGGGTGCCCCGCGTTCGGGCGCCGCGGGTGACGCGCCCGGCCGGACGGTGGCGAAGTCGGCCTACGCCTCCCCGGCGAATCCCGATCCCGCGCTCGGCAGCCGCCCGGGGCTCGGCAACCTCAAGCCCGGCCGCTCCTGCGGCGCGAGCGAGTTCGAGGTCTGCCTCGACGCGAGCGGGCGCATCAGCGTGCCCGGCGCCAGGCGCTTCCTGCCGGAGCTTCCGGGCCTCAAGCCCGAGCGCCTGACCGTCAAGCGCAGCGGCGTCACCTTCAGCTACAGCTTCTGAAGGCGCCTCACGCCGCGTTCGTGGCCGGCTCCGGCCGGCGGCGCCGCGCCCGGTATCCCAGGCCGAAGACGGCGGCGAAGACGACGACGAAGACCGCGGCCTTGGCCTCGAAGTGGTTCGCGAACACCGGCTCGAAGAGCGGCTCGCTCACGATCATGCTGGCGGCCGTCCAGGCCAGCACCGCGACGCCCAGCTGCACGATCCACGGGTAGCGCTCGACCCACTTCAGGATGAGCGTGGAGCCCCAGATGACGATCGGGATGCTGATGAGCAGGCCGATCACCACGAGGGCGAAGGAGCCGTGCGCGGCGCCGGCCACCGCCAGGACGTTGTCCAGGCCCATGGCGGCGTCGGCGATGACGATCGTCTGCATCGCGCCCCAGAACGTGGTGGCCGCCTTGACCGAGTGCCCGTCGCCGGCCGGCGGCTTGAGGAGCTTGTAGGCGATCCACACGAGGATGGCGCCGCCCGCGGCCATGAGGCCGGGAATGCCCAGCAGCCACACCACCGCGAGCGTCATCACCACGCGCACGGCGATGGCGCCGAAGGTGCCCCACAGGATGGCCCGCTTCTGCAGCGCCGGCGGCAGCTCGCGGGCGGCCAGCGCGATCACGATCGCGTTGTCGCCCGCGAGGGCCAGGTCGATGATGATGATGGCCAGAAGCGCCGAGAAGAACTCCGCCGAAAGCAGCTCCACTGCTCCCCCTCCTTTATCGGATGTTTTGCGGCCGCCCCGCAACGCGCCCCGGGGCGATCGCCCGCGATTATCGGGAAGCGGCGGCGCGGCGCGATGCGACTTCGCAATTCGCCGCCCCGCGAGCGATGGAGATACGCAATCGGCGGCCGCCCAGGCGAACGCCCTTGCCCGTTCCCGTACGGGAACGCCCTAGTTGCGCGATCGGGGCATTGCGTTTATAAATCCGCCGTCCCGCACGCCGCGGGGCAGCCCTACCAAAGGGGAGTAGCTTTTACGGCGGCATCGTCAAGACGGGCTTCGGCCCCGGTGCCGTCGGCAAGCAGCGCGTTTCGCGACGCGGGTTTGTTAGCGAGACCTTTGCCAGATCGAGGCAAAGGTCCGTCCGTCTTCCAGCGGCCTTTGTCCCGACCGGGGCAAAGGCCGTTCAACTTTCCGGAGACCGAACCCCATGCACCGCAACCCGCTTCGCCGCTACTTCCGCCACGGATTCTTCCCCCAGCTCGTCGCCTTCGAGGCGTGCGTGCGCCACGGCAGCGTGACGCGCGCCGCCCGCGAGCTGTCGCTGGCCCAGCCCACCGTCTCGTGCCTCGTGCGCAAGCTCTCGGAGACGGTCGGCGGCCCCGTCCTCGAGGCCCGGGGCCGGCGCATGGAGCCCACGTCGCTCGGCCGCGAGCTCCTCGCCCTGTGCGACGAGGTGTTCGAGGCGGTCGAGCGCTTCGGCGAGCGCCGCGGGGCCCTTGGCGCGGCGGGCGCCGCGGAGCTCCGCCCGGCTCCCCTCGCGGAGGTATCATCGGGCGCCTGACCGCTTTTCCGGAGCCCGCATGCCCCTCGTCCTGCCCTCCAAGAAGTCCCTGACGCTGGAGGCCGCCAAGCTCATGGCGGCCGCCGCCGAGGCCACGGCCGCGAAGAACGGCTGGAAGGTCGTCGTCGCGGTGACGGACGACGGCGGGCACGCGCTGCTGGTGCACCGCATCGACGGCGCCCAGTCCTCCAGCGTGCCCACGGCCCTGGGCAAGGCGAGGTCGGCCGTGGCCTACAAGCGGCCCACCCGGATCCTCGAGGAGATGATCAACAACGGCCGCTTCTCCTTCCTGTCGGCCGGCGGCGATCCGGTGGCGCTGCAGGGGGGGCTGCCCATCGAGATCGACGGCCAGCTCGCGGGCGGCATCGGCGTCTCCGGCGTCAAGGCGAGCGACGACGAGATCGTCGCCCAGGCCGGCCTCGACGCCCTGCGCCAGGCCCTGGCCTGAACGGGCGGGTTGGCCGCGCCGGGTTCCCCCGGCAGAATAGCGGCCTATGGAACCGCATGCCCTGGGCCTGAGAGCCCTTCACGCCGCCTACCGGGAAGGCCGCCTCACGGTCCAGGACTACGTCCAGGCCCTCAACGACCGCATCGCGGCCCTGGAGCCGCGCATCCAGGCCTTCGAGTGGTTCGAGCCGGCCCGCGCCATGGCGGAGGCCGAGGAGCGCTCGGGCGGCATCCTCAAGGACCTGCCGCTCTTCGGCGTGCCCGTCGGGGTGAAGGACATCATCGCCACCCGCGGCATCCCCACGCGCATGGGCTCGCGCATCTTCGCGAACCACGTGCCGGGCCGCTCGGCCGGGCTCGTGCGGCGCCTGGAGGCGCTCGGCGGCCTGGTGATGGGCAAGACGGTCACGACCGAGTTCGCCTTCCGGCACCCGGGCAAGACCCGCAACCCGTGGAACCTCGCCCACACCCCCGGCGGCTCCTCGAGCGGCTCGGCGGCGGCCGTGGCGGCGGGGTTCGTTCCCGTGGCCATCGGCACCCAGACGCTGGGCTCCGTGATCCGGCCGGCGGCCTTCTGCGGGGTGGTGGGCTACAAGCCGAGCTTCGGCGCCATCTCGCGCGACGGCGTCTTCCCCTTCAGCCGCACGCTGGACCACGTGGGCGTCTTCGCGCGCTGCGTCGAGGACGCGGCGTGGCTCGGCGCCTGCCTCATGGGGCTCGACCCCCGCGACGAGTCCACCGGGGTGCGCGCCGGCATGCGCTCGCTGTCCGTGCCGCTCGCGCCCCTGGGCCACGCGCCGCGCCTCGCGGTGGTGAAGACCCCCAAGTGGTCGCTCGCCTCGCAGGCGCAGCAGGCCAACTTCGCCGAGGCCGTCGCCAACCTGAAGGACGCCGGCGCGCTGGTGCGCGAGGTGCCGCTGCCGCAGGCGTTCAACGAGGCCTGGAACGTGGTGGGCGCGATCATGGACTACGACGCCGCGCGCGGCTTCGCCTCGCTGGAATCGCGCCACCGGCTGCAGCTCTCGCCCGCGCTCACGGAACTGCTCGACCGCGGCAAGCGCGTCACGCCCGAGCAGCACGCGAGGAACCTCGCGCGCCGCGACGAGTACCGCCGCTGGCTCGACGGGCTCTACGACGGCTGCGACGCGATCGCCACGATCCCGGCGGCGGGCGAGGCGCCCGCGGGGCTCGCCAACACGGGCGACGCCGCCTTCTGCTCGCTGTGGACGCTGGCGGGGCTGCCGGCCATCACGATGCCTTCGGGGCGCGGGCCGCGCGGCCTGCCGCTGGGCCTGCAGGTCGTGGGGCGCTACCGCGAGGACGAGCGCGCGCTGCAGGTGGCGGCCTGGTGCGAGGCCGTGCTGGGCGTGAGGATGGGGCTCGCCGGGGACTGACGGCGCCACGCCGCCACGGTGCTCACCACGAGCAGGTCGAGCGCGGCATAGAAGGCGCCGGCGGCGAGGGGCGGGTTGGCGGTGACGAGGTCGGTCCACGGCACCTCGTGGCGCCAGGTCCAGTTGCCGAGCCAGGTGCCCCACAGCTCCATCGCGAGGGAGAGCACCAGCATCGTGGCGTAGAGCTTGCGCGAGGCCGACAGCGCCATGCACGCGAGGAAGAGCGCGTAGAGGAACGGCCCCAGCGTGTCGCGGCCGGCCAGGGCGAGGGCGGCGACCACGGGCAGCGCCGCGGCGGCGATCCACCACTCGGCGCCGTCCTTCAGGCGCGCGGCGAGGCGGACCCCGAGGGTGAAGAGGAGCACGTGTCCCGGCGGCACGAAGAGCGGGATGTTGCCGAGGCGGTAGTCGTAAAGGCCCCACACCAGCGAGAGGAAGACCTCGCCGGCGGTGGCGTACACGAGGCAGGCGAGGAGGGCGGGGCGTTGCGAGGGATGGGAATCGAGCCACAGGCGGGCGAGCAGAGCCCACGCGGCCACGCTCACGGCGAGCTGGCCGAAGGCGCCCCCGCGGCTGTCCACGACGAGGCCGATCGCGATCGTCGCGACGATGAGCCGTTCCATGGCGGGCATTCTAGCCTGCCGCCGCGGCGCCACCCGAAGCCGCACGATTCGCCCTCGGTGCGGATGCTCTTCCTCGCCTGCGGCTTCATCGCGCTGGGCCTGGGCATCGCGGGCGTGGTCCTGCCGGTGCTGCCCACCACGCCCTTCGTCCTGCTCGCGGCCGCGTGCTTCGCGCGCTCCTCGCCGCGCTTCCACCGCTGGCTGCTGCATCACAAGCACTTCGGCCCGATCGTCTCCGAATGGGAGCGCCACCGCGCGATTCCCTACCGGACCAAGATCTGGGCAATCGTGCTCATGTCGGCGACGCTCGCGGCTTCCATCGTGTTCTTCGTGAAGCCGCCGTGGCTCAAGGCGGCGCTCGCCGTCTTCGGGGTCGCGATGGCGATCTGGCTCTGGCGCCGCCCCTCCCGCGACCATCCCTCGAAATAGGGGACGGGTACAGGACCCGTCCCCTTTTCACTCCGCCCTACCCCAACCGGTGGAAGGGCGCGTCGCCGGGGCCCAGGCGGGCGGGCGCGATCCACGGCGCGTCGCGCAGGTCGCGCGCCACCAGGTGCTCGACCCCCAGCAGCACGGCGAAGATGGCCATGCGCACCGGGATCCCGTTGTCGGTCTGCCGGAAGATCGCCAGCCGCGGATCGTCGTCCAGGTCGGTGGACAGGTCGTTCGCGCCCGGCGTGCCGTCGCGCGGAAGCGGGTGCATCACGACCGTGTCCGGTCGGCACAGCGAGCCGAGCACCCGGCGGTCGATGCGGAAGTCGGCGGGGTAGGCCTCCAGGGCCTCGCCCGACATGCGCTCCTTCTGGATGCGCGTGGCGTAGAGCACGTCGGCGTCGCGCAGCCCCTCGGCCAGCGTCGCCACCTGCACGACCTCGTGGCCGGCCGCGGCGGCGGCCTCCACGAGCTCCGGCGGCATCTCGAGCGGGCGCGGCGCCACCAGCCGGAAGGTGAGGCGCTCGTAGAGCGACAGCAGGCGGATGAGCGAGTGCACCGTGCGCCCGTGCCGCAGGTCGCCCACCATCGCCACGGTGGCGCCGTCGATCCGCTTGCCCAGGCGCTCGAACTCGCGGCGGATCGTGTAGAGGTCGAGCAGGGCCTGCGTGGGATGCTCGCCGGTCCCGTCGCCCCCGTTGATCACCGGCAGGTGCGTGTGGCGCGCGAACTCGGCCACGGACCCCTGATCGGGGTGGCGCACCACGATCGCGTCCACGTAGCCGCTCACTACGCGGCTCGTGTCCGCGATCGACTCGCCCTTCACCATCGAGGAGAAGGTGAAGCCGGTGGTGTCGCACACCGCGCCGCCCAGGCGGCAGAAGGCGGCCCCGAAGCTCACGCGCGTTCGCGTGCTGGGCTCGAAGAAGAGGTTGGCGAGCACGGCGCCCTCGAGCACGCGGGTCACCTTGCGCCGGCGGGCGATGGGCTCCATGGCCTCGGCCACGCGCAGCAGCGACTCGACGCTCTCGCGGTCGAACTGGGCCACGGAGAGCAGGTGGGGCTTGCCGCGCTTCGTGAAGCGCGAGCGCAGTTCCCCGGGCGCGCCGTCCGCGGGCGTCGCGGGAAGCCCGTCCAGCAGCTTGGCCACCACGCCCGGCATGCGGCGGAACTCGCCCGAGGTGGCCGGCAGCAGCCACGAGTCGAGGGCGCGGCGCGAGACGCCCAGCCGGGCCGCGAACGCGTCGCGGGTAAGGTCCAGGCGCTTCATCGCGCCCCGCAGGGTGGATTGCTGGTCCTTCATGACCGCCTCCCGAATATACGCAATGTGGCTATCATAGTTCAGCACATAGCTGAAAGATATATGCACAATGCGTATAGCCGGAGCGCGAAGGCGCGGTGCCCGGGCCAGCCCGGGAACGGTCAGCGGGGAACGCGGCGTCGCTCGACCTGCCCGGGGGGCGCGGCGAAGGAGGCGGTGTCGACCGGGTTGAAGGCGGCCCGGGGCCGCGCGACGGAGAAGGGATGCTCGAAGACCCAGCCCTGGGCCATGTGCACGCCGTAGCTGCGCAGGATGTCGAGGGTGTGCTCGTCCTCGACCGCCTCGGCGACCACCTGCTTGCCGAAGCCGCGGGCGATGTCGAGCATCGCGCGCACGAAGACCTGGTTGTCGCGCTCCAGGGCGAGGTTGCGCACGAACAGGCCGTCGATCTTGATGATGTCCACCGGAAGCTGCTTGATGTAGGCGAACGTCGAGAAGCCCGCGCCGAAGTCGTCCAGGCACACCCGGCAGCCGGTGTCGTGCACGTCGAGGATGAAGCGCTGCGCCTCGCGCATGTCGCGGATGGCCGCGGTCTCGGTGATCTCCAGGTAGAGCCGCGAGGGGTCCACGCCGCGCGCGGCGAGCTGCGCGCGGATGAAGTCCGGCATGGCGGGCTCGTCGAGGGAGCGCCCGGAAAGGTTGACCGCCACGGGCTCCAGGCCCGGGTCGGCGGCGAGCAGGTCGATCGCGTGCGCGAGCACCCAGCGGTCCAGGTCCACGATGAGGTTCGACTTCTCCGCGTAGCCGATGAAGGCGCCGGGAGGCAGGAGCCTGCCGTCCCCGTCGCGCATGCGGATGAGGGCCTCGTGGTGGCGGCGCTGCCTCGTGGTCGTGTCGAAGATGCCCTGCAGGTGCACCTCGAAGCCGTCGTTGCGCAGCGCGTGGCGGATGCGGTCGTTCCAGGTGACGAGCGAGCGCTGCTGCAGCGTGGCGCTGTGGTCGGGGCGGTAGAGGCGCCAGGTGTTCTTGCCCGCGTCCTTGGCCTGGTACATGGCGGCGTCGGCGTGGGCGATGAGCTCGTGCGGGGTGGCGGCGTGGCCGGGATAGGTCGCGATGCCCAGGCTGGAGGTGAGCGAGAGCCGCTCCTCCCCGAGGTTGAAGCTCATCGCGCCCACCGCCCCCATGAGCCGGTCGGCGAGCGCGTTGAGGTTGTGCTCGGCGATGTCGTTGACCAGGAGGACGAACTCGTCGCCGCCGATGCGCGCGAAGAACTCGCCGCGCCGCAGGTGCGAGCGGATCTCGCCGGCCACCTGCAGCAGCACGGCGTCGCCCATGCGGTGGCCGAAGAGGTCGTTCACGCTCTTGAACTCGTCCAGGTCGAAGAGGAAGAGCGCCAGCCGCTGCTTCTCGCGCGAGGCGGCGTCCATGCGCTCGGCGAGCTCGCGCTCGAAGCGCCGGCGGTTGTAGAGCCCCGTGAGCGGGTCGCGCTCGGCGAGGAAGGCGAGCTGCGTCTCGCTCTCGCGCGCGAGCGTGATGTCCTCGTGCAGGAGCACCGCCCCCAGGCTCGCGCCCGCCTCGTCCTGCACGGGGCACACCCGCAGCCGCAGGATCCGGCCGGAGGCGAGCCGGAGCTCCTCGGCCGGGGGCGCGTGGCGGCTCGCGACCAGCTCCGGCAGCCGGGAGGTGAACTTGCCCAGGTCGGCCACGACGTCCTCGGCCAGCTCGAGCGCGTCGAAGAGGCCCAGCCCGAGCAGCGACTCCCCGCGCGGGATCGACCAGACGTCGGCGAAGGCCGGGTTGGAATAGACGATCCGGTTGGCGTTGTCCACCAGGACGACGCCGTAGCTCATGGCCGCCAGGAGCGAGACGAGGCGGGAGCGCTCGGCGCTCAGGCTCTCGGCGGTGCGCGACTGCAGCTCGCTCGCCTCCTGGAGGCGGGCGAGGGTGTTCCTCAGGCTGATCTCCGTGTCCTTTCGCGCCTGGATCGAGTTCAGGCTCGCCCGCAGTCCGAGGAAGGCGCCGCCATCGTCGTAGATGGGCTGCCACGAGTTGGTCACCCATTCCGTGGTGCCGTCCTTCTTCTGCACGCGGAACTCGAAGTCCGAGCCGGTCGATCGCGAGGCGAGCTCGGCGATGCTGCGCTGGCGGACGGCCTCCCGGTCCTCGGGGTGGATCCGGGAGAAGGGGAAGTCGCGGTCGGCCAGGCACTCCTCGACCGTGTAGCCGGTCAGGCGCTCGACGGACCGGTTGATCCACAGCAGGCGCCCCGTCGGGCCGAACCACAGCTCGACGTCGTAGGTGTAGTCGGCGATGAGGTGGAAGCGCCGGCGGCTTTCCTCCAGCTCGGTGACGCGCCCCTGCACCTGGGTCGCCATCGCGTTGAAGGCGCGCGCGAGCTGGCCCACGTCGTCCGAGTCGCCCTCGGGGATGCGGATGCCGAGGTTCCCGGCCGCGATCTTCGCGGACGCCTCGCGCAGCAGCGTCAGCCGCCGGGCCAGCGGGTTCACCACGACGAGGAAGAGCAGCAGCGACATGAAGAACGCGCTGGTCGCCTTGAACACGGCGTCGTCGTGCTGCCGCTCGAGCGACTCGCGCCAGGCGGCGGTGGAGATCCCCGCGAAGGCCGTGCCGACGGCGCGCGGGCCCAGCAGGAGCGGGATCGCCGTGTCGAAGCGGACGTCGGCCAGGGAGGCCTCGAGCGACGCGTCGAGCGCGGGCAGCGGCATCGCGGCGTTCCAGCCTTCGGCGGCCACGATGGCCCCGGCCGCGTCCTTCACCACGAGGTAGTCGATGCCGCGGGTCTGCCGCAGCGAGTCCACGACGAGGGCGATCCGCAGCGCATCGTCGCCGTCCATCGCGGGGGCGAGCGCGGCATTGACCAGCGGGCGGAACTGGTCGAGCGAGCCCTGGAACTCCGCGTCCTCGCGCGCGTAGGCGGCGTGCTCGCCGTGCACGACGAGGGCCGCCAGCGCCACGGCCTCCACCACCAGCACGAGCACGACCACGCGTGCCTGCAGGGAGATCTTGGCCAGGTTGCGGAGCATCCGGATCATCGGGAGGTCGGGTTCATTCCGAAAAAAAAGGCGCGCCCGGACCGGGTCCCCGGCCCGGGCTGACGCCTGAAGTGCGCGCTTGCGGGGTAGTTCACTGCTTGTGGACCCACTATCGGGCGGCGTCCCTTCCGGGCGTGTGACGCGCTTCACACGGGTGGTTTCAGCTGCAACGCCCCGGGATTTCAGCTGAAACATTGGCTATAGTCGGGCCTCCCATGGAGCGCATCGGCATCGACCTCGGCGGCACCAAGATCGAGATCGCCGTCCTGGACGCAGGCGGCCGCGAGGCGCTGCGCCGGCGCGTTGACACGCCGGCCGGCGACTACGGGGCCACCCTGGACGCGATCGAGGCCCTCGTGGGCGAGGCCGAGCGCGAGCGCGGCGCGCGCTGCACGGTCGGGGTCGCGATGCCCGGGGCGCTCTCGCTGGCCACCGGCCTCGTGAAGAACGCGAACTCGACCTGCCTCATCGGGCGTCCCTTCCGCCAGGACCTGGAGTCGCGCCTGGGCCGCGAGGTGCGCCTCGCCAACGACGCCAACTGCTTCGCGCTCTCGGAGGCGGTGGACGGCGCCGGGCGCGGCGCGCGCACCGTCTTCGGGGTCATCCTGGGCACCGGCGTGGGCGGCGGGATCGTGGTGGACGGGACCGTCCTCGCCGGCGCCAACGCGATCGCCGGGGAGTGGGGGCACAACCCGATGCCGCTCGCGGGCGACGAGCCGCGGCCGCTGCCGCGCTGCTATTGCGGCCGCGAGGGCTGCGTCGAGACGTTCCTGTCCGGGCCCGGGCTGGCCGCCGACCACGAGCGCGCCACCGGCCTGCGCCTGGCGCCGGCGCAGATCGCGAGCCGCGCCGGCGAGGGCGACGCCGCCTGCGAGGCCACGCTCGCGCGCTACGAGGAGCGCCTCGCCCGCTCGCTCGCCATCGTCGTGAACATCCTGGATCCCGACGTGATCGTCCTGGGCGGCGGGCTCTCGCGCCTCGCGCGGCTCTACGAGCGCGTGCCCGCCCTCTGGCGCCGGCACGTCTTTTCCGACGAGGTGCGCACGCGCCTGCGGCCTCCCGTCCACGGCGATTCCGGCGGCGTGCGCGGCGCCGCGTGGCTGTGGGCCCGCGAGCCGGGAATTCCCGGGCCCCCGGCCGGTCGAACGGCCTGACCCGACTGCGGAGGTACCCGATGCGATCGCTCCTGCCCGTGCTGCTCCTCGCCACCCTCGCGCTGCCGGCCGCGAACGCCGGGGCCGCCACTGAGAAGGCCACCTTCGCCGGCGGCTGCTTCTGGTGCATGGAGCCGCCCTACGACGCGCTCCCCGGCGTGATCTCGACCACCTCCGGCTACATCGGCGGGCGCACCGTCAACCCGACCTACGAGCAGGTCTCCGCGGGCGTGACGGGCCACACGGAGGCCGTGCAGGTGGTCTACGACCCGGCCAGGGTGAGCTACGAGAAGCTCCTCGAGGTGTTCTGGGTGAACATCGACCCGACGGTGCGCGACCGGCAGTTCTGCGACTCGGGCACCCAGTACCGGACGGGGATCTTCTACCACTCGGATGCGCAGCGGAAGGCGGCGGAAGCCTCGAAGGCGGCGATCGAGAAGTCGAAACCCTTCAAGGCGCCGATCGTCACGCCCATCGAGATGGCGGGGACGTTCTACCCGGCGGAGGACTACCACCAGGACTACTACGTGAAGAACCCGGTGCGCTACAAGTTCTACCGCAACGGCTGCGGGCGCGACGCGAGGCTGCGCGAGCTGTGGGGCGACAAGGCCGGCAAGTGAGCGCGAAGTGGGCGGCCGCCGCCGCCGCGCTCGCCGTCCTGCCGGCGCTCGCCGCGCCCGAGGAGTTCGTCGTGGAGGCGGGGCACACCTTCCCGCGGTTCGCGGTGAGCCACCTGGGCATCTCGACGCAGCACGGCCGCTTCGACCGGTCGTCGGGGCGCGTCGTGCTCGACCGCGAGGCGGGCACGGGGACGATCGAGGTCGCGATCGACGCGCGCTCGGTGAGCACCGGCAACCCGGCGCTCGACGCGGTGATCCGGGGCGAGGACTTCCTGGACGCGGCGCGTTTTCCCGAGATCGCCTTCCGCGCCCGCTCGATCGACTTCGAGGGGAGCGTGCCCCGGCGCGCCGCGGGGGAGCTCACCCTGGCCGGGCGCACGCGGCCGGTCGTGCTGGAGATCGTCCGCTTCGGCTGCACGCGGCTGCCCTTCCTCGTGCGGCTCACCTGCGGCGCCGACGCGGTCGCGAGCCTGCGCCGCTCGGAGTTCGGGATGGCCGCGTTCGCCGGCCTCGTGGGGGAGGAGGTCCGGCTCGAGATCCAGGTCGAGGCCGTCCGCCAGGAGCCGGCCGCCGCGCCCGCCCCGGCCGGCGGATAGAATGGAGCCCGAAAGCGAGGAGCCGCGATGGAAATGAAGCGCCTGAACGCCACCGGCCTCCGGGCCGCGGGCTACGACGAGCGCAGCCGCAAGCTCGTGGTCGAGACGACCGCGGGCACCTGGGAGTACTCCGGCGTCTCGCCGGAGGTGTTCCGGCGCCTGATGAACTCGCCCTCGCCGGCCAGCTACTACCGCGAGTCCATCGAGGAGGAGGAATTCAGCCGCCGGCGCATCTCGTCCGCGCAGCCCGGCGGGCTCAAGCCCGACGACGTCTTCAAGTAGGGCGGGCTCAGCGCCCGGCGGGGTCCTCCGGCCGCGCATGGCGGTCGTCGCAGCGCACGATGTTGGCGAACGGGTCGGAGGGATCGGGGTTCTTCGTCCGGTCCACGCAGAAGCAGGCCTCGGCCCAGGCCCATCGGCCGGCCTTCGTCTGGCGCATGATGTGCTCGCAGCGCAGGTCCGCCCGGGGCATGCCGCCCACGGTGTTGGCTCGCGAGGGCCGCATGGACAGGGGCGGCATCTCCGGCGGCTTCACCTCCGGGCGCGGCGGCGGCACCTCGTAGACGCTGTCGCACACCGGCATCTGCTTGCAGACGCCGTCGCCGTTGCAGAGCCATTCCCAGGTGCAGGTCGCCCAGGCCGCGGTGCACGCTTGCAGCGCGACGGCGGAAAAGGCGGCGGCGCTCGCGATCCTCATGGGGTGAAGTGTGCCGCGCCGCGGTCGCGAGTGGCAATGCGTGGCCGCTTTCCCCCTGTTACGGAATGTCACTCCGTGTCGAAAGCGGCGCCTCCCTAGGCGGCGACCTTCGCCGCCAGCCGCGGATGCGCCTCCCGGATCGGCACGTTGACCACCGCCGCCGCTGCCGCCAGCGCCATGTCGGCGTACCACATCCAGTCGTAGCGGCCGGTGTGCTGGATCGCGAGCCCGCCCAGCCACGCGCCGAAGAAGCCCCCGATCTGGTGCGACAGCAGCGTCAGGCCGAAGAGCGTGGCGAGGTAGCGCGTGCCGAAGAGCTTGCCCACGAGCCCCGCGGTCGGCGGCACCGTGGCGAGCCAGGTGAGCCCCAGCACCGCGGCGAAGGCGTAGAAGGTCCCCGCCGTCTTCGGCAGGAGCAGGTACGCGCCGACGGCGAGCGCCCGCGTCCCGTACATCCAGAAGAGGATCCACTTCATGCGGTGGGACTGTCCCAGCCACCCGGCCCCGAGGCTGCCCGCTATGTTGGCGAGGCCGATGATCGCGAGGGAGGCCGCGGACACCGAGGCCGGCAGGCCGCACAGGTCGACCTCGCCCGGCAGGTGCGTGACCAGGAAGGCGATGTGGAAGCCGCAGGTGAAGAACCCCGCATGCAGGCACCAGTAGCTCGGGTCGCGGAACGCCTGCCCGATCTGCGCCGAGAGCGTGAGCCCGGGGGCGGCGTGGCCGTGCGCGGGCTCCTCGCGGCGCTCGCGGAAGCCGATCGCCAGGGGCAGGGTCGCCAGCGCGGCGACCGCGAGCGTCCAGAGCGCGGTGATCCAGCCGAACGCGGCGATGAGGGCCTGCGAGAGGGGCGCGAAGACGAACTGGCCGAAGGAGCCGCCGGCATTGATGAAGCCCGAGGCGAAGGGACGGCGCTCGGGGGCGATGCGGTTGGCGGCGGCGCCGATCAGGATGGAGAAGCTGCCGGCGCCGGCGCCCGCCGCCGTCACAACCCCCAGGAAGAAGACGAGGCCGAAGGCCGAGCCCATGAAGGGCGTGGCCGCGAGACCGACGGCTAGGAGGACGCCGCCGGCCATCATCACGCGCACCGGGCCGGCGCGGTCCGCGATCGCCCCGAAGATCGGCTGCGCCGCCCCCCAGACGAACTGGCCCACGGCGAGCGCGAAGCTCACGGTGACGATGCCCAGCCCGGTGGCTGTGTTGAGGGGCGAGACGAACAGTCCCAGCGACTGCCGGATCCCCATCGTGATGGCGAGGATCGCGGCGCCCGCGAGCACGAGCGACCAGTAGGGACGGACGGAGGACATGGCGCGAGAGCCTACCACTCTCGCGCCACGGTTCCGGGCCGCTCGCGCTACTCGCCTCGGCCCGGCTTGTCGCCGGACTTGGCCGGCTGCTCAGGCGCCCGCGAGGGCCGCTCCGCGGGAGCGGCCGGGGCGGGCGCGGGCCGGGACGCGGGTGGCGACGCGCGCTCCACGGGAGCGGGCGC
>CAZNWZ010000028.1:0-19600 GCA_964576455.1 uncultured Lysobacter sp.
TGCCGACCATCTTGAGCTGCTCCAGCGGGAACGCCTCGAGCGGCTCCTTGCGGCGGTTGAGGTCGGGCGCGATCCCGCCGCCCCCGCCCTCCTTGGAGGTGATCTTGCGGGGCTTGAACGGGTCCGGCAGGTCGAAGCCCTCGTAGGTGAACGGCTCGAAGGGCTTCACGGCCGGAAGCGCCTCGATCTTGCGCGGCAGGCTCTTCTCGGAGTCCTTGACGAACTGCCGCAGCTCGTCGATCTCCGAGCTGCACGAGGCGAGCACGAGCGCCGCGGCGGGCAGGAGGATCCAGCGCGTCATTTCTTCGCCCCCTTCGCGGCCTTGTCCTTGGCGGCCTTCTTCTGCTTGGCGACTTCCTCCTCGTCCAGGTAGCGGTACGTCTTGGCCACCGCCTCCATGGCGAGGGTGCCTTCCTTCGTGGGCGGGTCGATCTTCACGTCGGTGAGCAGCACGATCCGCGGCATCTTGGCCACGTCGCTCGCGAAGGCGCCCAGGTCGTGGTAGTTGCCGGTGACCTTGAGGTTGACCGGCAGCTCCGCGTAGAACTCGGTGAAGTTCTCCTGCTGGCTGGGCTTGAACAGCTCGAAGGCGAGGCCGCGTCCCAGGCCCGCCTGGTTGATGTCGATGAGCAGCGCGTCCATCTCGCTCTTGTTGGGCAGCTGCTTGAGCAGCGCCCCGAAGGACTGCTCGATCTCCGCCCGCTGCTGCTTGTACGCCTCGAGGTTCACGGCGAGCTTCTTCTTCTCGAGGAATGTCTGCTTCTGCTTGTCCACCTCGACGCGGCCGGCCTCGATGGCCTCGTTCTGGCCCTGCCAGAGCAGGAAGAAGGCGGCCACCTGGATGGCGACGAAGGTGAGGATGAACGCGCCGATCTTGATCGGCCAAGGCCAGTTACCCGGCTGCTTCGGATCGAGTGTCCGCAGTTCGTCGAGCAGGTTCATTTCTTGGCCCCCGCCGGGCTCGCGTCGGCCGGCTTCTTGGCCGCGCCCTTCGCCGTTTCCTCGGCCTTGGCGCGCTTCACGGAGATGTTCATGCTGAACTCATTGACCCGCTTGTTGGGGTTGTTGTCCAGCAGGACGGCCTTGATCTCGAGGAGCTCGGGGTTCTCGAGGTACGGCGAGGCCCCGAGGTTGCGCATGAGGGTGGACACGCGTGCGTTGGACTGCGCGTAGCCGATGACGTTGACCTTCACGCCCGTCTGCTTGATCGCCTTGAGGTAGATGCCCTCCGGGAGCTGGCGCAGCAGCTGGTCCAGCAGCTGGACGGGCTCGGAGCGGTTGCTCTGCAGGCCCTCGACGACCTGCTTCTTGGCCAGGAGGGACGCGGTCTCCTCGCGGATCTTGCGGATCTCCTCGATCTGCTTGTCGAGCTTGGCGATCTCGCCCTTCATGTAGGCGACGTTCGCGGACTGCTGCTCGACCTGCTGCTCGAGGAAGAACCACACGGCGCCCGCGACCACGAGGCCGAGGACGACCGAGAAGACGAGGATGCCGATGAACTGCTGCTGGCGGCGCTTGCGCTTCTCCTCCCGGTGGGGGAGTAGGTTGATGCGGATCATGACGGGTCGAACCTCCGCATCGCGAGCCCGCAGGCCACCATGAGCGACGGGGCGTCCAGGGTGAGCTGCCGGGGCTTGATCTTGGAGGAAAGCGCCATGTTGGCGAACGGGTTGGCGACCAGGGTATGGACCTGGGTGCGCTGGGCCACCATCTCCTCGAGCCCGTCGAGCATGGCGCAGCCGCCCGTGAGCAGGATGTGGTCGACCTTGTTGAACTGGGTGGAGGTGAAGAAGAACTGCAGCGCCCGCTGGATCTCGAGGACGATCTTCTCGTTGAAGGGCGCGAGCACGTCCGGCCCGAAGTTCTCGGGAAGGCTGCCCACCCGCTTGGCGGCCTCCGCCTCCTCGGGGGGCATGTCGAAGGCCCGGGCGATGTCCTGCGTGAGCTGGTTGCCGCCGATCTGCTGCTCGCGCGTGTAGACCGTCTGGCCGTTGTGCAGCACCGACACCCGGGTGACGGTGGCGCCGATGTCCACGATGACGGTGACGTCGCTCTCCTTGACCCCGGAGGAGCCCTCGCAGATCAGCTCGAAGGCGCACTGGGAGGCGTAGGACTCGACGTCCATGACGATCGTCTTGAGGCCCGCGGCCTCGGCGGCGGCCACGCGGTCCTCGATCTTCTCCTTGCGGGAGGCGGCGATGAGCACCTCGACCTCGTCCTCGCCCGAGGGGGCGGGGCCCAGGACCTGGAAGTCGAGGTTCACCTCGTCCAGGGAGAAGGGGATGTACTGGTTGGCCTCGCTCTGGACCTGGACCTCCATGTCCTCCTCGCGCTGGTTGCCGGGGAGGATCACCTTCTTGGTGATCACGGCAGCCCCGGGCAGGGCCATGGCGACGTTCTTGATCCGGGACCCGAGGTTCTTGTGGGCGCGCTTGATGGCCTCGCCCGCCGCCTCGATGTTGGCGATGTTGCCGTCCACCACCGTGTCCTTGGGCAGGGGCTCGATCGCGTAGCGCTCGACGCGGTAGACATTCCGCCCTGCTTCCGCGATCTCGACCATCTTCACGGAAGACGAGCTGATGTCGCAGCCGATGAGCGGCGGCGTCTTGGCCTTCAGGAAGTCGAATTGATCAGCGAGTTTTTCTTTAAGCATGGTGGAGGCTTAGCACCCACTGCGAAGAATCTACTTTAGATGCTAGCAACAAGTACTAGGAGTGTAAAGCATTTTGTCGGGAGGGCTCCGGAACCCCCGCCCGTCTATAATGTCACCAGCCTTTCCCCGCCCGGCGGGGACCGGATCGTCTGCCCTGCCGCCAGGCCCGCCCGCCCATGACCTCCCGTTGGTGGTTCTACCCCTCGCTGATGGCCGCTACCCTGGTCCTCGTGGCCGCGGGGGTGGGGGCGCTCACGGTCATCCTGCTCTGGCCGAACCTGCCCTCGCTCGAGGCCCTGACCGACTACCGGCCCAAGATTCCCCTGCGGGTCTACAGCGCGGAGGGGGAGCTGATCGGGGAGTTCGGCGAGGAGAAGCGGGCCGTGGTCAAGATCCAGGACGTGCCCCCGGTCATGAAGCAGGCCATCCTGGCCGCCGAGGACGACCGGTTCTACCAGCACGGGGGGGTCGACTATGCCGGCGTCGCCCGGGCGGCCGTCGCCAACCTCCAGGGGCGGCGGGAGGGCGCAAGCACGATCACCATGCAGGTGGCGCGGACCTTCTTCCTCACCCGCGAGAAGACGATCGCGCGCAAGCTCTCGGAGATCCTGCTCGCCTTCAAGATCGAGGCGAACCTCACCAAGGACCAGATCCTGGAGCTCTACTTGAACCAGATCTTCCTGGGCAGCCGCGCCTACGGGTTCGCCTCCGCCGCGCACGTCTATTTCGGCAAGAGCCTGGCCGAGCTGAGCGCGGCGGAGGCGGCCATGCTGGCCGGGCTTCCCCAGGCGCCTTCCCGGCAGAACCCGTTCGTCAATCCCAAGCGGGCCCAGCAGAGGCAACACTACGTCCTGCGCCGGATGAACGAGGTCGGCTGGCTGCCGGCGGAGGACTACAAGCGGGCGTTGGCCGAGCCCCTCCGGCTCAATCCCAGCCAGCGCGACAGCTTCCCCTTGCGGGCCGAATACCTGGCGGAGATGGCCCGGGCGGCGGTCTTCGAGCAGTACGGCGAGTCGGCTTACGTGAGCGGCATCCGGGTGGAGACGACGATCCGGCGGCGCGACCAGGAGGCGGCCAATGCGGGCCTGCGGCAAGGGGTCCTCGAGTACGACCGGCGCCACGGCTATCGGGGACCCGAGGCCTACGTGAGCCTTCCGGCGGGACCGGGGGCGGAGCTGGAGGAAGCGGTCGAGGAGGCCCTCCAGGATCGCGACGCCGTGGGCGAGCTCGTGGCCGCGGTGGTCCTGGAGGCCTCCCCCCGGGAGGTGCTGGCCGTCATGAGGCGCGGCGACGCCGTGCGGATCTCCGGCGACGGCCTGAAATTCGCCGGAAGGGCGCTCGCCGACCGGACCAACCCCGACCGCTCCATCCGCCGGGGGGCCGTGATCCGCCTCCAGTCCGGCGAGAAGGGCGCGTGGAGCATCGCCCAGGTCCCGAAGGTCGAGGCCGCCGTGGTGGCCTTGAACCCGGCCGACGGCGCCATCCGGGCCCTGGCCGGCGGGTTCGACTTCGGCGCCAACAAGTTCAACCACGTCACGCAGGCCTGGCGCCAGCCGGGATCGAGCTTCAAGCCCTTCATCTATTCCGCCGCCCTGGAGAAGGGGTTCACGCCGGCCACCGTCCTCAACGATGCGCCGTTCGTGATCGACGCCGCCAAGACCGGCGGCCAGCTCTGGGAGCCCAAGAACTACGATGGCAAGTACGAGGGGCCGATGCGCCTGCGCACGGCGATCGCCAAGTCCAAGAACATGGTCTCGATCCGCCTGCTCCAGGCGATAGGGCCCGACTACGCCCAGGACTACATCCAGAAATTCGGGTTCGACCCGAAGCTCCACCCTCCCTACCTCACCATGGCGCTCGGGGCGGGCTCCGCCACCCCCCTGCAGATGGCGGGCGCGTACGCGGTCTTCGCCAACGGGGGCTTCCGGGTGAAGCCGTGGTTCATCTCGCGCATCGTCGACAACCGCGGAACGACGCTCTACGAGGCGCGGCCGGAGGTGGCCGGCGAGGATGCCGAGCGCGTCCTCGACCCCCGGAACGCCTTCCTGATGACGAGCCTCATGCGCGACGTGGTGCGCTACGGCACCGCCGCGAGGGCGATGTCGCTGGGTCGGCAGGACCTCGCGGGCAAGACCGGCACCACCAACGACCACATCGACGCCTGGTTCGCCGGCTACCAGGCGTCGATGGTGGCCGTGGCCTGGATCGGCTTCGACACGCCCGCTCCCCTGGGGGCCAACGAGACGGGCGGACATGCGGCGCTGCCCATGTGGATGACGTACGTCGGCCGGGTGCTCAAGGGAGAGCCGGAGTCGGAGCTCGAGCCGCCCGAGGGCGTGGTGGCGATGCCCATCGACCCGGCCACGGGAATGCGGGAGGGCGACGCGCGCAGCAAGACGGTCGAGTATTTCTACCAGGAGTCGCTTCCGGGGACCGGCGGCGAGGGCGGCGCAGGGCGGGACGCCACGCGCCCCCCCGAGGAAGTGAAGAACCAGATCTTCTAGGGACGAGGGGGCGGGGGAGGCGGTGGCGAGGAACCGGTCGCGTCGTGACGACAACCAGCGCAGGCACGTCGCCTACCTCGCGGCGCGCCTCATGGCGGAGGAAGGAATCGCCGACTACGGGTTCGCCAAGCAGAAGGCGGCGCGGCAGGCGGGCCTTGCCGATTCCCACGGCCTGCCCGACAACCGCGAGATCGAGGCGGCGCTGCGCGAGTACCAGGGCCTCTACCAGAGCGACAGCCAGCCGGAGGAGCTGCGGCACCTGCGGGAGGTGGCGGTGAAGGTCATGCGCGAGTTCGCGGCGTTCAATCCCCTGCTGGTCGGCGCGGTGCTCAACGGCACGGCCAACCAGTTTTCCGAGGTGACGCTGCAGCTCTTCGCCGACGATCCGAAGGGCGTCGCCCTTTTCCTGCTGAACCGCCGCCGCCGCTTCGAGCAGGACGAGAAGCGCGTGCGACTGGGCGACGACTGGGCGCAGGTGCCGCAGTATCACCTGGAGGTGGACGGTGCTCCGGTGACGCTGGCCGTCTACGCGCGCGGCGACGAGCATCTCGCGCCGCGGTCGCGCCCGGAGGCGGACGGCCCCCAGCGCGCGCGGCTGGCCGACGTGGAAGCGCTCCTGGGACGCTAGCCGGCCCGCAGCCGGCGCGCGGCGTCGATCGCGAAGTAGGTGAGGATGGCGTCCGCGCCGGCCCGCTTGAAGGCGAGGAGCGATTCCATCATGCACGCCGGGCCGTCGATCCACCCCTGGCCCGCGGCCGCCTGCAGCATGGCGTACTCCCCGCTCACCTGGTAGACGAAGGTCGGCACGCCGAAGGTGTCCTTCACGCGCCGCACGATGTCGAGGTACGGCAGCCCGGGCTTCACCATCACCATGTCCGCGCCCTCGTCCAGGTCGAGGGCGATCTCGTGCAGCGCCTCGTCGGAGTTCGCCGGGTCCATCTGGTAGGTCTTCTTGTCGCCCTTCCCGAGGTTCGCGCCGGAACCGACGGCGTCCCGGAAGGGGCCGTAGAACGCCGAGGCGTACTTGGCCGAGTAGGCGAGGATCCGGGTGTGGATGTGTCCGCGGGCATCGAGGGCTCGCCGCAAGGCGCCCACGCGCCCGTCCATCATGTCCGAGGGAGCCACCACGTCCGCCCCCGCCTCGGCATGAGTAAGTGCCTGCTTTTCGAGGACCGCAATGGTCTCGTCGTTCAGGACATAGCCGCTTGCATCGATCAGCCCGTCCTGTCCGTGGCTCGTATAGGGATCGAGGGCGATGTCCGTGATGATCCCGATTTCCGGAAAGCGAGCCTTTACTTCCCTTATGCACCTCGGCACGAGGCCATCCGGGTTGAAGGCCTCCTCGGCGCCGAGGCTCTTGAGCGGGGACTCGATGACGGGGAAGAGCGTGATCGCGGGAATTCCAAGTGTGAGCGCTTGCTCGACCACGGGAAGGAGCTGGTCCACCGAGCGGCGGCTCACCCCCGGCATCGAGCCGACGTCCTGGACCGCCCGGGATCCGTCCAGCACGAAGACCGGCAGGATCAGATCGTCGGTGGTGAGGCGGTTCTCGCGCGCGAGGCGGCGCGAGAACTCGTCGCGCCGCAGGCGCCGGAGGCGGCGCTGCGGGAATCGTCCGTAGGCAAAGGTCATGGGTCGCGCGGGTGGCGGTTGGCCGGGGAACTTTAGCACGCCGACCGACTCTCATCGGCTGAAGGGTGACTCCTTCCCCGCTTCTCCTCCCTGAGCGGGCGCCTTAATTCCCATTAAGGCTTTTTTGCCCCGGCCTTATTCCCCTTTTGCCGGGGCTTTTTGTTTCTGCGCCGCCACCCACGCCTCGATGCGGGCCTGGGCTTCCGCCGTTCCCGTGCGCTTCAGGCTGGAAAAGAGCTGCGCCGTGGACCCGGGGTAGATCCGGTCGAGGTCCCGTCGAACCTGGGCGAGAGTACGGTGGCCCGCCTGGGCCGAGAGCTTGTCGGACTTCGACAGCAGGACGTGGACGTTGCGCCCCGAGGGCAGCAGCCAGTCCAGGAGCCGCTGGTCCTGGGGCGTGAGGGGGTGGCGCGAGTCCATCACCACGATCACGCCGGCCAGGGTCTCGCGATGGAAGACGTACTCGCCCACCAGGACGTCCCAGTGCGCCCTCACCTCCCGGGGCACGCCGGCGTAGCCGTAGCCCGGAAGGTCGACCAGGAGAGCCTCCTCGTCGACGGCGAAGAAGTTGATGAGCTGCGTGCGGCCCGGCGTCTTGCTCACGAAGGCGAGCCGCCGGCGCCCGGCGAGCGTGTTGAGCGCGCTCGACTTGCCCGCGTTCGAGCGGCCGATGAAGGCGACTTCCGGGACCGACCCCCTCGGCAGCTTTCGGGGGTCGTGGACGGACAGCGTGTAGCGGGCGTTCTCGAGCCGCATCGCCCCGCCTCAGGCGCCCGGCGCGGGAGTGAGGCCCGGGGTGGCGGCCGCGGCGCCCCCTACGGTAAAATCGCGGGGTTTACGCGAATCGACAGACAGAGGATCGGCAATGCGTGCATTCCAGGGTTGGGCGGGGCTCATGGCGCTAGTCTACGCAACGCTTGCGCAGGGCGCCGCGCCCGTGCCCGCGCCGAAGCCGGACCTCGAGCGCGGCAAGCAGATCGCGGCCACCGTCTGCGCGGCCTGCCATGGCCCGGACGGGAACAGCCCCGCGCCGGCCAACCCGATCCTTGCCGGACAGCATGCCGACTATCTCGCCGCGCAGCTCGCCGCCTACAAGTCGGGCGCCCGCGCCAATCCCATCATGGCGGGAATGTCCGCCGCCCTCACGCCGGAGGACATGCGCAACGTCGCCGCGTGGTTCGCCCGGCAGGCGCCCAAGCCGTCCGCCGCGAAGGACAAGGCGCTCGCCACCCGCGGCCAGCAGATCTGGCGCGGCGGCATTCGCCAGGGCAGCGTGCCGGCTTGCGCCGGCTGCCACGGCGCGGCCGGCGCCGGGATCCCGTCCCAGTACCCCCGGATCGCGGGACAGTACGCCGACCTCACCTTCGGCTGGCTGAAGGCCTTCGCCAACGGCTCGCGCGCCAACCCGGTCATGGCGGGGATCGCGGCCAAGATGTCCGAGGCCGACATGAAGGCGGTCTCGGAGTACGCCGCCGGCCTGCGCTAGTCGCCGCCCGCTGCGGCCTGCGGCGGCGCCTCGGTGTAGGTGTTGCGGCCCTTGCGCTTCGACTCGTAGAGCGCCGCGTCCGCCGCGCGCACGAGCGCGCCCGCCCCCACCGGCTGCCCCGGAAGGAAGGCCCCCCCGATGCTGGCGCTCACGCTCGCCTGCACGTCGCCGATGTCGAACGGCCGGGCCATCGCCTCGAGGATCTTCCCGGCCACCGAGCGCGCGCCGTCCCGGTCGGTGTCGGGCAGGAGCACCAGGAATTCGTCGCCCCCGAGGCGGCCGACCGTGTCGGAGGCCCGCACGCACTCGAGCGCGCGCCGCGCCACGCCGACCAGCAGCGCGTCGCCCGCGGCGTGGCCGTGCCGGTCGTTCACCGCCTTGAACCCGTCCAGGTCGAATAGGAGGACGGCGAGGGGAGAGGCGTTGCGCCCGGCGAGCGCCACGAGCCGCGCGAGACGGTCGTCGAGCAGGCTCCGGTTGGCCAGGCCGGTGAGCGAATCGTAGTGCGCCAGCTGCTCAATGCGCGCCGCGTCGCGACGCGCCCGCCGGTACAGGTTGCGGAAGGCCACCGCGAGCCCGATCAGCACGGCGATCGCGCCCGCCACCAGGGCGCGCACGTACACCTCGCGGCTCGCCCAGAGCGCGATCTGGGCGTTCGTCTTCGCGTTCACCAGCTCCTTGGCCCGCGCCTCCACGCGACGCAGGGCGCGAAAGGCCGTCTCCTGAGCGTCCTCCAGCGCGACGGCCCCCCGCTTCGGCGCCGCGGTGCGGCCGGCGAGCTGCGCCTGGTCCGCGTAGTCGCGGACCGGCCCCTCGAGCGTCCCGATCGCCGGGGCGATGTCCGGGCGCTCGGCCGCCTTCGCGCGCAGGTACTCGAGATCGGCCGAGATCGCCACGTGGGCGGACGCGATGCCTGCCTCCCCGCCTTCGGCGGCGACCGCGACCCGCAGGCGGTAGAGCGACTCCTTGAGCGAATCGAGCCCGGCCTTCACCTCCTGGAGCGCCTGAACCTCGCGCGATAGCTCGGTCTCCCGCGCCATGTCGCCGTACAGAAGGGCGGCCAGCACCGTGATGGCGGCGGCCGCCACGGCGAGACCGGCGCCGGCGATCCTTCCGGCGAGCGGCGGCACGAGGGCTAGCCGGCGCGGGCTTCGGCGAAGGCCTCGCGGGCGGCCGCCAGCGTGCGCTCGATCTCCGCCTTGCCGTGCGCCGCCGAGACGAACCCGGCCTCGAACGCCGAGGGCGCGAGGTAGACGCCGCGGCGGAGCATCGCGTGGAAGAAGAGGTTGAACCGCTCCTTGTCGCTTTCCATCACCTCGGCGAAGGACGCAGGCGCCGCGGCGCGGAAGAAGATGCCGAACATGCCGCCCAGCGAGGCGCCGCTGAAGAGCACGCCGGCCCGCTTCGCCTCCCCCGCCAGGCCCTCGACGAGCGACGCCGTCGTGGCCGAGAGCGCCTCGAAGAAGCCCGGGGCCAGCACCCGCTTCAGCGTCGCCAGTCCGGCGGACACGGCCACGGGATTCCCGGACAGCGTGCCGGCCTGGTAGACGGGGCCGGCCGGGGCGAGCTTCGCCATGATGTCGCGGCGCCCGCCGAACGCCCCCACGGGCATCCCGCCCCCGATCACCTTGCCCAGCGTCGTGAGGTCCGGCCGGATCCCGAAGACGCCTTGCGCGCCCTGGGGGCCGACGCGGAAGCCCGTCATCACCTCGTCGAAGATGAGGACCGCCCCGTGCTGCGTGCAGAGGCGGCGAAGGGACTCGTGGAAGGCCTGCGAGGGCCGCACGAAGTTCATGTTCCCGGCCACGGGCTCCAGCACCACCGCGGCGATCTGCGGCCCGAAGCGCGCGAAGGCGTCCTCGACCTGCTGCGGGTCGTTGTAGTCCAGGACGAGGGTCTGCGAGGTGAGTTCCGCCGGGACGCCGGCCGAGGTCGGGTTGCCGAAGGTGAGGGCTCCCGAGCCGGCCTTCACCAGGAGGAAGTCGCTGTGGCCGTGGTAGCAGCCCTCGAACTTCACGATGAGCGTGCGGCCGGTGAAGCCGCGCGCGAGCCGGAGGGCGCTCATCACGGCCTCCGTGCCGGAGCTCACGAGCCGCACCTGCTCGACCGACGGCAGGCTGCGCGTGAGGAGCTCCGCCATCTCCAGCTCGAGCTCGGTGGGGGCGCCGAAGGAAAGTCCCCGCGCGGCGGCCGCGCCGACCTGCGCGAGGACCTCGGGATCGGCATGGCCCAGGATCATGGGTCCCCAGGAGCCCACGTAGTCGACGTAGCGGTTGCCGTCGGCGTCGACCAGCCAGGCGCCGCGGCCCTCGCGGAAGAACACGGGCGTGCCGCCCACGGCACGGAAGGCGCGCACCGGCGAGTTCACTCCGCCGGGAATGACGCGCTGGGAGGCCTCAAAGAGCTGCTGGCTGCGTTCGAACATGGTCGTCGGTTTCCGGGTCGAAGGGTCGGGAGAGGGCGCGGGCGGCCGCGGCCACGTCTGGCGCGCCGAAAAGGGCGGAGATCACCGCCAGCATGTCCGCGCCCGCGCGCACGGCGTCGGCGGCGTTCGACGCCGTGATCCCGCCGATCGCCGCGATGGGAAGGCGCATCCGGCGACGGGCCTGCGCGAGGGCGGCGAGGCCCGCCTTCGCGGCGAGCGGCTTGGTCGTGGAAGCGAACACGCTCCCGATCCCCACGTAGTCGGCACCGGCGCGCTCCGCGGCCACCGCCCGCTCGGGATCGTCGTAGCAGGATACGCCGATGATGGCGCCGGGAAGCCGCTCCCGGGCCGCACGCGGATCCCCGTCGTCGCGGCCGAGGTGGACGCCGTCGGCCCCGAGGGCGAGGGTGAGCTCGACGTCGTCGTTCACCACGAGGGGCACGCCGCGTCCGCGGCACAGGGCGAGGAGGGCGGCGGCGGCGGCGAGCCGGTCGCGGCGGTCTATCCCCTTCGCGCGGTATTGGACCAGGCGGGCGCCGCCGTCGATGGCCGCCGCCACCGGCGCGAGGAGCGCAGCGCCATCGGCCGCGTCCGGCGTGATCGCGTACAGGCCGCGAAGCCGCGCGCGCCGCTCAGCCGCGTCCATCGTCCTCGTCGTCCCGGGCCCAGAAGAGGCGGTCCGGGATGTACTGGCCCATGCCGGGACGGAAGGCGCGCGCGAGGGCCTGCCACGTGTATTCCTGGGCTTCCTGCACGGCCTCGGCGACCTCGAGCCCGCGAGCCAGGTTCGCGGCGATGGCCGAGGCCAGCGTGCAGCCGGAGCCGTGGTAGCTGCCGGGCAGGCGCTGCCAGGTGTCGGTGCGCACGACGCCGTCGCGGTGGTGCAGCGTGTTCACCACCGAGGCCGTCGCATCGTGCGTTCCCGTCACCAGCACGTATTCGCAGCCGGCGTCGAGCAGGCGCCGGGCGCACTCGGCGTGGTCGGGATCCTCGTCCTCGTCCACCTCCGCGAGGCGGCGCAGCTCGGGGATGTTGGGGGTAACGACCGTGCTCTGCGGCACGAGAAGCTCCCGCAGGGCCCCCACCAGGTCCTCGCCGCCGAACTCGTCGCCCCGCCCGGAGGCGAGCACGGGGTCGAGGACCAGCGGGACGTCCGGGTAGTCGGACACGATCTCGGCGACGACGGTCACGATCTCCGAGGAGGCCAGCACGCCCACCTTGAACGCCACGACCGGGATGTCCTCGAGGATGCAGCGCGCCTGGTCGGCGACCCAGTCGGGATCCAGCGCGAGGAAGCCCTCGACGCCCGCGCTGTCCTGGACGGTCACCGCGGTGACGACGGACAGCGGGTGGCAGCCCATGCTCGCCAGCGTGAGGATGTCCGCCTGCAGTCCGGCGCCCGAGGTCGGATCGGTCGCGGCGAAGGTGAGGACGGCGGGCGGCACGGGGAAGGCGGCGGGCATGGAAGGGAAGGCGATGCGCGGGGTAAACTGGCGGCCTGCCGCGGGCGGGGACGGGGCTTCGCCCGGTCGGCCTGGCGGTCGTGGCGCGCAGGGATTCCTGTCCGCGCATTCTACCTTCATCCGAATCCCCGATCCCGAACCCCCATGTCCTCCGTTCCCTCTCCCGCGCCGTATCGCACCTGGATGTGCCTCGTCTGCGGCTTCGTGTACGACGAGGCCGCGGGCTCACCCGAGGACGGCCTGGCGCCGGGCACGCGCTGGGAGGACGTTCCCGCCAACTGGGCCTGCCCCGAATGCGGCGCGCGCAAGGAGGATTTCGAGATGGTCGAGCTGTAGAAAGTTACATCCGCAACAATTTCGAAACGGCTTCAAGTTTTGACGCTTGAATCTTGTTTTCAAGGGCCAAATGAAATAGGCTACTTTCGTTAACCGAGGAACCGCCGCAGAGCGGAGTGGCAGGGAGGCCCGGCCCGATCGACGCCCGCGCGCCAGAGGCGCGAACCGCGCGGCGACCGGGCTTCGGCGTCTTTTCGCAGGGATTCATCGAGGAAGGCGTGGCCGAAACGAAGACTCTTGCCGGCGTTCGAGTGATGGTGATCGACGACAGCAACACCATCCGTCGAAGCGCCGAGATCTTCCTCATGCAGGCCGGCTGCCAGGTGATCCTCGCCGAGAACGGGTTCGACGCGCTGGCGAAGATCGCCGACCACGAGCCCGACCTCATCTTTGTGGACATCATGATGCCGAGGCTCGACGGCTACCAGACCTGCGCCCTGATCAAGAAGAGCGGCAAGCACCACACGACCCCGGTGATCATGCTGTCGTCCAAGGACAGCCTCTTCGACCGCGCGCGCGGCCGCATGGTGGGTTCGGACGAGTACCTCACGAAACCTTTCACGAAGGAAAGCCTGCTCCGGGCGGTCGAAACGCACCTCGCCCACCGCAGCCCGGCCTGACGAAACGCGAAAACACGAAACGGAGCACAAGCCAATGCCCATCAAGAAAGTCATGGTTGTGGACGACTCGCCGACGGAGCGCGCCTACCTGGAGAACCTCCTGAAGAAAAAGGGGTTCGACGTCATCCTCGTCGACAGCGGCGAGGCGGCCATCGAGCGGTCGAAGTCGGACAAGCCCGACCTCATCCTCATGGACGTCGTCATGCCGGGCCTCAACGGCTTCCAGGCGACCCGCGCGATCACGCGCGACGAGGCGACGAAGCACATCCCGGTCATCATCTGCACGACGAAGGACCAGGAGACGGACAAGATCTGGGGCCTGCGGCAGGGCGCGAAGGACTACGTCACCAAGCCGATCAACGAGGCCGACCTGATCGACAAGATCAAGTCGTTCGGCTGAGGCCCGGCAGCCCTTGGCGCGACGGACCGGCCTTCGCGAGTTCCAGATCTCGGTCGCCGAGCGGCTGCGGACCGCGGCGACGCGCGCCGCGCTTTCGTCCAAGCTCGGCTTCCAGGTCGGCGGCGCGAACTGGTTCGTGGCGCTGCACCAGGTGAGCGAGGTCATCCCGATGCCGCCGCTCGTGCCCGTCCCGCTCACGCAGCCCTGGTTCCGCGGCGTGGCCAACGTGCGCGGCAACCTCTACAGCATCGTCGATCTCTCCGCCTTCCAGGCCGGCGAGCCCGCCCCGGGGACCACGGAGCGGCGCGTGATCCTCGTCTCGGACAAGCTCGTGGGAGGGGCGGGCATCCTCGTTTCGCGCATGCTCGGCCTGCGCAACCCGGAGCACTTCACGGCCGCGGAGCGGCCGGCCGACGCACCGCCCTGGCTCGGGGCGGTCTTCCGCGACGCGTCGGGCGCCGTCTGGCACGAGCTCGACCTTGCCCGGCTCGCCAAGGAGCGCCGATTCCTGGAGGTCGGAAGCCACTAGGGGATCGCCCCGCGAGGCGCCACCGAAGACACCCGCTGCACGGAGAACACCATGGCCAAAGCACCGCCGGCAAAACCCAAATCGTCGCTCGCGGACTGGTTCCGCAATCTCGCCGCGCCCAAGCCCAAGTCGGGCGCGCGGCCTGCGGCCGCCGCCTCGTCCACGATGACGAAGCTCCCGGCCGCCGGCGGTCCCGAGACGCGCCCCGGCGGGCCCGCGTCCGCGCCGGGCGGGACGGCGCCCAAGAAGGCGGTCCTCGCGGGCGGGCTCTTCAGCCTCGAGGATTTCAAGCTGCCCCTGATCGGCCACCTCCCGGTCACCACGCAGATGAACGTGCTGGGCACGGTCGCGCTGGGCCTGGTGGCCCTCACGGCCCTCATGGTGTTCATCGACGCCACCGCGCGCGCGCAGAACGCCACCTACGTGACGATCGCCGCGCAGATGCAGTTCCACACGCAGCGGCTGGCCAAGGCCGCGAGCCTCGCCGCCCGCGGCCAGGCCGGCGCGTTCCCGCAGGTGCAGGACAGCCGCGACGAGTTCGCGAACTACCTCAAGATCCTCCAGGAGGGCGGCTTCGCCTTCGGCGTCGACGTGCCCTCGGCCGCGACGACGGACGAGCTGAAGAGCCGCCTCGAGGAGCTGGGCCAGCGCTGGCCCGACTCTTCCAAGTCCGCCTCCGCCATTCTCGCCGCGAGGAACGACCTCGTGGCGCTCGCCCAGAACATCGCCCAGATCCGCGTGGGGTCGGAGGAGATGGCCACGATCTCCCAGGAGCTCACCGCCCTCATGGGCCAGACGGGATCGCCGCCGGGCCAGGTGCTCCGCGCCAACCGCCTCACGTTCCTCGCCGAGCGCCTGGGACGGGGCTCGGCGGAGATCCTGGGCTCCGAGACGATCGACCCGGAGGTGCCGTTCCTGATCGGCAAGGACACCAACGACCTGCGCGACCTCGTCAAGGCCCTCGACGCCGGCGCCGAAGCGCTCGGCATCCTGCCCATCCGCGACGCCGAGGCGCGCGCCAAGCTCGGCGACCTCAAGAAGCAGTTCGACGCCTTCGAGAAGAACGTGGGACCCATCCTGCGCGAGCTGCAGAAGCTGGTGACGGCCCGCCAGGCGGGCAGCCAGCTCGTGGCGGGCTCCGAGCAGCTGCAGGCCTCCGTGGGCCGCCTCCAGGAGGCGCTGCAGGCCGAGAAGTCCAACGCGACCCTGGTCACCCTCGTCGTCTTCGGGGGCATGCTGGTGGTGGTGCTCATCCTGATGGGCCTGGTGTTCCTCGCCGACACTCGCCGCAGCGCCGCGGCGTCGGAGCGCGAGAACAAGAAGAACCAGGAGGCCATTCTCCGCCTCCTCAACGAGATGGGCGACCTCGCCGACGGCGACCTCACGGTGAAGGCGGAGGTGACCGAGGACATCACGGGCGCCATCGCGGACTCGATGAACTACACCATCGACGAGCTGCGGAACCTCGTCACCGGCGTGAACAGCGCGGCCATCTCGGTGACGCAGAAGACGGCGCAGGCGCAGTCGATCTCGGCCGAGCTCCTCGGCGCCGCGGAACGCCAGTCGAAGGAGATCGAGCAGACGACCTCGCAGGTTCTCGACGTCTCGCGCTCCATCTCGGCGGTGTCCTCGACCGCCGAGGAGGGCGCGCAGGTCGCGCAGCGCTCCCTCGCGGCGGCGGACAAGGGCCGCCTCGCGGTGCAGGACTCGATCGCGGGCATGAACGACATCCGCGAGCAGATCCAGGAGACGTCCAAGCGGATCAAGCGGCTGGGCGAGTCTTCCCAGGAGATCGGCGAGATCGTGGAGCTCATCTCGGACATCACGGAGCAGACGAACGTGCTCGCGCTCAACGCCGCCATCCAGGCGGCGTCGGCCGGCGAGGCGGGCCGCGGCTTCTCGGTGGTCGCGGAGGAAGTGCAGCGGCTGGCCGAGCGCTCCGGCGAGGCGACCAAGCAGATCGGCGCGATCGTGAAGACGATTCAGGCCGACACGCAGGACGCGGTGGCGGCCATGGAGAAGTCGACCCAGGGCGTGGTGGAGGGCGCGAAGCTCTCCGACGCCGCCGGCCAGGCGCTCACGGAGATCGACTCGGTGACCAAGAACCTCGCGAAGCTCATCCAGCAGATCTCGGAGGCCACGAGCGCGCAGGCCGAGGCCACGAACCAGGTGGCGCAGAACATGCAGGAGATCCTGGACATCACGCGGCAGACCACGCGCGGCACGCAGCAGACGGCGGGCTCGATCCGCGACCTCTCCGCGGTGGCCCAGGAGCTCAAGAGCTCGGTGGCGGGCTTCAAGCTGTAGGAGACCATGGCCGCCCGCCCCGCCTCCGGCTTCGATCTCGGCCCGCTCAGCTGGGTCAAGACGGAGATCGACCATTCGCTGGGGCAGGCGCGCGAGAACCTGGACAAGATCGCCGCCGCACCGGGCGACCGGGCGCCGGTCAAGTACATCCTCACCCACCTGCACCAGGCCACGGGCGCGCTCGCGATGGTGGGCCTGGGCGCAGCCACCCGCTTCAACGAGGAGCTCGAGCGCCTGGTGACCTCGATCGAGTCGTGCGAGGCGGCGGACATCGCTTCCCGGGTGCCGGCGGCCAAGCGGGCGATCGCGCTGCTCTCGGGCTACCTCGACGCGCTGATGGCGGGCGAGCCGGACCGGCCGATGTCGCTGCTGCCGGCCTACTTCGAGCTCAACCGGGCGCGCGGGGCCACGGACGCGAGCGAGGGCGACCTCTTCCATCCCGATCTCGCGGTCGAGCTCCCGGCGCCGGCGGAGCAGCCCCCCGCGATGGACGACGCGGTGCTCGCCAAGGCGCTCGCCCACCAGCGGGCCCAGTACCAGCAGGGGCTGCTCAAGGCCCTGCGCGGCGGCGACACGTCGGAGGCCTTCCGGCAGATGCAGGGCGCCGTCGCGGCGATCGAGTCGCTGCAGGCGGGCACGCCCAATCGCCCGTTCTGGTGCGCGGCGGCGGGCTTCTTCGACGCGCTCGCGCTCGACGGCCTCGCCCTCGACGCGGCCGCCAAGCCGCTGCTCGCCAAGGTCGACCAGCAGGTCAAGCAGCTGATCGACGGCGCCGCGAAGGTGCCGGAGAGGCTCTTCCGCGACCTGCTCCTGCAGATCGGCCGCAGCCGGCCGGCGAGCCCCCGGATCGCCCTCCTCAAGGAGGCCTACCGGCTCGACGAGCTGCTCGCCGTTCCCCAGCCCGCGCTGGGCGAGGCGCCCGACGAGGCCGTCGCCTCGCTCGTGCGGGAGCTGCGCGAGCTCACGGCGCAGCAGAAGGACACGTGGCTCAAGTACACCTCCGGCAACCGCGCGGCCCTGGAGCCCTTCGGCAAGCAGGCCCTGGCACTGGCCGACCGCGCGGCCCAATCGCCTCGCCGCGAACTGCAGCCCGTCTTCCTCAAGCTCGCCGACGTCGCGCCGACCCTCAAGGCGCGGGCCATTCCGCCTTCCGAGGCGCAGGCCCTGGAGGTCGCGACGGCGCTGCTCTTCATCGAGTCCTCGCTGGACAACTACTTCCGCCTCGGTCCCGACCTCGAGCGCCAGGCGCGGACCGTCTCGGAACGGCTGAAGGCCGCCATGGCGGGCGAGGCGGTCCCGCCCATGGACACGATCGAGGGCGGCATCCTCGACGAGATGACGCGCCGTGCCCAGGAGAAGCTCCTCGTCTTCCAGGTCGGCCAGGAAGTCCAGGTGAACCTGCAGGGCATCGAGCAGACCCTCGACGCCTTCTTCCGCGACCCGGCCCGGCGCGAGGAGCTCAAGGGACTGCCCGCGCAGTTTGCCCAGGTCCAGGGGGCGCTGATGATCATGGAGCTCGACGCGGCCGCCGGGCTCAACGCGGCCGTGGCGGCGCGGGTCCAGCAGTTCGCCGAGGGCACGCTCGACGGCAAGGGCGAGGCGGCCGAGCTCGTGGCCGACGGCCTCTCCGCGCTCGGGCTCTACATCACGGCGATCCAGCAGGGCGCGTCCCGACCCGCGGACGTCCTGCAGCCGGCCCTCGTGCGCTTCGGCCTGGCGCCCTCCGCCGAACGCGCCGCCGAGGAGGCGACCCGCAGGACCGGCACCGTGTCCCCGCTCGACCTCGACGTCCAGAAGCAGAAGGTGCAGGCGCTCTACGAGGACTGGAAGGAGGCTCCCGCCGCGGACGTGAAGGAGAAGCTCGAGCGCGCGGTCGACGAGCTCAAGCGCGACGCCGTCGTCATCGCGGACTCGGAAGTGGCGCGCCAGAGCGAGGAGGCCCTCGCCGCCCTGCAGGTGGCCACCGACGCGGCCCAGACGGGCGTGTTCCGGGCGATCCAGGAGCTCGTGCCCGAGAAGCCGCCCGAGACGCCCCCCCCGCAGGTGGTCCAGCTCGTCGACGCCCCCGGCTCCGAGATCGACAAGGAGCTGCTGGACATCTTCCTGGAGGAGGCGACCGAGGTGGCCGCGACGATCGCGGAGCACCTCGGCACGAGCCGCAACGCGCCCCACGACCGGGAGTCGCTCACGACGATCCGTCGCGGCTTCCACACCCTCAAGGGCAGCGGCCGCATGGTCGGTCTCACCGACCTGGGCGAAGTGGCCTGGCAGTGCGAGCAGGTGATGAACAAGTGGCTCAAGGACGAGAAGCCGGCCACCCCGGGCCTGCTCGAGTTCGTGGAGCTCGCCGAGCGCTCCTTCTCGGGATGGATCGCGAGCCTCAAGGAGGGTCGCGACACGCCCATCGACGGCGCCGAGATCGCGAGGCGCGCCGAGGCGCTCAAGAGCGGAGAGGCCCCGGCGCCGGTCCCCGCGGCCGTCCTCGAGCCGCTGCCGGCCGAGGCGGTGCCGGCCGGGTTCACCTTCGAGTCGCTCGAGCTGCAACCGGCGGCCGCGCCCCCGGCGCATGAGTTCGACTTCTCGGCGGCCGGCGCGCACGCCCCGCCGGAGCCGCAGGCCGAGCCCGCCGAGACGGAGGCCGATGTCCTCGTGGGCACGGTGTCGCTCTCGCCGGCGCTCTTCGCGATCTACGTGGGCGAGGCGGAGCAGCATGCCGCCACGCTCGAGCGGGAGATGTCCGCGATCGAGGCCGACCCGATGCACCCGGTGAGCCACGAGTTCATGCGCGCGGCGCACACGCTCACCAGCAGCTCGCGCACGACGGGGTTCGTCGTGCTCGCGGACGTCGCGCACGCGCTCGAGCAGTGGCTCGCGGACGCCATCGACTACCCGCCCGAGTTCACGCCGGAGAGGATCGCGGTCACCCGCCGCGCCGTCGACGGCGTGGTGGCCATGGTGCGCTCGATCGCCGGCCGGGCGCTCCCGCTGGGCCGCGACGACCTCGTGGAGGACCTGAAGCGCCTGCGCGAGGGCCTGCAGGCGGCGAGGCGCACCGGCGAGGGAACGCACATCCGGATGCCGGGCGTGGTCCGGGAGGCGATGGAAGCGCACGCGGCCCCGGAGGAGGCCTTCCGCGCCGCCGAGGCGCCCGCACCCGGGATGCCGGCGGCCGAGGCGCTCGTGCCCGAATTGCCTGTCGTCGAGGCCCCTGCGCCTGAATTGCCGGCCGTGGAGGCGCCCGCGCC
>CAZNWZ010000029.1:0-19334 GCA_964576455.1 uncultured Lysobacter sp.
TCCTGGTGCCGGGAGAGGGACTCGAACCCTCACGGTGTCGCCACCGGCGGATTTTGAGTCCGCTGCGTCTACCGATTCCGCCATCCCGGCCGTGGGTGGAGGGGAAAGTATAATCGAGGCATGACATTCGCCGACTCGCCGGGATCGCCGGACGCGCAGCGTTTTGCGCAGGTCGACGAGCTTCGCGGCATCGCCGCCGTCCTGGTGCTGGTGATGCACGCGGCCGACGAGTTCGTCGCGCACGCGCTGCGGCATGGCCACGGCGACATCTTCAGCCGGTTCGCGCACGCGGTCGACTTCGGGAGGATCGGGGTCGTGCTCTTCTTCGTGATCAGCGGCTTCGTGGTCGCGCACAGCCTGCGCGCGCCCGGCATGACGCTAGGCCGGTTCGCCGTCCGGCGCGCCTTCCGGCTCTATCCGCTGTTCTGGGTGTCCGTCGCTGCTGCCGCCGCCGTGGCGGTGACCTTCCCGCCGGCCCCGGCCATCGCCGCCAACGCGACCATGGTCCCCGCCCTCCTGGGATTCGAGGCGCTCATCGGCGTCTACTGGACGCTCGAGACCGAGCTCTTCTTCTACCTGCTGGCCGCGCTCGCCGCCTCCACCGGGCACCTGTTCCGGCCCGAGTCGCTGCTCGCGATGACGGCCGCGCTGATCGCCTTCTTCGCCGCCCTGATGTTCGGCCTGGTGCCGCCGGCGAGCCGGCTGCAGTGGCAGTCCCTGCCGCTCAATCTCGCCTTCATGCTGTGGGGCGCCCTCTTCCACGCCACCCGCTTCCACCCGCCGCACGCCACGCGCGAGCTGCGGCTCCAGGCCTGGGCTCCGTGGATCGGCGCGGCGCTCGTGCTCGCCCCGTCGGCCTACGTCTTCGTGCGCTACTTCCGCTCGGGAAGCCCGGACGACCTGCGCTGGGGGATCTCGTACCCGGTCGCCCTGGCGCTCTTCTGGGGCGCGTGCGCCTGGCGCCGCCGCTCCCACGCGGCGCTCGTGGGGCTGGGCGTCGTCAGCTATTCGCTGTACCTCTTCCATGCCCTGGTCGTGGACCTGCTCGCCCGGTCGCTCGCCGCGGGCGCGATCCCGGGCGCCTTCGCCTCGCTGCCGGTCATGATCACGCTCGCCGTCGTGATCACCACGGTCCTCGCCACCGTCACCTATCGCCTCGTGGAGAAGCCGTTCATCGCCGCGGGGCGCCGACTGAGTGCCTGCCCCGGCCGGTGAAGCTCTCCGACTTCGACTACGACCTTCCGCCGGAACTCATCGCCCAGCATCCGGCCCCCGAGCGCACGGCGAGCCGGCTGCTGCGCGCGGAGCCGGGCGGGGAGCTTCGCGACCTCGCCTTCCGCGACCTGCCTTCGCTCCTGGACCCGGGGGACCTCCTCGTGTTCAACGACACGCGCGTGATCAAGGCGCGGCTTCGCGGCCGCAAGGACACGGGCGGCGAGGTGGAGGTGCTCGTCGAGCGGGTCACCGGCGAGGACACCGCGCTCGCGCACGTGCGCGCGAGCAAGTCGCCCAGGGCGGGACGGCGGCTGCTGTTCGCCCCCGGTGCCTCGGCGGAGGTCACGGGACGCGAGGGCGATCTCTTCGCGCTGCGCTTCGAGGGCGGGCCAGGCGTGCTCGAGGTCCTCGCGGCCCACGGCGAGGTGCCGCTGCCGCCCTACATCACGCACGCCCCGGACGCGCAGGACGAGTCGCGCTACCAGACGGTGTACGCGTCGGTGCCGGGGGCGGTGGCCGCGCCCACGGCGGGGCTGCACTTCGACCGCGCGATGCTCGAGGCGCTGGCGGCGAAGGGCATCGCCTCGGCGCGCGTCACGCTGCACGTGGGCGCCGGCACGTTCCAGCCCGTGCGGGGGGAGGACATCGCCTCGCACGTGATGCACGAGGAGTGGTACAGCATCCCCGAGGCGACGGTGAGCGCCGTCGCGGCCGCGAGGGCGAGGGGCGGGCGCGTGCTGGCCGTGGGCACGACCACGCTGCGCGCGCTCGAGTCGGCGGCCGCGGCCGGCGAGCTGCGCGCGGAGGCGGCGCAGACGCGGCTGTTCATCGTCCCCGGGTTCCGGTTCCGGGTCGTCGATCGCCTGCTCACGAACTTCCACCTGCCGAGATCGACGCTGCTCATGCTCGTGTCCGCCTTCTCCGGCACCGCGCTCATCCGCCGGGCCTATGCCCATGCCGTGGACCGGCGCTACCGCTTCTTCTCCTACGGCGACGCCATGCTCCTCGACCGCGCCGTGCCCGAGGCGACCGGCCCCTAGACGCCCAGCAGGCGCTGGGCCCGGTAGCGCACCTCCATGAGGCGCTCCTCGGCGAGCGGCTCGCCCGATGGGTCATGCCCGCCCGCCTCGCGCAGCGCGACGCGCGCGGGCGACATGGCCTGCACCACGGTGCGCCCGCCTCGCGGGACCGCGAAGGTCTCGCCGGCCCCCACGATGAAGTCCCGCGCCTCGCCCTCGAGGGTGATCCAGAGGGTTCCCTCCCGGGGCTGGATGCGCGTGCCGCGGGCGCCGTCGAGGGCGAGGACCTGGCCGGCCTCGAGGGCGAGCACCGGGGATTCGAGCCTGAAGTTCATGCGGGCCTCCTTGATGAATGCGTATCGGGAATGCACAATGCCCCCGAAGCGCTCCCATTCTGCGGACCCGCTGAGAGGGCCGCAAACGAGAAGCGCGAATGTCTTGCATGATTGCCAAGCATGCATAATCCGAACCGTCCCTTGCCCCCCCTCGACCTGGTGCGGGGCTTCGAGGCCGCCGCCCGGCGCCTGTCCTTCACGCTCGCGGCCGAGGAGCTCTTCGTCACCCAGTCGGCGGTGAGCCGCCAGGTGCAGGCCCTGGAGGCCTTCCTGGGCGCGAGGCTCTTCGAGCGCCGGCACAAGAGGCTCGAGCTCACCGACGCGGGGCAGGCCTACTACCGGGCGGCGTCCGCCGCGATCGCCGAGCTGCGCACCGCCACCCAGCGACTGCGCGAGTCCCGCCGCGGGCACGTGCTCACGGTCACCACCACGGGCTCTTTCGCCTCGCTCTGGCTGGTGCCGCGGCTGGGACGCTTCCGGCAGGCCCATCCCGGCATCGACGTGCGCATCGCCGCCACCCACGTGGCGCTGGACCTCGCGCGCGAAGGCATCGACGTCGCCGTCCGCGACGTTCCCTCGGGCCGGGAGCCGCCGGGCTCCGTGCGGCTCGTGGGCGAGCGGCTGTGCCCCGTGGCGAGCCCCGCCTACCTGCGGGAAGCGAAGGCGGCCCTCGAGCGGCCCGCGGACCTGCGCCGGCACGTGATGCTCGCGCTGCACGATCCGCAGGGGCGCTGGCCGTGGCTCGGCTGGGCGGCGTGGCTCGAGGCGCACGGGATCGCCGACCTCCTGCCGGGCGGCACGCTCACCTACGACCAGTACGACCAGGTGGTGAATGCGGCCCTGCACGGCCAGGGCGTCGCCCTGGGCCGGATGTCGGTGGTGGAGTCCCTCGTGGAGGAGGGCAGGCTGGTCGCGCTGTTCGGCAAGCGGATGCAGGTTCCGCGCGCCCTGCACGCGATCTACGCCCCGGGCGCGGAGAACCGTCCCGAGGCGCGGGCCTTCGTGGCGTGGCTGCGGAAGGAGATCGCCTAGGCTAGGCGGCTTCCTGGAGGTCCACCCAGGTGGTGTCGATGGCCTGCACGATCGTGCGGCCCTTGTTCGAGACGACGAATTCCTCGCCCGGGTTGACGACGAAGTCGCTGCAGTCGCCTTCTTCCGTCACCCACACGCGGGCGCCGACCGGGCGGATGTGCACGCCCTTCCCGTCGTCGATGGTGAGGACCTGGCCGGGTTCGAGGACGACCTTGGAGGAAGTGAGTTTCAGGCGCATGGTTCGGGCGGTCTCCGTGGTTCGCGCGAGCCCCGACGGCCGAGGCCGCGCTTCGTGGGGAAATGCTGCGCTGCAGCGAAGGCGGCGACAACCGAGATTTCCGAAGCCAATGCATTAGCTTTTCTAAGCCTTCGACCGGCCCGCCGGGATTGACGCGGCTCAGGCGCCGGGGCGGGCCGCGTTTGTATAATTCGCCTTCCGACCAACGCAGAAGACCAGCTCCCTTGGCGCAAGACCCGGCGAGAGAGGCCCGAGGATTCCCGTGGATCACGTGGTGACGTCGACGCCGGCGCTCAGGCCGGGCCTCGCGGCCGCGAGCGTCCGCGAGGTCCTCGATTGCGCCGACATCCACGCGCTGCCGGCGCGGCTGGGGGCGGCGCCGTTCCTGCCGCAGGTCGCCTGGTCGGATTCCTCGGCCGGCGGCGAGCGCTGGCTCGCGCTGGGCGAGATCGATTCCCTCGTGGCGCCGGCGGGCTCGGGATTCGCCGCCGCCTACGAGCTGCTCGCGCGGGCGCGCGAGCGCGTGCGCGTGCTGGCGAGGCTCGCGCCCGAGCCGGGACTCGTGCGCTACGTCGGCGGCGTGGCCTTCGACCCGCGCTACGGCGCGAACGCCGGCTGGCCCGGCGGCCAGGCGGCGCGTTTCGTGCTGCCGCGCGTGCTGCTGCGCCAGGCGGGGGCGCGGGCCGAGGTCACGGTGCTCGGCACGGCCGAGGCCGAGGCCCACGACATCATCGGGCGCCTGCGCGAGGCCGCACGCTCCCCGGCGCCCGCCCCCATCCGCATCCGCGTCCGCGAGGCGATCGCCGAGGGCTCGCGCGAGCGCTGGACGCACGCCGTGCGGGAGGTGCTGCGCGCGATCGACTCGGGGGCCGTGCGCAAGGTCGTGCTCGCGCGCGACATCGTCCTGGAGGCCGAGCGCCCGATCGATCCCTGGGCCCTGCACGGCCTGGTGCACGAGCGCGAGCCGCACGGCCTGCGCTTCTGCCTTCGCTTCGACGCCGAGTCCGCCTTCATGGGCGCCAGCCCCGAGCGGCTCGTCGCCCAGCACGGCGCCGCGATCTCCTGCGACTGCCTCGCGGGCACCATCGCGCGCGGCGGCACGCCCGGCGACGAGGCGCGCCACGCCGCCGCGCTCCTCGCGAGCGAGAAGGACGGGAGGGAGCACCGCATCGTCCTCGAGGAGATCCTCGCGGCCCTCGCCCCGCACGTGCGCTCCGTGCAGTCCCCGGAGGCACCGCGCATCCTGGCGCTTCCCGGCGTGCTGCACCTGTGGAGCCCGATCCAGGCGCAGCTTCGCCAGGGCGTGGGGCTGAGCGAGATCGTCGCGGGGCTGCACCCGACGCCCGCCGTGGGCGGCTCGCCGCGGCTGGCGGCCATGGACCTCATCCACGCGCTCGAGGGCCGCTCCCGCGGCTGGTACGCGGGCCTCGTGGGCTGGATCGGCGCCGACGCCGCCGACTTCGCGGTGGCGATCCGCTCCGGCATCGTGCGCGGCAACCGCATGACGGCCTTCGGCGGCGCCGGCATCGTGCGCGGCTCCGACCCGGCGGCGGAGTGGGACGAGACCGCGCGCAAGGCCGCCTCCTTCACCCACCTGTTCTCGGAGCGCGCGTGAGCGCCGCGGGCGGCGGCGCCGCCGCGCCGGCGGGCGACGGCGCCCGCGACCCGGACTCGACGGCGCGGGCCAACCTGCTCGCGGGACGCGCCCTCGTCGCGGGGCTCGTCGCGGGCGGCGTGCGCCACCTGTGCCTGAGTCCCGGCTCGCGCTCCTCGCCCCTCGCCCTCGCCGCGCGGCTCGAGCCGCGGCTCGCGGTCGCGGTGCAGATCGACGAGCGCAGCGCCGCCTTCCTCGCGCTCGGCATCGCGAAGGCCACGTGCGCGCCGGTGGCGCTCGTGTGCACCTCCGGCACCGCGGCCGCCAACTTCCTGCCGGCCCTCGCCGAGGCCTTCCTCGCCGGCGTGCCGCTCGTCGCCGTCACGGCCGACCGCCCCCCGGAGCTGCGCGGCACGGGCGCCTCGCAGACGATCGACCAGGTCGGCCTCTACGGCACGCACGTCCGCCTCTTCCGCGACCTCGCGTGCCCCGGCGATCCCGGCGCCTCGCCCGAGGCGATGGCGGGCGCGGCGCTCGAGGCGTGCCGGATCGCGGCGGAAGGCGCGCGCGGGCCGGTGCACCTGAACGCCCCGTATCGCGAGCCGCTGGTGCCCCCGCCCGAGGCGATGGACGCCTGCGAGGCGGACTGGGCCGCGGCCTCGGCGCGGATCGCATCCTCCCTGGCCGCCGTACCGGCCGCTCCCGCGGCGGTGCCGTCGCTGCCGGTTCTCGCCTCGCTCGCCTCGCGCCTCGAGAAGGCGCGTCGCCCGCTCCTCGTCGCCGGCCCCGGGGCGGTTCGCGCGGCCGACGCGTGGGCCGTGCTCGCGCTGGCGCGCGCCGCGGGCGTCCCGGTGCTCGCCGACATCGCCTCGGGCGTGCGCGGCGAGCCGGTGCCCGGGGGCACGCTCGCGTGCGCGCGCGCCGACCTCTTCCTGCGCGACGAGGCCCTCGCGGCGATCGCCCCCGATTTCGTCCTGCGGCTGGGGGGCATCCCGACCTCGAAGACGCTCGCGAGCTGGCTCGCGCGCCACCGCCCCCCGGTCGTCGCCGTCCAGCCCGACGGGCGGCGCCGCGATCCGGACGGCATCGTCGGCGAGGTGGTGGTCGCCGACGGCGCGGCGTTGTGCGAGGTGCTCGCGTCGCAGGTGCGGCGCGGCGCGCGCGACGAGGCCTGGCTGGCGGCGCTCGCCGCCGGCGAGGCGGGCGCGGCCGCGATCTCGGCCCGGGCGCCGCGCGAGGCCGCCGCGGTCGTGGCGGCCTGCGACGCCGTCCCGCCGGGCTCGGCCCTCTTCCTGTCGAGCAGCATGCCCATCCGCTGGGCGGAGTTCTACGCGGGCGGGCTCGCCAACGGTGTCGAGGTGCACGCCAACCGAGGCGCCAACGGCATCGACGGGATCGTCTCCACCGCCATCGGCGTGGCCCTCGGCGGCGGCAAGCCCACGCTCCTCGTGACGGGCGACCTCGCCTTCCTGCACGACGCGGGCGGGCTTCGCGCCGCGCGCGGGCTGGGGACGCCGCTCGCGATCCTGCTCCTGGACAACGACGGAGGCGGCATCTTCTCGCACCTGCCCGTGTCGCGGCACGAGGCGCACTTCGAGGCGCTCTTCGGCACGCCGCAGGGCGGCGACCTCGCGGCGGCCTCGCGGGCCTCCGGCGTCGCGCACGTCGTCGCGCGAACCCTCGACGAGGTCTCGGCGCTCGTGGCGGCCACCCTTTCGGGCGGCGGCGTGCGGGTGATCGAATGGAAGAGCGACCGCGCGAAGACGGTGCGCGAGCAGGCGGCCATCGCCCGGTTGCCGGGCCTGCACGCCGACCGCGTCGAGGCGGGCGGCATCGCCTGGCAGGTGCGCGGCCGCGGCCTGCCCCCCGGCCCGCCGCTCGTCCTGCTGCACGGCTTCACCGGGACCGGCGAGTTCTGGGTCCCGGTGGCGAACGCGTTGCCGCGGCGGCGATGCCTCCTGCCGGACCTGCCGGGCCACGGCGGGTCGGAGGCGCCGCTGCCGCCGGAAGCGTGGCGGCTCGACCGCGCGGCGGACGCGCTGGCGATGCTCCTCGACCGGCTGGGCGTGGGTCGCTTCGCGCTCGCCGGCTACTCGATGGGCGGGCGGCTCGCGCTCGCGTTCGCGCTTCGGCACCCGGAGCGTCTTGCCGCGCTGGCGCTCGTCGGTGCGACCCCCGGGATCGCGGTGGAGTCGGAACGCGAGGCGCGCGCCGCCGCGGACCTGGCGCTGGCGGAGGCGATCGAGCGCGACGGCATCGAGGCCTTCAGCCGGCAGTGGGAGGCCCATCCCCTCTTCGCGACCCAGGCGTCGCTACCGCCGGCGCTCCGGGAGGCGATGCGCAGCCAGCGCCTGGGCCAGGATCCCGCGCGGCTCGCCGCGGCGCTCCGGGCCTTCGGCACGGGCTTCCAGCCGCCCGCGCACGGCGACCTGGCGCGCCTGCCGATGCCGGTGCTCGTGATGGCGGGCGAGCGCGACGCGAAGTTCTCCGCGATCGCGCGCGACATGGCCGCGCGCATCCCGAACGCCGCCCTGCGCCTCGTCGCGGGCGCGGGGCACGCCGTGCCGCTGGAGCGCGCGGGCGCGTGCGCCGCGGAACTGGAGGAATTCTTGGAGAGGAGCATCGACGCATGAGGAAGAAATCCGCCGCGAAGTCGACGGTGAAGCCGGCCGCCGCGTGGAGGGCCGCCGGCCGGTACGAGGACATCCTGGTCCACAAGGCCGAGGGCATCGCGAAGCTCACGATCAACCGCCCCGAGGTGCGCAACGCCTTCCGCCCGACCACGCTGCACGAGCTGGCGCGGGCGTTTCGCGACGCGCACGAGGACCCCGAGATCGGCGTCATCGTGCTCACGGGCGCGGGCGACCTCGCGTTCTGCTCCGGCGGCGACCAGCGGATCCGCGGCGAGAAGGGCTACGTGGGCCCGGACGGCGTGCCGCGCCTGAACGTGCTGGACCTGCAGAAGCAGATCCGCTCGTGCCCCAAGCCCGTGATCGCGATGGTGGCCGGCTATGCCATCGGCGGCGGCCACGTGCTGCACGTGGTGTGCGACATCACGATCGCGGCGGACAACGCGCGCTTCGGCCAGACCGGCCCGCGCGTGGGGAGCTTCGACGGCGGCTTCGGCTCGAGCATCCTCGCCGACCTCGTGGGGCCCAAGAAGGCCAAGGAGATCTGGTTCACCTGCCGCCAGTACGACGCGAGGCAGGCGCTCGCGATGGGGCTCGTGAACGAGGTGGTGCCGCTGAAGGACCTGGAGAAGGCCACCGTGGCGATGTGCCGCGAGATCCTGCAGCACAGCCCGCTCGCCCTGCGGTGCCTCAAGAGCGCGTTCAACGCCGTTTACGACGGCGAGGCGGGGGTGCAGGAGCTCGCGGGCAACGCTACGCTGCTCTACTACATGAGCGAGGAGGCGCAGGAAGGCCGCAACGCCTACGTCGAGAAGCGCCGCCCCGACTTCGCGAAGTTCAGGCGCGTGCCCTGAGCGGGCATCGCGCGCGGCGGGCCCGCGTGCGCCACGAGTTCATCCCCTACGACATCGCCTTCCGCGAACCCGTCGCGACGGGCGCGGGCTCGTGGACGCACAGGCGCGGCGCCTGGCTGCGCCTGGAGGCGGACGACGGGCGCGTGGGGCTGGGCGAGGTGGCGCCGCTGGCGGCGCCGGAGTCGGCCGCGGCGCTCGCGGGGGCGATCGAGGGCGGCCCGCTGCGCGAGGCGGCCTGGGAGCTCGCCACGCTGGACCTCGACGCGCAGCGGTTCGGCCGGCCCCTGGCCTGGCTGCTCGCGGATTCGCCCCGCCCGCAGGTCGCCGTGAACGCGCTCGTGTTCGCGCGCGAGCCCGGCGCGCTGGCCGCGGAGGCCGCGCGCGCGGTCCGGTCGGGCTACCGCACCCTGAAGGTCAAGGTGGGCGCCGCGCCGCCGGAAGAGGACATCCGGCGCATCCTCGCCGTGCGCGAGCGCGTGGGCGCGGGGATCGCGATCCGCATCGACGCCAACGGCGCGTGGAACGAGGAGGAGGCGCTTCGCGTGCTGCGGGCGGTGGAGGGGTGCGACCTCGAATACGTGGAGGAGCCCGTCGCGGGGGACCTGCGCGCGGTGGGACGGCGCACCAACATTCCCGTGGCCGCGGACCCGGCCTCGCTCGAGGAGGGGCGGCGCGTGGTGCGCGAGCGCGGCGCGGACGTCCTCGTGCTCAAGCCCATGGCCCTGGGCGGGCTGCGTCCGACCCGCGAGGTGGCGGTGGCGGCCATCGAGTCGGGGCTCGGCGTCGTGATCACCTCGGTCCTCGACACGGCGGTGGGCGTGGCCGGCGCCCTGCACCTGGCCGCGAGCCTGCCCGGCCCGGAGCGCGCGCACGGCCTCGCGACGGCGGGACTGCTGGAGGAGGCGCCGCTGGAAGGGCTCGAGCCTCCCCACGGCGGCCGGATCTCGCTGCCGAAGGGCCCCGGGCTCGGCGTTCGCCTGCGGGGGCGCACGCCGTGAGCCGCGGGGCGCCGGCCGTCGTCACCTGGAGCGAGACGGTCCCGGCCGGGGCGCTGGAGGAGCGCGTCGCGGCGGCCGCGGGCAAACTCCGGGCGCTGGGCGTCGAGGAGCGGGCGCGCGTGGGGCTGTGGGCCGAGAACTCCGTCGAGTGGATCGTGATCGCGCTGGCGACCGCCCGCGTGGGCGCCGTGCTCGTGCCGCTCAACACGCGGCTGGCCGACGCGGAGATCGACTGGCAGGCGGCGCGGGCCGGGCTGCGGGTGGTGATCGCCGCCGACGCGCTCGCCGCCCGTGCCGTGAGCGCGAGCCGGCTCGTGTCGTTCGCCGAGTGGCGCACGCTCCCGTCCCGCGACACCGGCGCGCTCGCCGGCCACGACGATCCGGCGCGCGAGGCGGCCATCCTCTTCACCTCGGGGACGACGGGGCGGCCCAAGGGCGCCGTGCTCACCCGCGGCAACCAGGTCGCGAGCGCGCGGGCCTGCAACGCGGTGCTGCCCCTCGGGCCGGGCGACCGCTGGCTCGCCTCGCTGCCCTTCTTCCACGTGGGCGGCCTGGGGCTCGTGCACCGCTGCCTGCTCTCGGGCGCGTGCGTCGTGCTCCCGGCCTCGTTCTCGGCCGACGAGCTCGCGCGCTCGATCGAGGAGCAGGGCGTCACGCACGCGTCGGTGGTCGACGCGACGCTGCGCCGGATCCTGGAGGCCCGCGGGGACCGCGCGCTGCCCGGGCGCGTCCGCGCCGTGGTCGTGGGCGGCGGGCCGGTGAGCCCGGCGCTGCTGGAGGCCTGCCCGCAGGCGCTCGCGTCCTACGGCCTCACGGAGTCGTGCGCGATGGCCACGCTCGTGCGCCCCGGCGCTTCCCGCGGGGAACGCGCGACCGCGGGCAAGGCGCTGCCCGGCATCGACCTGCGCATCGCGGAGGATGGCGTGATCGAGCTGCGCGGCCCTACCGTGATGCGCGGCTACCTCGACGACCCGGAAGCCACCGCGGCCGCGCTGCGGGGCGGGTGGCTGCGCACCGGCGACCTGGGCGAGCTCGATCCGGGCGGGTCGCTGCGCGTCCACTCGCGGCGCGACGACCTCATCGTCTCCGGCGGCGAGAACGTCTATCCCGCGCAGATCGAGGAGGCGCTCCGGGAACATCCCGACGTGGCCGACGCGGTCGTGGTCGGCGTCCCGGACGTGCGGTGGGGCGAGGTGCCGATGGCGTTCGTGCAGCTTCGCCGGCCCGGCGCGCCCGACCTGCGCGCCTTTCTCGCGCCCCGGCTGGCGCGCTACAAGCTGCCTCGCATCGAATTCGTCGCCGACATCCCGCGCCTGGCCAACGGCAAGCCCGACCGCGCCGCGCTGAAGAAGTGAAAAGGGGACGGTTCCTGTACCCGTCCCCATTTGAAGGGGGACGGGTACAGGAACCGTCCCCTTTTCACTTCTTCAGGCGGCGTGGAGGCGAGAGTTGGCCGACACGTGCTGCTTCAGGAACTCCATCTGGTCGGCGAGGATGCGGCGGTTGGCCAGGATGAGGAACTCGGCGCGGTTGGGCACGTACGGCGCGTAGAGCAGGTGCATGCGCGCCTCCTCCGGCGTGCGGTTGCCCTTCCTCTGGTTGCAGGTTCGGCACGCGGTGACCACGTTCATCCAGGTGTCGCGCCCGCCGCGCGACATCGGCAGGATGTGGTCGCAGGTGAGCTTCTGCGGCGGGAAGAGGCCGCCACAGAAGGCGCACACGGCGCGATCCCGATGGAAAAGTTCGCGGTTGTTCAGCGGCGGGGTGGAGTGGAACCCCTTGATGGCGAGCGCCTTGCCGCGGATGGCGATGATGGAGTTCGCCGTGATGCACGACTGCCTTCCGGTCAGGTGCGAGCGCCCGCCCCGGATCGTGAAGGCCTCGCGGCCGGTCTCCCAGGCCACGCGTTCCTTGGCGTAGTACCAGACCGCCTGCTGCCACGTCACCCAGCGGTGCGGGACGCCGTGCTGGTCCAGCGTGAGGATGAGGGGAAGCGCTCGGTTCATCGTTTTGAAACGGCTTTTTTGCCAGTCAAATCGGGAACTTGCGATAATGCTGCCCTGCGTCACGCAATTTACCACATCCGACGAGCCTCCCGCCGCCAGCGGCCCTGGCGGCCCAACCGAAAGTCCCGCCATGTACCTCGAACGCGTCACCGCCGGCAACGACCTGCCCAACGACTTCAACGTCATCATCGAGATCCCCGCCCACGCGGACCCGATCAAGTTCGAGGTGGACAAGGCCACGGGCGCGCTCTTCGTGGACCGCTTCGTGCAGACGTCCATGCACTACCCGTGCAACTACGGCTACATCCCGCACACGCTCTCCGACGACGGCGACCCGACGGACGTCCTCGTGATCACCCCGTTCGCGCTCATCCCGGGCGTGGTGGTGCGCTGCCGGCCCATCGGCATGCTCAAGATGACCGACGAGGCGGGCGGCGACACCAAGCTCCTGGCGGTGCCCATCGACAAGCTCACGCCCCTCTACCGCGACATCGAGACCCCGCGCGACCTTCCCGAGATGCTGCTGCAGCAGATCACGCACTTCTTCGCCCACTACAAGGACCTGGAGGCGGGCAAGTGGGTGAGGATCGAGGGCTGGGTCGGCCCCGAGGAGGCCAAGGCCGAGATCCTCGCGAGCGTGAAGCGCTACAAGGCGCCGGCGAAAAAGAAGTAGCCCGGCCCCTCAGGCGGGCCAGAGCATCGCCGCGCCGCGCACGCCGCTCGCGTCGCCGTGGCGCGCGCGGACGATGGGGGGCGAGGCCTTCGCGTAGGTGATCGCGGCGATCCTCGCGGGCAGGTTCGCGTAGAGGTGGTCGAAGTGCGAGAGGCCGCCCCCGAGCACGATCACGTCCGGGTCGACGAGGTTCACCACGTGGGCGAGCGCGCGCGCGAGGCGGTCCTCGTGACGCTCCAGGCTCGCGCGGCACGCCGCGTCCCCGGCGTTCGCGCCGGCGAGGAGGGCGGCGGGATCCAGGCGCGCGCCGGTCACGCGCTCGTGGTCCGCCGAGAGCGCCGGTCCCGACACGAATCGCTCGATGCAGCCGTCGCGGCCGCAATAGCAACGGGGCCCCGGAAGCTCTTCGGCCCGGATCCACGGCAGCGGGTTGTGGCCCCATTCGCCCGCGAGCCCGTGCGCGCCCTCCAGGAGCGTTCCCCCGATCACGATGCCCGAGCCGGCCCCCGTGCCCAGGATCGCGCCGAAGACCACGCGATGGCCCGCGCCGGCGCCGTCCCGCGCCTCGGAGAGCGCGAAGCAGTTGGCGTCGTTCGCGAGGCGGACCTCGCGCAGGAGCACCCGGGACAGGTCGGCTTTCAGCGGCCGGTCGTTGAAGACGGTGGCGTAGGCGTTGCGCAGCAGTCCCGTGGCCGCCTCGACGGCGCCGGGATGTCCGAGCCCCACGCGCGCCGTGCGGGCCACCTCGCGCTCGGCGTCCGTGACGAGCCTCGCCAGGGCGCGCACCGAATCCTCGTACCCGCCGGTGGGCGTGGGCACGCGATGGCGCAGCAGCTCCGTGCCGTCGCGGTCGAGGGCGGCGATCTCCGTCTTGGTGCCGCCGAGGTCGAGGCCGATGCGGATCATGCGCGTGCCTTCAGAAGGCCTGGTCCCAGGGGATGGACAGGCGCGTGGCGCTGTTGATGAGGCCCACCATGCTGTAGGTCTGCGGGAAGTTGCCCCAGAGCTCGCCGGTGGCCGGGTCCACGTCCTCCGACAGCAGGCCGAGCGCGTTTCGCCGCGCGAGGGTGGACTCGAAGAGCGCGCGCGCCTCCTCGCGCCGGCCCAACGCCGCGAGCGCGTCGATGTACCAGAAGGTGCAGACGAGGAAGGCGTTGTCCGGCGCGCCGAAGTCGTCGGGCTGCGTGTAGCGGAAGATGAAGTCGCCGCGCCGCAACTCGCGACCGACGGCGTCCACCGTGGCGGCGAAGCGCGGGTCGTCGGCGCGCAGGAAGCCGAGCTCCGCGAGCAGCAGCAGGCTCGCGTCCAGCTGGTCGCCCTCGAAGGTGGCCACGAAGCTGCCGCGCCTGGCCGACCAGGCGCGCTGCGAGACGACGGCGTGGATGCGGTCGGCCTCGGCGCGCCAGCGGCCGGCGGGCTCGGCGAGGCCCAGGCGGCGCGCGATCTTGGCCAGGCGGTCGCAGGCGACCCAGCACATCACGCTCGAGAAGGTGTGCACGTGGGACGATCCGCGCAGCTCCCAGAGCCCGGCGTCCGGCGCGGCGTGCCGCTCGGCGGCCTTCGCGCCCAGGACCTCCAGGCGGCGGAAGAGTCCCTCGTTGCCCACGGCCGCCAGGCGCCGGTCGAAGAAGGCGTGCGTGGCCGCGAGGATGGCCGAGCCGTACACGTCGTTCTGCACCTGCCGCCAGGCCTGGTTGCCCACGCGCACCGGGCCCATGCCGCGGTAGCCCGGAAGCGAGTCCACGACGGACTCCTCGAGCTCGGCGCGGCCGCTGATGCGGTAGACGGGCTGCAGGCTCCCGTCGCTCGATGCCGCCACGTTGATGATGTAGCCGAGGTAGCGCTCCATCGTGCGCGTGGCGTTGAGGCGGTTGAGCGCGTTCACCACGAAATAGGCGTCGCGCAGCCAGCAGAAGCGGTAGTCCCAGTTGCGGCCGCTCGCGGGCGACTCGGGGATCGAGGTGGTGAGCGCAGCCACCACCGCCCCCGTGTCGTCGTAGGCGGCGAGCTTGAGGGTGATGGCGGCGCGGATGATCTCGTCCTGCCACTCGAAGGGGATGGAGAGGTCGCGCACCCAGTCGTGCCAGTAGTCGGTGGTGAGCTCGAGGAAGCGGCGCGCCACCTCCGCGACGGAGCCCTGCATCGTCTCGTCGGGGCCCAGCACGAACGCGACCGGGTCGCGCAGCACGAAGGGCATCTCCTCGAGGATCGCCGTGATCGAGCAGTCCGTGGTGAGGCGCAGCACGTTCGCCGAGCCCACGTAGCGGACGTGGTTGGAACCCGAGGTGACCTCCGGCCTGCGGCGGCCGTAGTCGTCCGCCGGCCGCAGGCGCACGCGGATGCGCGGGCTGCCGGAGAGCGGTCGCACGATGCGCACGAGCTGCGCGGGGCAGAAGAGGCGCCCGTACTGGCGGAAGCGCGGCGCGAAGTCCACGATCTCGATGCCGCCGCCGCGGTCGTCGAAGAGGCGCGTGACGAGCACCGGCGTGTTGGGCAGGTACTCCTGCTCGGCCTTCGCGAGCCAGCTCAGGTCCACGTCCATGAAGCCGAAGCCCTCGTCGCCGGCGTGCGGGCGCAGCAGGGAGCAGAAGGTGGCGTCGCCGTCGAGGCGCGGCAGGCAGGCCCAGACGATCTCGCCGCGCCCGTCCACGAGCGCGCCGACGCTCGAGTTGCCGATGGCGCCCAGGTGCAGGCTGCTCATGCATTCCCCTCCTGCGGGGCGGCTCCCGCGCGATCGGCGAAGGCCGCGAGCCAGCGCCGGACGGCATCGGCGTCGGGCAGGCGCCAGCGCGCGCGCGTGGGACCGGGCCCCACCTTCACGGAATCGCCCCCGATGCGGTTCACGCGCTCGAAGCCCAGCTCGTCGGTGAGGTCGTCGCCCACGAAGACGGGCCGCCGCCCGGAGAAGGGGGCCTCGGCCATGAACTCGTCGATCGCGGTGCCCTTGTCCTTGCCGCTGGGCCTCGCCTCCCAGACGAACTTGCCGGCCTGAAGCTCGAAGTCGTCGCCGAGCGCCACGACGGCCTGGCGCATCTCGCGCTCGGCGAGCTGCGCCAGCGACGGCGCGCCGCGGTAGTGCAGGGCGAGGCTCGCGCCCTTGTCCTCGAGGAGCAGCCCGGGATGGTCCGCCACCACGCGCCGCAGCGCCCCGGCCCGCTCGCGCAGGCGGTGGGCGAGCGGGGCGTGGAAGTGCAGGTCGCCGCCGGCCGAGCGGCGCTCGGCGCCGTGCTGGCCGGCGATGGCGAAGCGCGACGGCGCGAAGAGCGCGTCGATGTCCGCGATCGAGCGCCCGGAGATCAGGGCCAGCGCGCCGCCCGCGGACCGCCGCAGCCTCTCGAGCAGCTCGCGCAGGGACGCGTCGATGCGCACCGCGTCCGGCCGCTCGGCGAGGCTCACGAGGGTGCCGTCGATGTCGAGGAAGACGGCGGCGTGGTCCGGGATGGGAGGCATCGCCTCGATTCTCGCCTGCCTGGTCGCTCCCGTCATGTCTCCCTCGCCGCCGGGGCCGCCGCCGGGGACGGCCGCCCGCCCGCCAGCCGCCGGCGGTTGCGCATGCGGGCCGCGTCGAGGAGCATCTTCCCCGCCCAGCGATAGACGTTGAACTCCTGCAGCAGCCCGCGCATGCTGCGCATCCGCGCGCGCTGCTCGTCCGGCGGCATCGCGAGCGCGTCGCGCACGGCGGCCGCGCACTGTTCCGTGTCGTAGGGGTTGACGACCAGGGCCTCCGGAAGTTCCCGGGCCGCGCCCGCGAACTGCGACAGGATGAGCACGCCGCGCTCGTCCTCGCGCGTGGCCACGTACTCCTTGGCGACCAGGTTCATGCCGTCGTGCAGGCTGGAGACGAAGCAGAAGTCGGCGGCGCGATAGTAGGCGTACACGCGCTCGGCGTCGTGGTGCTCGATCTTGAGCACGATGGGCTTGCAGCCGGGCGAGGGGAACCGGTCGTTGATGCGCTGCGCGGCGGCGCGCACGCGGGCATCGAGCGACTGGTACTCGTCGATGCTGGAGCGGCTGGGCGCGGCGATCTGCACGAAGGCGAGCCGCCCGACCCACGACGGCTCCATCTCGAGGAAGCGCTCGATGGCCGCGAAGCGCTCCAGGATCCCCTTGGTGTAGTCCAGGCGGTCCACCCCCACCCCGAGCTTCGCGTCGGCGGGCAGCCCCAGCGCGTCCCGGATGGCGCGGCGGCACTCGGGGACGGGCGGCTGGTCCGCGAGGCCCTTGAGCGGCCACTCGATCGAGATGGGGTAGCGGTGCACCTCGGTCGGCTCGCCGCCATAGGAGATCGTGAAGGTCTCGCGGTCGACCCTCGCCTCGAGGTAGCGGTCCACCGTGTCGAAGAAGTTGTTGCAGTGGAACTGCGTGTGGAAGCCCAGGATGGAGGAGCCGAGCAGGCCCTCCAGCAGCTCCTCGCGCCAGGGGCAGACCCCGAAGGCCTCCGGGTTGGGCCAGGGAATGTGCCAGAAGGTGATGATCGTCGCCTCCGGGAGCCGCTCGCGGATCATGCGCGGCAGGAGCGCGAAGTGGTAGTCCTGCACCAGCACGATCGGATTGGGCGTGCGCGACTCCGACACCACCGTGTCGGCGAAGCGCCGGTTTACCGCGCGGTAGTGCTCCCAGTCGGAGGCGCGGAAGACGGGGCGCGTGTGGGCGATGTGGCACAGCGGCCACAGGCCCTCGTTCGCGAAGCCGTAGTAGTAGCCGGCCTCCTCCTCCTTCGTGAGCCAGACGCGGCGGATCTGGTACGACGGGTTCTCGGGGGGCACGCGGACGTGGTCGCGCGCGTCGACCACCTCGCGATCCGCGTCTCCCGCCCCGTGGGCGATCCAGGTGCCGGAGCAGGCGCGCATCACCGGCTCGAGGGCCGTGACGAGCCCGCTCGCGGGCCGGAGCACCTCGAGGCGCTCCCCGCGGCGCACGTGGATGTAGGGCTCGCGGTTGGAGACGATGAGGATCTCGTCGCCCTTGAGGTCCTGGCGCAGGATGGTGCGCAGCGTCTCGGGCACCCAGCTCATCTGCGACTCGTCGCGCAGGCGCCGCTCCGTCTGCAGGTCCTGCACCAGCGCCTCGAGGTCGCGGGCCAGGGGCTTCAGTTCCCGCGAGCGCGGCTCGGGGTTCTGCGCGAGGAGCTGGCCGCGGATGAGCGCCTTCATGCCGGCCACCCAGCCGCGCCACGAGATCTCCGCGATCACCACCGTGACGAGCGCGATCACCAGCCCGATGCCGGTGAAGAGCCAGAAGATGTACTTGCGCGTGTCGGCGCTTCGCCGCTCGACGAAGCTCATGTCGTGGACGATCACGAGCTCGCCCACGCGGGTGCCGTCGACCACCACCGGGTTCATGGCCACGTGCAGCGACCCGCCGGCGAAGTGGTGGACGCGCCCGCTCTCCTCGGGAGGAAGCCCCGGCGCGCGGCAGGCGATGTCGCGGGGAAGCGTCACCGTGCGGTAGGCGAAATGCCCCGTCGCGTCGCAGTAGCCGATGGCGAAGAGGCGCTCGTCCTGGATGAGGCGGCTGAAGGTCGCCTCGATGCGCTGCTGCCGCACGCGCTGGCTCAGGTCGGCGGTCATCGCCTCCGCGAGCGGCTCCTGGACGGCGGCCGTGATGAGCTTCGTGCGGATGTCGAGGTCGCGCACGAACCACTTGAGGGTGAGGTCGTCGACGAGCGGCGCGACGGCGTAGGCGATGGCGCCCAGCACGACGACGAGGGGAAGGATGAAGCGAAGCGAGAGCCGCATGGCCCGGGATCCTGCCGGCACGCCCGCGGGAGCTTCTTTGCGGCTGCGGTGGCGTGCGTTTCCGGCCCCCCCGCGCTCTTGTTGGGGGGATGAACCGGCATTCTACCCGCACCACCCCGCGGCGGGGCGGGCCCTCAGTCGACGGGCGTGGCCTCGGGCTTCCTCAGGCCCAGCCAGGCGAGGAGCGAAAGCGCCACCGCGATGAGCGCCATGCCCGCGAGCTCGTGCGGCGGCGGGCGCTCGCCCAGCTGCAGCCACGAGGCGGCGACAGCGATCACGGGGATGGCGAGCGTGTTGAGCCCCGTCACCCCGGCCGGCGCGTGCGAGAGGACGTAGGTCCACAGCCACCAGCCGCCGGCGGTGGCGAAGACGGTCGAGTAGGCGAGGGCGAGCCCGTACTCGCCGTTCCACGCGACCGGCGCGTGGGGGTGCGCGAGCGAGAGCAGCACGAGGGGAATCGAGCCGAACGCGAGCTGCCACGCCGTGAAGGTGAGGGGCTCGGCGTCCCTCGTGGGCCAGCGCTTGGACATCACCGCCGCCAGGGCCCACACGGCGCCGGAGGCCACCGCGAGGAGGCTTCCCTCCAGGCTCGCGAGCCTCCACGGGGAGACGATGAGCAGGAGCCCCGCGAAGGCGAGCGCCACCGACAGCCACTGCGCCCCGCGCATGCGCTCGTGGATCACGAGGTGCGCGAACACGATCATCCAGAAGGGCATCGTGTAGGTGAGCACGGAAGTCTTGCCCGGGCCGGCGGTGAGGAGCGCGTAGTGCGAGAGGATCACGAAGGCGCCGACCTGCACGAAGCCCAGCACGACGGCCATGCGGTAGCTCGAAAGCGTGAGTCGGCGCCCGGTGGCCGCGATGATCGCGAAGAGGAGGACCGCGCCCAGGACGAGGCGCTGCGCCGCGAAGTCGAACGGGTGCGCGTGGCGCAGCGCGATCTTCATCACGATCCACGAGTAGCCCCAGATCGCGCACATGGCGGCCATGGCGGCGAGCGGG
>CAZNWZ010000030.1:0-18068 GCA_964576455.1 uncultured Lysobacter sp.
CCACACCTTCGGGCTCGTGCCGCGGATGTCCGCCACGGTGAGGATGTAGAGCGCCGTGAGCGCGCGCTCGTCGCGCGCGAGGGTGGCGAACTCCGAGATCACCTCGGGGTCGGAGAGGTCCTGCTTCTGCGCCGTGGCCGACATGGTGAGGTGGTGCTCGACCAGCCAGGCGACGAGCTTCGCGTCGGCCCGCGAGAGGCCGTGGGCGCGGCAGAAACGCTCGGCGTCGCGCGCGCCCAGCGCGGAGTGGTCGCCGCCGCGGCCCTTGGCGATGTCGTGGAAGAGGGCGGCCAGGTACAGCAGCTCCGGGGCGTCGAACGCCTGCATGAGCTTCGAGCACAGCGGGTGCTCGAGGTCGAACTTCGGCAGCCGGAAGCGGCGCAGGTTCCGGATCACCATGAGGATGTGCTCGTCCACGGTGTAGACGTGGAAGAGGTCGTGCTGCATCTGGCCGACGATGCGCCCGAAGGCCGGGATGTAGCGGCCGAGCACCCCGTAGCGGCTCATGCGCCGCAGCGTCCACGTGAAGCGGTCGCCGCGCACGATGTCCATGAAGCGGCGGCGGTTGGCCGGGTCCTCGCGGAACGCGCGGTCGATGCGCGGCAGCGCGCGGCTCATCGCCCGCAGCGCGGTGGCCGAGAGGTTGGCGATGCCGCGGTCGTCCTGCAGGCGGCGGAAGGCCTCGAGGATCGCGCCGGGCTCGCGCTCGAAGAGCGCCTCGTCGCGCAGGTCCAGGGTGTAGTCCACGAGGCGGAAGCGGCCGTCGAGGGCGCGGATCTTGCGCTCCCGCGCCGGCACGATGCGGGCATAGAGGTTGGCGAGCAGGATCTGGTTGAAGCGCCAGATGGCCTTGGCCGCGAGGTAGTAGCGGCGCATCAGCAGGTCGGAGGCGGCGAGGGACTTCGCGCCCTTCAGGCGCAGCTGGCGCGCGATCTCGATCTGGTGGTCGAAGACCAGGCGGTCCTCGCGGCGGCCGGCGAGCAGGTGCAGGCGCAGCCGCAGGTCCTGCAGGACGCGCTCGTTCCTCGCGATGCCGGCGGCCTCGCGCGGCGTGATGATCTCCTGGCGGGCGAGCTCCACCCAGCTGCGGCCGATGCCGGCGGCGCGCGCGAGCCACAGCACCGTCTGCAGGTCGCGCAGCCCCCCGGGGCTCTCCTTGATGTTGGGCTCGAGGTTGTAGGCGGCCTCCTGGAAGCGGTCGTGGCGCCTGCGCTGCTCGTCCACCTTGGCGCGGAAGAACTCGCGCACGTCGCGCCGGGCGGCCAGGCGCCCCTCGAGCTCGGCCATGAGGGCGCCGTCGCCCGCGACGAGGCGCGACTCCAGCAGGCTCGTGTCCACCGTCACGTCCTTGGCCGCCTCCTCGAGGCACTCCGAGACCGTGCGCACGGCGTTGCCGGGCTCCAGGCCGCAGTCCCACAGCAGTCCCACGAAGCGCTCGAGGTCGCCGTCGGGGGCGCGGCCGTCGGGCAGCAGGACCAGCAGGTCCACGTCGGAGTGCGGGAACAGCATCCCCCGGCCGTAGCCTCCGACCGCCACGAGCGCGACCCGCGGGTCGCGCACGCACGCCGACCACAGGCGGGCGAGCAGCGCGTCCACGAGCGCGGCGTGGGCCGCGAGGCTGCGCTGCGGGTCGGGCCGGCGCAGGTACCGGGCGCGAAGGGCCTCGCGGCGGGCCTTCAGCCAGCGGCGGGCGTCGGCCGGGTCGTGCGTGCGCGGCGGCGCCGCGGCGGCGGGCAGGGGGGCGGCGTGGGCCATGGCGCCTGCGCGGCGGTCAGGAGACCGCGGCGGCGCCCCGAGCCTCGACGAAGGCCGGCATCGCGGGCGCGCCGGCGGACAGGGTCAGGATCTCGAAGCCCGAGGGCGTCACGAGGACGGTGTGCTCCCACTGGGCGGAGAGCGAGTGGTCGGCCGTCACGATGGTCCAGCCGTCGGCGAGCGCCCGGATGTCGCGGCGGCCGGCGTTGATCATGGGCTCGACCGTGAAGGTCATGCCCGCCTCCAGGGCGGGGCCCTGGCCGGGCTTGCCGTAGTGCAGGACCTGCGGCTCCTCGTGGAAGCGCCGGCCGATGCCGTGGCCGCAGAACTCGCGCACCACGCTGTAGCCGTGCGCCTCGGCGTGGCGCTGGATCGCGTGCCCGATGTCGCCCAGCCGCGCCCCGGGGCGCACCTGGGCGATGCCCTTCCACATGCACTCGTACGTCACCTCGCACAGGCGCCGGGCCTGGATCGAGGGCTCGCCCACGAGGAACATCCGGCTCGTGTCGCCGTGGAAGCCGTCCTTGATCACCGTGACGTCGATGTTCACGATGTCGCCGGCGCGCAGCACCTTCTCGCCGGGCACCCCGTGGCAGACCTGGTGGTTCACCGAGGTGCAGATCGACTTGGGGTAGGGACGGTGGCCGGGGGGGCAGTAGTCGAGGGGTGCCGGGATCGAGCCCTGCACGTCCACCATGTAGTCGTGGCAGAGCTTGTCCAGGCGCCCGGTGGTGACGCCCGGCTTCACGTGCGGGGCGATGAAGTCGAGCACCTCGGCGGCCAGGCGGCCGGCGATGCGCATCTTCTGGACGTCCTCGGGGGTCTTGAGCTCGATGGCCACGGGTTCGGTCGGGGGGCGAAAGTCCCCGATTATAGCGGGTGCGCCCCCGCGCGCCCCGGCGCCCGCCGGCCCCGGCCGCCCCGGGAGCCGCGAACTGTTTGAATACGCGGCCCTTTTCCGGCTATAATCGCAGTCTGTCCGGGGAGGGTTCGTCCGCTTCCCCCCGGGCAAATACGCACCTCCGCAGCAGGGCTAAGGTCCCGGGCATCCGGGTTCGCGGGGGGAGGCCAACCTTGACCACAGGAGCAACACCGATGTCCGTCACCATGCGCCAGATGCTGGAGGCCGGCGTTCACTTCGGCCACCAGACGCGCTACTGGAACCCGAAGATGAGCCCGTTCATCTTCGGCGCCCGCAACAAGATCCACATCATCAACCTCGAGAAGTCGCTTCCGATGTACCAGGAGGCGCTCAAGTTCGTGCGCACGCTCACGTCCAACAAGGGCACCGTGCTCTTCGTCGGCACCAAGCGGCAGGCGCGCGACATCGTGAAGGAAGAGGCCCAGCGCGCCGGCGCCCCCTACGTGGACTACCGCTGGCTGGGCGGCATGCTCACCAACTTCAAGACGGTGAAGCAGTCGATCAAGCGCCTCAGGGAGATGGACCAGATGATCGCCGACGGGTCCGTCGAGAAGCTCACCAAGAAGGAGGGCCTGAACTTCGCGCGCGAGAAGGAGAAGCTCGAGCGCTCCCTGGGCGGCATCAAGGAGATGGGCGGCATCCCCGACGCGCTCTTCGTGATCGACGTGGGCTTCCACAAGATCGCGGTCACCGAGGCGAAGAAGCTCGGCGTGCCGATCGTGGGCGTGGTCGACACCAACAACTCGCTCGACGGGATCGACTACGTGATCCCCGGCAACGACGACTCGACGCGCGCCATCCGGCTCTACGCCCGGGGCGTGGCCGACGCGATCCTGGAGGGACGCAGCCAGGTGATCACCGAGATGGTGGCGCCGACCTCGGAGGACTTCGTCGAGGTCGAGGACGCCGAGGAAGCGAAGGCCTGAGCGCCGCTCGCGAGGCTTTTTGCGCGGGAAGGGGGCGGCAAGCCCCCTTTTCGCATCCGTAATGCAACGGGAGCACTGAAGATGGCGGAAATCACCGCTGGGATGGTCAAGGAACTGCGCGAGCTCACCGGGCTCGGCATGATGGAGTGCAAGAAGGCCCTCGAGGAATCGGGCGGCGACCTGAAGAAGGCCGAGGAGCTGCTGCGCATCAAGAGCGGCGCGAAGGCCTCCAAGGCCGCCTCGCGCGTGGCCTCCGAGGGCGCCGTGGGCACCTACCTGTCGGCCGACGGCAGGCTGGGCGCGATGGTGGAAGTCAACTGCGAGACGGACTTCGTCGCCAAGAACCCCGACTTCGCGGCGTTCGCGAAGGCCCTGGCCGAGGCCGTCGCCGTGTCCGGCCCCGCGGACGTGGCCGCCCTCTCGGCGCTGCGGCTCGGCGAGAAGACGGTCGAGGAGGCGCGCCAGGCGCTGGTGCAGAAGATCGGCGAGAACATCACGGTGCGCCGCTTCGAGCGCATGCAGACCGCGGCGCGCCTCGCGCAGTACGTGCACGGCGTGAAGATCGGCGTGACGGTCGAGTTCGAGGGCCAGGACGCGGTGGGCAAGGACGTGGCCATGCACATCGCCTTCGCCAGGCCCCGGTTCCTGTCGAAGGACCAGGTCGCCGCCGACGTCATCGCCGGCGAGCGCGCCATCATCGAGGCGCGCGCGAAGGAGTCGGGCAAGCCCGCCGAGATCGTGGCGAAGATGGTCGAGGGCGGCGTGGGCAAGTTCCTCGGCGAGATCACGCTGCTGGGCCAGCCCTTCGTGAAGGACGACAAGCAGACCGTCGAGAAGATGCTCGCCGCGAGCAAGTCGAAGGTCCTCTCCTACCGCTTCCTGGTGGTGGGCGAGGGCATCGAGAAGAAGCAGTCCGACTTCGCCGCCGAGGTCGCGGCGATGACGAAGACGGCGGCCTGAGGGGTGCTGGAAGGATGGGCCGGGTCCCCCGGGCCCGGCCCGTGAACCCGGCCCAACCGAGCGCCACCCGCCCATGACGACTCCCGCGTACTCGCGAATCCTGCTCAAGCTCTCCGGCGAGGCCCTGATGGGCGACGACGCCTACGGCATCAACCGGGCGGTCGTCGAGCGGATCGTGGCCCAGGTGAAGGAGGTCGCCGACCTCGGCGTGCAGGTCGGCGTCGTGATCGGCGGCGGCAACATCTTCCGCGGCGTCTCGCAGGGCGCCGCGGGCATGGACCGCGCCACGGCCGACTACATGGGCATGCTCGCGACGGTGATCAACGCGCTCGCCCTGCAGGACGCCATGAACCACGCGGGCCTGGTGGCGCGCGTGCAGTCGGCCCTCAACATCGAGCCGGTGTGCGAGCCCTACATCCGGGGCAAGGCGATCCGCTACCTCGAGGAGGGCAAGGTCGTCATCTTCGCCGCCGGCACGGGCAACCCCTTCTTCACCACCGACACCGCCGCGGCCCTGCGCGGCCGCGAGGTCGAGGCCCAGATCGTGCTCAAGGCGACGAAGGTGGACGGCGTGTACACGGCCGACCCCCTGAAGGACCCGAAGGCCACGCGCTACGACAAGATCACCTTCGACGAGGCGTTCGTGAGGAACCTGAAGGTGATGGACGCCACGGCGCTCGCGCTCTGCCGCGACCAGCGCCTGCCGATCAACGTCTTCTCCATCTTCAAGGAAGGGGCGCTCCGGCGCGTCGTGATGGGCGAGGACGAGGGAACCCTGGTCCACAGCTGACACCCGGAGGCGCAAATGGCTCAGACGATGGCCGACATCAAGAAGCAGGCCGCGGAGAAGATGGCGAAGTCCATCGACACGCTCAAGCACAACCTCGCCAAGGTGCGCACGGGGCGCGCCCACGCCGGCCTCCTCGACCACCTGCGCGTCGACTACTACGGCACCCCCACCCCGATCAACCAGGTGGCGAACGTGACGCTCGTGGACGCCCGCACCATCGGCGTGCAGCCCTACGAGAAGAAGATGGTGCAGGCCGTCGAGCGCGCCATCCGCGACTCCGACCTCGGCGTGAACCCCGCCACCTCCGGCGACATGATCCGCGTGCCGATGCCGCCCCTCACGGAGGAGCGCCGCCGCGACCTCACGAAGCTCGTGAAGCACGAGGGCGAGGAGGCGAAGGTCGCCGTGCGCAACGTGCGCCGGGACGCCAACACCCACCTCAAGGAGATGCTCAAGAAGCACGACGTCCCCGAGGACGAGGAGAAGCGCGCCCAGGACGAGGTGCAGAAGCTCACCGACAAGGCCGTGGCCGACATCGACCGGATGATCGCCGAGAAGGAGAAGGAGCTGATGGCCGTCTGACGGCCGCGACTCCCCGACCGGCACCCGAAGCGCGCCATGGCCCAATTCCCCAGCAGCACGGCGGCGATCCCGGAGACGGGCGACGTGCCGCGCCACGTGGCCATCATCATGGACGGCAACGGGCGCTGGGCGAAGAAGCGGTTCCTGCCGCGCGTCGCCGGCCACCGCAAGGGCGTGGAGACCGTGCGCGAGGTGATCAAGGCGTGCATGGCCCGCGGCGTGCGCTGCCTCACCCTCTTCGCCTTCTCCAGCGAGAACTGGCGCCGGCCGACCGAGGAGGTCAACTTCCTGATGCAGCTCTTCCTCAAGGCCCTGGAGCAGGAGGTGGAGAAGCTGCACGCCAACGGGATCCGCTTCCGCGTGATCGGCGACCTCTCCCGCTTCGACCCGGCGATCGTCGGGCACATCCGCAAGGGCGAGGCGCTCACCGCCGGCAACGACAAGCTCACGCTCACGATCGCGGCCAACTACGGCGGGCGCTGGGACATCCTGCAGGCGGCCAACCGCTGCCGCATCGAGCACCCGGGCGAGGAGATCACGGAGGCGCTCCTCGGGCGCTACCTGGCGCTCGGCGACTGCCCGGAGCCGGACCTCTTCATCCGCACCGGCGGCGAGGAGCGCATCTCCAACTTCCTGCTGTGGCAGCTCGCCTACACGGAGCTGTACTTCACGCCGTCGCTCTGGCCGGACTTCGGCGCCGAGGCGCTCGACGAGGCCATCGCCTCCTACCGCGCCCGCGAGCGGCGCTTCGGACGCACGAGCGAGCAGCTGGCGGCCACCCTCCCGCAGCCCAAGGTCGGCTAGACGCCCCCGGCGCCGGCCCATGCTCAAGACTCGCGTCCTCACCGCGATCGCGCTCCTGCCCCTCGTCCTGGGGATGCTCTTCCTGGCCGGGCCCGCGGCCTGGGCGGCCTTCGCCACGGCGATCGCGCTGGTGTCGTGCTGGGAGTGGTCGCGGCTGTGCGGATTCCGGCCCGGCGCCCGCCTCGCCTTCCTCGCGGGGAGCGCGGCGATCGCCGCCGCCGTCGCGGCGGCGAGCCTGCGCGGGCCCGCGCAGGTCTTCGCCAACCTGGCGCAGGCCTCGTTCGTGGCATCGGCCTACTTCTGGGTCTTCGCGGTGCCGGCCTGGCTCGCGCTCAGGCTGCGCCCGGAGCCCTGGGCCTCGGGGCTCGCGGGCTGGTTCGTCGTCTGGCCGATGTGGGCCTCCCTCATCGTGCTTCGCGAGGCGAGCCCGTGGATCCTGCTGGCCGCGGCCGCGCTCGTGTGGGTGGCCGACATCGCCGCCTACTTCGCGGGCCGGCGCTTCGGGCGGCGCAAGCTGGCGCCCGCGATCAGCCCCGGCAAGACCTGGGAGGGCGTGGTCGGCGCGCTGCTGGGGGTGCTCGCCTACGGGGTCGCGCTCGACCTGTACGCGCACGCCCGCCCCGGCCCCCTCACGCCGCTCTTCGAGCCGGCGGCGGGCCTCGCTGCCGTGGGGGCGATGGCGGCCCTCGCCGCGCTCTCGGTGCTGGGCGACCTCTTCGAGTCCTGGATGAAGCGCGGCGCCGGGCGAAAGGACTCGAGCTCGCTGCTGCCGGGGCACGGCGGCGTCCTCGACCGCATCGACGCGCTCACGCCCACGCTGCCGGCGGCGGCGCTGCTGCTGTCCCTCGCATGAAGCGCCTGACGATCCTCGGCTCCACGGGCTCCATCGGCGAGAGCACGCTCGACGTCGTCGCGCGCCATCCCGGGCGCTTCGAGGTCGTGGCGCTCGCGGCCCACGCGAGCCACGACAAGCTCGCGGCGCAGTGCGAGCGCTTCGCGCCCCGCTACGCGGCGATGGCCGACGAGGCCGCCGCCGAGCGCCTGCGCGCCGCGGTGCGGGCCCGGGGCCTCGCCACCGAGGTGCTCGGCGGCCCGCAGGCGCTCGAGCGCGTGGCCGCGCTCCCCGAGGCCGACGCGGTCATGGCGGCCATCGTGGGGGCGGCGGGGCTGCCCGGCACGCTCGCGGCCGCGCGGGCGGGCAAGGCCGTGCTCCTCGCCAACAAGGAGGCCCTCGTGGTCTCCGGCCCGCTCTTCCTCGCGGCCGTCGCGCAGGGCGGCGCCACGCTCCTGCCCATCGACAGCGAGCACTCCGCCGTCTTCCAGTCGCTGCCGCGCGGCTTCACCTGCGGGCGGGCGGGCGAGGCGGCGCGCGCGGGCGTGCGCCGCATCCTCCTCACCGCCTCGGGCGGGCCCTTCCGCGCCCGGCCGCTCGCGGAGCTGGACGCGGTGACGCCCGACGAGGCCTGCGCCCATCCCAACTGGGTCATGGGCCGCAAGATCTCGGTGGACTCGGCGACGATGATGAACAAGGGCCTCGAGGTGATCGAGGCGCACTGGCTCTTCGGCGCGCCCCGGGAGTCGATCGAGGTCGTGGTCCACCCGCAGAGCGTCATCCACTCGATGGTCGAGTACGACGACGGCTCGGTCATCGCGCAGCTCGGCGCCCCCGACATGCGCACCCCCATCGCCTGCGCGCTCGCCTGGCCCGAGCGCATCGACGCGGGCGTGGCCCCGGTGGACTTCACCGCCCTGGGCCGGCTCGAGTTCGGGCGGGTCGATGACGGGCGCTTCCCGTGCGTGCGGCTCGCGTACTCCGCCCTGGACCGCGGGGGGACGGCGCCGGCGATCCTCAACGCGGCCAACGAGGTCGCGGTGGCGAGCTTCCTCGACGGAACGCTCGCCTTCACCGCGATCGCCGCGGTCATCGAGAACGTCCTGGCCGCGACCGCGGTCGAACCCCTGGATTCGCTCGAAGCGGCCTGGAAGGCGGACCGCGAGGCCCGCGAGGCGGCGCGCCGCGAGGTCTCGCGCCTCGGGCGCCGCCCGGGCTGAAATCGGCGAGAATCCCCAACCATGTCCGGCGCCCTCCTCACGATCGCCTCCTTCCTCGTCACCGTGGGCCTGCTCGTGGTCGTCCACGAGTGGGGCCACTACGCCGTCGCGCGCCTGGCGGGCGTGAAGATCCTGCGCTTCTCGGTGGGCTTCGGCCGCCCGCTCTGGTCGCGCCGCACGGGCCCGGACCGCACCGAGTGGGTGATCGCCGCCTTCCCGCTCGGCGGCTACGTGAAGATGCTCGATTCCCGCGAGGCGGAGGTGGCCGCGGCGGAGCTGCCGCGGGCCTTCGACCGCCAGGGCGTGGGCAAGCGCATCGCGATCGTCCTCGCGGGCCCGGCGGCCAACTTCGTGGCCGCCTTCCTGCTCTACTGGGGGCTCTACGTGACGGGGCTGCCCGGCGTGAAGCCCGTCGTGGGCGACCCGCCGCAGGCGAGCGCCGCCGCGGCCGCCGGGCTTTCCAACGGCGACACCATCCGCGCCATCGGCGGCGAGCCCACGGCCACCTGGACGGACGTGCGCTGGCTGCTGCTCAAGGAGGCCGTGCGCGGCGGCTCGGTGGCCGTCGAGCTCGAGGGCGCCGGCGGGGGGCGCGCGACGCGCTCGCTGGACCTCGCCGTCCTCACGAAGGAGGACCTCGACCGCGACTTCCTGCAGAAGCTGGGCCTCAAGGCCTACGCGCCGCGCGTGCCGGCCACGCTGGGCCGGGTGCTGCCGGGCGGCGCCGGCGAGCGCGCGGGCCTGCGCGAGGGCGACCGCATCGTGGCGATCGGCGGCGAGCCCGTGGCCACCTGGGGGCAGTTCACCGCGCGCGTTCGCGCCTCCGCCGGCCGGCTCCTCGCCCTCGAGGTCGAGCGCGGCGGCGCGCGCATCGCGATATCGGCGGTGCCGGAGGCGAGCGGCGAGGGCGAGGCGCGCGTGGGGCTGCTCAGGGTCGAGCCGGGCCCGGAGGTGCGCCGCGAGTGGGACCGCATGACCACGACCGTCCGCCACGGCCCGCTGGAGGCCGTTCCCCGGGCCGCGCACCGCGTGTGGGACCTCGCGGTGTTCAGCCTGAGGATGCTCGGCAAGATGCTCCTGGGCGAGGTGTCGTGGAAGAACCTCTCGGGGCCCATCACGATCGCCGACTACGCGGGGCAGTCGGCGCAGATGGGCTGGGTGTCCTTCGCGGGCTTCCTCGCCCTCGTGAGCGTGAGCCTCGGCGTGCTCAACCTCCTGCCCATCCCGCTCCTCGATGGGGGGCACCTGGTGTACTATTCGGCCGAGATCGTGAAGGGCTCGCCCGTCTCCGAGCGCGCGATGGAGATCGGCCAGCGCGTGGGGCTCGCGATCCTCGCGGGGCTCACCTTCTTCGCCTTCTACAACGACATCAACCGGCTCCTCTCGGGCTGAAGCCTTGAATACTCCCCGAATCCTCCGCCTGCGCCTCGCCATCGCCTGCGCGCTCGCCGCGGCGCTCCCGGCGTTCGCCATCCAGCCGTTCGTGGTGAAGGACATCCGGGTCGAGGGGGTGCAGCGCACGGAGGCGGGCACCGTCTTCACCTACCTGCCCGTGAAGGTGGGCGAGCGGATGGACGACGAGAAGGCCGCCCAGGCCGTGAAGGCCCTCTACGCCACCGGCTTCTACGCCGACGTGCGCCTCGAGGCGGACGGCGACGTGCTGGTGGTCGCGGTGCAGGAGCGCCCGGCCATCGCCGCCATCGAGATCGAGGGGGCCAAGGAGTTCACCAAGGACAACCTCAAGGACGGCCTCAAGCAGGCGGGCATCTCGGAAGCGAAGATCTACGACAAGTCGCTGCTCGACCGCGCCGAGAAGGAGCTCAAGCGCCAGTACACCTCGCGCGGCTTCTACGCCTCGAGGGTGCGGACCACGGTGACGCCCCTCGAGCGCAACCGGGTGTCGCTGCGGTTCGACATCGAGGAGGGCGAGGTCACCCGCATCGCGGACATCAACATCATCGGCGCCAAGGCGTTCAGCGAGCGGGAGCTGCTTCGCCAGATGCAGCTCACCACGCCGGGATGGCTCACCTGGATCACCAAGGACGACCAGTACTCCAAGCAGAAGCTCACCGGCGACCTGGAGTCGCTGCGCTCCTTCTACCTGAACCGCGGCTACCTCGAGTCGACCATCGACTCCACGCAGGTGTCGATCACGCCGGACCGCGAGAGGATCTACATCGCCGTCGCGCTCAACGAGGGGCCCGTCTACACCCTGGGGGACGTCAAGTTCAGCGGCGACCTCATCGTCCCGGAGCGCGAGCTGCGCGAACTCGTCGCGATCAAGCCGGGCGACACCTTCTCGCGCGAGCGCGTCGTCGAGAGCGTCAAGCGCATCACCGACCGGCTGAGCAACGACGGCTACTCCTTCGCCAACGTCAACCCCGTCCCCGACATCGACCGCGAGAAGCGCGTGGCGAGCTTCACGTTCTTCGTGGACCCGGGGCGGCGGGTGTACGTGCGCCGCGTGAACATCGTGGGCAACGCGAAGACGCAGGACTCGGTGATCCGCCGCGAGCTGCGCCAGCTCGAGGGGGCCTGGTACTCCCTGGACAAGATCGCGCGCTCCAAGGAGCGCCTGCAGCGCACGGGCTACTTCTCCGAGATCAACGTCGAGACCCCTCCCGTGGCCGGCACCGTCGACCAGGTCGACGTGGTCGTCTCGGTCACGGAGAAGAACACCGGCAGCCTCAACTTCGGCCTCGGCTACTCGCAGGCCGACCAGCTCACGCTCTCGGCCTCCATCTCCCAGGCCAACGTGTTCGGGTCCGGCAACCAGGTCGCCTTCCAGGTGAACAACGGCCAGGTGAACCAGATCTACTCGCTGTCCTTCATCAACCCGTACTTCACGGCCGACGGCGTCGCGGCGGGGTTCGACGTCTTCCGCCGCAACGTGGACACCTCCTCGCTCGCCGTGTCGTCCTACCAGACGCAGGCCACGGGCGCGGGCGTGAACTTCGCGGTGCCCGTGACCGAGTACGACACCATCCGCCTCGGGTTCACGGCCGAGAACACGGACCTCACGCTCGACCCGTTCTCGGCGCCGCCGCGCTACCTGGACTTCGTGAACACCTTCGGCGAGTCGACCGACACGTTCCGGACCAACATCGCCTACGCGCGCGACTCGCGCGACAGCCTCACCTACCCGACGCGCGGCTGGCTCACCGAGGTCTCGCTCGAGGTGGGCATCCCGCCGGGCGACCTGCAGTACTACCGCGCCTCGCTGCAGCAGCAGTTCCTCTGGACGCCGGCGAGCCCGGGCTGGCTCACCTTGCTGATGAACGCCGAGCTGGGCTACGCGGACGGCCTGTCCGGCAAGCCGCTGCCGTTCTTCAAGAACTTCTACGCCGGCGGCGTGGGCTCGGTGCGCGGCTTCGAGGCCGCCTCGCTGGGCCCGCGCGACCTCAACGGCGACGTGCTCGGCGGCAACCGGCGCGTCATCGGCAACCTCGAGGTGCTCTTCCCGGTGCCGGGCGTCAAGGACCGGAGCGTGCGGCTGTCGGCGTTCATCGACGCCGGCAACGTCTGGGGCGCGGAGGAGAAGGTGAGCGGCAGCGACATCCGCGCCGCCGCGGGCATCGCCATGAGCTGGGACTCCCCGGTGGGGCCGCTCAAGTTCAGCCTCTCCCAGCCCATCAAGAGCCAGGACGGCGACAAGCTGGAGCGCTTCCAGTTCCAGCTCGGCCGCATCTTCTAGCCTTCCTCCGTGCCCTCTGTGCCCTCCGTGTCCTCTGTGTCCTCTGTGCTGAATGCGGCGCTGCCCTACCCACCGGCATGTGACTCATCGCGAGTGAGGGCGCACCCCTTTTCAACACAGAGGACACGGAGGACACAGAGGGCAGGGAGGAAGGCGCGGGATCGGAAGCAGGGAAGGACGTAGGATGGACGGCGCGCGACTTTCGGGAGTGACGGCGATGGACTGGCGCAGGGCGATGGTGGCGGCGGGACTGGCGATGGCTTTCGCGGGCACGGCGGCGGGCGCCGAGGTGAGGATCGGCTTCGTGAACACCGAGCGCGTCTTCCGCGAGGCCGCGCCCGCAAGGCGCGCGCAGCAGAAGCTCGAGCGGGAGTTCTCCGCGAGGAACGCCGAGCTCGCCCGGCTCGAGAAGCAGGGCCGCGACCTGCAGGCCGAGCTCGAGAAGGACAGCGTCACGCTGCCCGAGGCGGCCCGGCGCGAGAAGGAGCGCCAGCTCGCCGACGTGAGCCGCAACTTCCAGCGCGTGCAGCGCGAGATCCGCGAGGACCTCAACCTGCGCCGCAACGAGGAGCTCGCGCAGGTGCAGGAGCGCGCCACGCGCGCCATCAACCAGATCGCGGAGGCCGAGAAGTTCGACCTGGTGGTGCAGGAGGCCGTGTTCGCGAGCTCCCGCATCGACATCACCGACAAGGTCATCAAGGCCCTCGCGGACAAGTAGCGGCGCGGCGACTGCCTTGGCCCTGCGCAGCCTCACCCTCCGCCAGATCGTCGAGCGCCTCGGCGGCGAGGTCGCCGGCGACGGCTCGCTCGCCGTGACCGGCGTGGCCACGCTCGACGAGGCGGGGCCGGGCGAGATCGCCTTCCTGGCCAACCCGCGCTACCGCCCGCGCCTGGCGGGCACGCGCGCGGGCGCCGTGATCCTGGGGCCCCGCGACCGCGACGCGACGGCCCTCCCGAGGATCGTGGCGGAGAACCCCTACGCGTACTACGCGCGCACGGTCGCGCTCTTCCACCCGCCCCGGGCGGGCGTGCCCGGCGTGCATCCTTCCGCCGTCGTCGACCCGGCGGCCCGCGTGGCGGCCTCCGCGGAGGTCGGGCCGGGGGCCGTGATCGCCGCCGGCGCCCGCGTGGGCGAGCGCGCGCGCATCGGCGCGGGGTCCGTGGTGGGCGAGGGGGCGTCGGTCGGTGACGACACCCTCCTGCACCCGCGCGTCACGATCTACCACGGCTGCGTCGTGGGCTCGCGCTGCATCCTGCACTCGGGCGCCGTCATCGGCGCCGACGGCTTCGGGATGGCGCCCGACGCAGGCCGCTGGGTGAAGATCCCGCAGGTCGGCCGCGCGGTCCTGGGCGACGACGTCGAGGTCGGCGCCAACACCTGCATCGACCGCGGCGCGCTGGGGGACACGGTGGTCGAGGAGGGCGTCAAGATCGACAACCTCGTCCAGGTCGCGCACAACTGCCGCATCGGGGCGCACACCGTGATCGCCGGCTGCACCGGGATCGCGGGCAGCGCCACCATCGGCCGCCACTGCGTGATCGGGGGCGGCGCGGGCATCGTCGGCCACATCGCGATCGCCGACGGCGTCACGGTCTCGGGCATGACCTTCATCACCAAGTCGATCACGCGGCCCGGGGTCTACTCCTCGGGCCTGCCGATGATGCGGCACGCCGACTGGCTCAGGAACGCCGCGCACCTGCGCCGGCTCGACGAAATCGCCCGCCTCGCCCGCGGCAAGGGCGCATCCGGAGAAGACGATGGAACCGATGACGATTGAGCAGATCAAGGAGTACCTGCCGCACCGCTATCCCTTCCTGCTGCTCGACCGCATCGTCGAGTGGGAGAAGGACAAGCGCATCGTGGCGCTCAAGAACGTCACCGCCAACGAGCCGTTCTTCCAGGGGCACTTCCCGCACTACGCGGTGATGCCCGGGGTGCTCGTCATCGAGGCGATGGCGCAGGCGGCCGCGATGCTGGGGCTGCTCTCGGTCGGGCAGAAGAACGACGGCCGGCACGTCTACTACTTCGCCGGCATCGACGACGCCCGCTTCAAGCGCCCGGTGCGTCCGGGCGACCAGCTGGTGTTCGAGATCGAGCAGCTGCGGCTCGTGCGCGGCCTGGGCAAGTTCCGGGCGGTGGCGCGGGTGGACGGCGCGGTGGTCGCCGAGGGCCAGCTCCTGTGCGTGCTGCGGCCCGTGGACTCGGGCGACTGAGGCGATGCGCAGCATCCACCCCACCGCCATCGTCGATCCGCGCGCGAAGCTCGCCGCGGGCGTGCGCGTGGGCCCCTACACCGTGATCGACGGCGACGTCGAGGTGGGCGAGGGCACGACGATCGGCTCGCACTGCGTGCTGACGGGCCACACGGCCATCGGCCGCGACAACCGCATCTTCCACTTCTGCTCCCTCGGCGAGGCCAACCAGGACAAGAAGTACCGCGGCGAGCCCACGCGCCTCGAGATCGGCGACCGCAACACGATCCGCGAGTACTGCTCGATCAACCGCGGCACGGCCCAGGACCGCGGCGCGACCACCGTCGGCAACGACAACTGGATCATGGCCTACTGCCACATCGCGCACGACTGCGTGGTCGGCGACCACACCGTCTTCGCCAACAACGCGACCCTCGCGGGCCACGTCTGGATCGGCGACCACACGGTGCTCGGCGGCTTCACAGGGGTGCACCAGTTCGTGAAGGTGGGCGCGCACGTGATGGCGGGCGTCTCCTCCGTGGTGCTGCAGGACATCCCGCCGTACGTGACCGTGGCCGGCCATCCCTGCACGCCGCACGGCATCAACAGCGAGGGCCTGAAGCGCCGGGGCTTCACCCCGGAGGCGCTCTCGGCCCTGAAGCGCGCCTACAGGACGCTCTACAAGTCCGGGCTCACGCTGGCCGACGCGAGGGCCGAGCTCGAGCGCCAGGCGCAGTCGGCGCCCGAGGTGCGCGCCCTCGTGGACTTCCTGGCCACCTCCACGCGGGGCATCGTGCGCTGATGGGCAAGCGCATCGCCATCGTCGCCGGGGAGGCGTCCGGCGACCTGCTCGGCGCGGCGCTGGTGCGCGCCGTGCGCGAACGGTACCCGGGCACGGAGTTCTACGGCATCGCCGGCCCGAAGATGATCGCCGCGGGCGCCTCGACGCTCGTGCCGATGGAGAAGCTCGCCGTGCGCGGCTACGTCGAGGCGCTCCGGAGCCTGCCCGAGCTGCTGCGAATCCGCTCCACGCTCGCCGCGCGCCTGGCGCGCGACCGGCCCGACCTCTTCATCGGCGTGGACGCCCCGGACTTCAACCTGGGGCTCGAGGCGAGGCTCAAGCGCGCCGGCATCCCCACGGTGCACTACGTGAGCCCGTCGGTCTGGGCCTGGCGCGCGGGGCGGCTGCCGGCCATCGGCCGGGCCGTGGACCGCGTCCTCACGATCTTCCCCTTCGAGGCCCCGATCTACGAGAAGGCGGGGATCGCCGCCACCTACGTCGGGCACCCGCTCGCGGACCAGATCCCGCTCGTCCCGGACCGCGCGGACGCGCGCGCGCAGCTGCGCCTCGCGGACGCGGCGACCGCCGTGGCCCTGCTGCCCGGCAGCCGCCGCGGCGAGCTGCAGGCGCACGCCGACCTGTTCATCGACACCGCCCTGCGGCTCGCGGCGCGGCGCCCGGGCATCCGCTTCTTCGTGCCGCTCGCCACGCGCGAGACGCGCGACTGGTTCGAGACGCGCCTGTACGCCCGCGAGGCGCAGGCCCTCGACCTGACGATCCTCTTCGGGCACGCCCGCCTCGCGCTGCAGGCGGCCGACTGCGCGCTGGTGGCGAGCGGCACGGCGACCCTCGAGGGGGCGCTGGCGCGCTGCCCGATGGTCATCACCTACAAGGTCCCGGCGCTCACCTACCGCCTCATGATGCGGGGCGCGCTGCTGCCCTACGTGGGGCTGCCCAACATCCTGGCCGGCGAGTTCATCGTGCCCGAGCTCCTGCAGGACCACGCCACCGCCGAGAACCTCGAGCAGGCGCTCGGCAACTGGCTCGACCACAAGGCGGCGCGCGCGAGCCTCCTTGCCCGCTACGACGCGATCCACGCGCAGCTACGCTGCGGCAACGACGAGCGCGTGGCGCAGGCGCTCGCTCCCTGGCTCTCCAACGGTGTCCCCCATGCCTCGCAGGCCGACGCCCGCGAACCCGAGCTCGCGGCTCTGCGGGGTCGATGAGGCCGGCCGCGGCCCGCTCGCCGGCGCGGTCTTCGCCGCGGCGGTGATCCTGGACCCTGCGCGGCCCGTGCCGGGGCTCGCCGACTCCAAGGCGCTGGACGCCGCGCGCCGCGAGTCGCTCGCGGCGGCCATCCGGCGCGACGCGCTGGCGTGGGCCGTCGCCACGGCCACCGTCGCGGAGATCGACGAGATGAACATCCTGCGCGCGAGCCTCGCGGCCATGGCGCGGGCCATCGAGGCGCTCGGCGTCGATCCGGGCGAGGTCGTCGTCGACGGCCTGCACGTGCCGGGAACGCGCTGGCCGGAGCGCGCCGTCGTGAAGGGCGACCGCCTCGTTCCCGCGATCTCGGCCGCGTCCATCCTCGCGAAGACCGCGCGCGACGAGGAGATGGCCGAGCTGGACCGGCGCTTCCCGGGCTACGGGTTCGCGAGGCACAAGGGCTATCCCACGCCCGGCCACCTCGCCGCGCTGCGCTCCCTCGGCCCCTGCGAGATCCACCGCCGCAGCTTCGGGCCGGTGCGCGAGGCGATCGCGCAGCGGCGGCTGCCCTTCTGACGATGAAGACCGTCGCCTCGCGGGACAACGCCGCCTACAAGGCGCTCGCGAAGCTCGCGTCGTCCGCCGCGGAGCGCCGCAGGCGCGGGCTCACCGTGATCGAGGGCGCGCACCTCGTGGAGGCCTGCCTCGAGGCGGGGCACGCGGTGGCGCAGCTCTTCGTGAGCCGCTCGGCCCTCGCCTCGGTCCAGCCGCTCGTTCAGCGCGCGCGGGAGCGCTCGGCTGTCCTCGTGGAGCTCGCCGACCCGCTCTTCCACGCGGTGAGCGGCGTGGAATCGCCCGCGGGCGTGCTCGCGGTGGTGGCCACGCCCTCGGCGCGCCCCGTGCCGCCCTCGGCACTCTTCTGCCTGGCGCTGGAGGACCTGCAGGATCCCGGCAACGTCGGCACGCTGCTGCGCAGCGCGGCCGCGGCGGGCGTCGAGCACGTGCTGCTGTCGCCCACCTGCGCCTTCGCGTGGTCGCCCAAGGTGCTGCGGGCGGGGCAGGGCGCCCACTTCGCGCTCAACATCGTCGAGGGCGCGGACCTCGCGGGATTCGTCGCCGGCTTCCGGGGCACGACCGTGGCCCTCTGCGGCGAGGCGAAGGCCTCCCTCTACGAGACCGACCTTCGCGGGCCCGTGGCCTTCCTCGTGGGCAACGAGGGGGCGGGATTGTCCGCGGCGCTCGAGAAGGCGGCGAAGGTGCGCGTGCGGATCCCGATGCCGGGGAGGGCGGAGTCGCTCAACGCCGGGGTGGCGGGCTCGATCGCGCTCTTCGAGGCCGTTCGGCAGAGGGGGAGTGATGCGGGCCAAAGTCTTTGGAAACGCCGATGAACGCCGATGCCCCGC
>CAZNWZ010000031.1:0-15172 GCA_964576455.1 uncultured Lysobacter sp.
CGAAGAGCTCGGGGCGCTGCAGCATGGTGGCGCTCACCAGGAGCCCGCCCTGGCTCCCGCCCAGGATGCCCAGTTTCGCGGGCGAGGTGACCTTGCGCCGGATGAGGTCCTCGGCGACCGCCGCGAAGTCGTCGTGCGTCTTCTGCCGCCCCTCGCGGCGCGCGACCTGGTTCCAGGCGGGGCCGAACTCGCCGCCGCCGCGCAGGTTCGCCAGCACCCACACGCCCCCCTTGGCGAGCCAGCCGTTGCCGATGAACCCCGAGTAGCTGGGCACTTGCGAAACCTCGAAGCCGCCGTAGCCGTAGAGGATGGTGGGGTTCTTGCCGTCGAGCTTCGCGTCCTTGCGCATCACCTGGTAGTACGGGATCCTGGTGCCGTCCTTCGAGGTGGCCTCGTGCTGCGTGACCTCCAGGCCGGTGGCGTCGAAGAAGTCGGGCAGGCTCTTGAGCTTCTCGCGCTCGTCGGTGCCGCCCTTCGCGAAGTGGAGCGTCGTGGGGGTAGTGAAACCGGTGACGAAGAGGAAGTAGTCGTCGGACTCGCGCCGGTCCCAGGCCACGGCGTTGAGGTTGGCCAGGCGGGGCGCGTCCACGTCGCGCCGGGTCCACTTGCCGTCGGCGCCCCGGCGGATTTCCACCAGGCGGCTGGAGACGTTGTCCAGCAGGTCCAGGAGCACGATCGACTTCATCGGCACGAAGGCGTCGAGGGAGACGCGCGGCCCGGGCGTGAAGAGCACCTCGAAGTCGGTGCCGCCGTCGAGGAACTTCCCGAGCTCCATGGCCAGGAGCTCGCCCGCCTTGTACGGCCGGCCGGCGAGCATCCAGTCCTCGCGCAGGCGCACGTAGAGCATCCCGGCCGCGACGGAGGCATCCACGGTTTCGGGCAGCTCGAGCTTCACGAGGCTGCCGTCCCGCACGACGAAGCCCTCGCCGCGCCGCGTGGAGATCGCGCGCGCCATCATCTCGACCCGCGAGTCCTTCTCGTGGGTGACCGAGGGCCAGGCGCCGATGTCCTGCTCGGAGACCTGGAAGACGACCGGCGCGTCCGCCAGCGCCTGCCCGCGCTTCAGGCGCTTGACCCCGCGGGGGTAGCCCGACAGGGTCATCGAGCCGGGGCCGAAGTCGCGCGCGGCGTAGATCGTGTCCTCGTCGATCCAGGCCACGCCCCCCTTGGATTCCGGCAGCCGGAAGCCTCCCTCGACGAAGGCCTTCTTCACGAGATCGAACTCGCGCACCTCGACCGCGTCCGCCCCGCCGCGGGAGATCGAGACCAGGCAGCGCTCGTACTTCGGGTAGAGGCACGTCGCGCCCTTCCACGCCCACTTCTCGTTCTCGGCCGCCGAGAGCTTGTCGAGGTCCAGCACCTCCTCCCAGGCCGGCTGCGCCTTGCGGTACTCGGCGAGCGTGGTGCGGCGCCACAGGCCGCGGGGGTTGGCCGCGTCCTGCCAGAAGTTGTACACGAAGGGGCCCAGCTTGGAGATGGCCGGGATGCGCTCGCGCGAGGTGGCGATCTCGGTGAAGCGGTTGAGGAGCGGGTGGAAGCCGGGGTCCTTCTCGACCGCCGGGCGGCTCTTCGCGTTCTGGCCGTTCACCCACGCCATCGCCCTCTCGCCGGCGACGTCCTCCAGCCAGAGGTACGGGTCGTCTTCCTGGGCGAGGGCGGCGGTGGCGGCGGTCATGGCGAGGGCGGCGAGAAGTCGCTTCATGGGCGGGATCCTTCGGAAATGAAACGGCGCGAGGCGGATCGTGTCCGCTCGCGCCGCATTCTAAGGGAAATGGGGTCAGGTTACCTTGCGCATTTGTTGTGCAAGGCAACCTGACCCCATTTCCCGGATCCGCGCCGTCAGGCCTTCATGCGCTCCTCGTGGGCGGGCTTGTCGAGCTCGAAGGCCTTGTGCAGGACGCGCACGGCGAGCTCCATGTACTTCTCGTCCACCACGACCGAGGTCTTGATCTCGGAGGTGGAGATCATCTGGATGTTGATGCGCTCCTCGGAGAGCGTCCGGAACATCTTGGAGGCGATGCCGGCGTGCGTGCGCATGCCGATGCCCACGAGCGAGACCTTGGCGATCTTGTCGTCGCCCACGATCGCGCGCGCGCCGATGGCCGGCTTCACGCCCGTCTCGAGGATCTGCATCGTGCGCTTGAAGTCGTTGCGGTGCACGGTGAACGAGAAGTCCGTCATCCCCTCGATCGAGGCGTTCTGGATGATCATGTCCACCTCGATGTTCGCGTCGGCGACGGGCCCCAGGATCGCGAAGGCGATGCCCGGGCGGTCGGGGACGCCCACGACGGTGATCTTGGCCTCGTCCCGGTTGAAGGCGATGCCGCTGATGATGGCCTGTTCCATGTTCTGGTCTTCCTCGAAAGTGATGAGGGTGCCCATGTCGGTCGAGTTCACGTCGGTGAACGACGACAGGACCCGGAGCTTCACCTTGTACTTGCCCGCGAACTCCACCGAGCGGATCTGCAGCACCTTGGAGCCGAGCGAGGCGAGCTCGAGCATTTCCTCGAAGGTGATGGTGTCCAGGCGCCGGGCGTCGGGGCAGACGCGCGGGTCGGTCGTGTAGACGCCGTCCACGTCGGTGTAGATCTGGCACTCGTCGGCGGTGAGCGCCGCGGCGAGCGCCACGCCCGTGGTGTCCGAGCCGCCGCGGCCCAGCGTCGTGATGTTTCCCTTGGCGTCGATGCCCTGGAAGCCCGCCACCACGACCACGTGGCCGGTGGCGAGATCGCGGCGCATGTTCTCCTCGTCGATCGCGAGGATGCGGGCCTTGGAGTAGGCGTCGTCGGTGAGGATGCGCACCTGGAAGCCGGTGTAGCTCTTCGCCTTCACGCCCAGCTTGTGCAGGGCCAGGGCCAGGAGCCCGATGGAGACCTGCTCGCCCGTGGAGGCGATGACGTCGAGCTCCCGGGGATCCGGATCGGGGTTGAGCTCCTTGGCGAGGGCGAGGAGGCGGTTCGTCTCGCCGGACATGGCCGAGACCACGACGACCACCTGGTGGCCTTCCTTCACGAAGCGCTCGACCCGGCGCGCGACCTCGCGGATGCGCTCGGGGCTGCCCATGGAGGTGCCGCCGTACTTCTGGACGATGAGGGACACGGGGAAGCCTGCTCAGGCGACGGACAAGAGCCGCCATTTTACCCCGTCCGGGCCGCCTTTGTGCAGTGCACAATTCCCGGTGGCGAAATGGGGTCAGGTTACTTTGCACAAACCTTGTGCAAAGTAACCTGACCCCTTTGCCTGCCTTGCCTGCCTAGCGGGTGTCGGTCGCGAGGACGCGCAGGTCCTCCGCGAACGCGCTCTTCGCACGCGACTCGCGCAGCTTGTCGAGGAACGCGACCTTGACGGTGTCGTTGCCCGGCCAGACACCTTCCAACCAGTTCATGCCGGCCGCGCCGTAGCCCGTGTAGGCGTGCCGGTTCATCTCCGCGGCCACGGCCGAGAGCACCCCGGTGGCGTAGTAGTCGTCCCACTTGATCTTGTCGGCCGAGCGCGAGCTCTTGATCTCCCGGAGCTTCGCCTGGATCTCCGTGGTGCGGGTCTTGCGCTTGGCGCCGGCGAACTCCCCGCAGCGCTCCTTGAGCCACGGGTTGGCGGTGGCGGCCGGCTGCCCGCACACGGGCGGCGCCATGCCCGGCAGGCGCGTGCGCATGAGGTCCTGGGCGAACTGGAACCGGCCCTTGGGCGAGACCTCCAGCACCACCAGCGGGAAGTAGGAATTGGAGTACGGCGCGAATACCGTGGCGCTGGAGTCGTCAGCCGAGATCATGATCGGCGTCTTGCGGCCCGGCAGCTCCATGAAGTCCGTCCCGCCCACGTTGCGGGCCGGATAGACGGCGTGGCGCCGCACCTGGGGCTTGAGCCTGAAGACGTAGTGCGTCGTGCAGCAGTGCGCCCCGCCCGAGAAGCCCGAGAAGTGCAGCTGCGGCTGGCCGCTGCCGTCGAGGTCGCGGCCCAGCGAGTGCAGCGTGAACTTGACCGCGGGCTCCACGAGGTCCTTGGGCCCCGATTGCCACGCGAGCCGGCCCTTGGCGAAGACCGCGACGCGCTCCTGGGCGCCCGCCGCGTCCTTGGCCCCCTTCACGCGGGCGACGATCGCCTCGAACTCCTGGTGCTCCTTGGTGGCGACGGCCTCGAGGCCCTCGGCCTCCAGCCAGGCCTTGCTGTCGGCGGGGGCGGGCGGCGCGGCGTGGGCGAGCGGGGCCGCGAGGGCGAAGGCGAGGAGGATCTTCTTCATGGCGTTCTCCGGGGTTCGCTGGCGGAGGGTGTGAGATTCGAACTCACGAACGGGTTTCCCCATTGCCGGTTTTCAAGACCGGTGCCTTAAACCGCTCGGCCAACCCTCCGGGATCGTAACTCATTGTAGCAACGGGGCTTTTCCAGGTCGATCAAAACCGCGCCGGCTGCGGGAGATTGCGCAGCGCAATGCCCGCCGCCTTGAAACTTCCCCGCTTAATCCCTACTCTAACGCTCGGTCAATTTCGACCGGCAGACACCCGAAACCGGAGCCAAGACAATGCAAGATTCCCCGATGATGACGCCCGCCTCGCCGTCGCAGACGATCGCGCTGGCGCAGAACCGGGTATTGCGCAACACCTACGCCCTGCTCGCCCTCTCGCTGGTGCCGACCGTGCTCGGCGCCTGGATCGGCGTGCAGACGAGCTTCTCCTTCTTCCAGGGCAGCCCCGCCATCGGCTTCATCGCGTTCCTCGCGATCGCCGTCGGCTTCATGTTCGCCATCGAGAAGACGAAGAACAGCGCCTGGGGCGTGGCGATCCTGCTCGGCTTCACGTTCTTCATGGGCCTCATGCTCTCGCGCATGATCGGCGTGGTGCTGGGCTTCAGGAACGGCGCGGCCCTCATCGGCCTGGCCGGCGGCGGCACCGCGGTGATCTTCGCCGTGATGGCGGCCCTGGCGGGCTCGATCAAGCGCGACCTGTCCGGGATGGGCAAGGCGCTCTTCATCGGCATGATCATGCTGCTGGTGGCGGCCTTCGCCAACATCTTCCTGCAGATGCCGGCGCTCATGGTCGCGATCTCGGTCATCGCGGTGGGCATCTTCTCGGCCTTCCTGCTCTACGACCTGAACCGCATCATCACGGGCGGCGAGACGAACTACATCTCGGCCACGCTGGCGGTGTACCTGAACCTGTACAACATCTTCGCGAACCTGCTCGCGCTGCTGGGCATCTTCGGCGGCGACCGCGAATAGGCTCTTCCCGCTTCGCTCGAAGGGGCGGCTTCGGCCGCCCCTTTTCTTTATCCGGCTGCGCCGGGGCCAGGCAGGGAACGCCGATGACCCGCCGATTGCCGCCGATAAGACTTGATCGGTTCGTGCTGCCGTTGACCCTTGCGTTCTGGCATCCACAAGAACGCCATCTCCGACATGATCTATCGGCGGCAATCGGCGGGTCATCGGCGTTCATCGGCGTGAACCGTCTTGCGTACAGCGAAGCGCCGCGCTAGCGAGAGAAGACCGCGATGCTCTCCACGTGCCCCGTGTGCGGGAACATGTTGACCACCCCCGCCGCGAGGAGCCGGTAGCCCTTCACGTTCACCAGCACGCCCGCGTCGCGCGCGAGGGTCGAGGGGCTGCAGGAGACGTAGACGATGCGCGAGGGGGCGCCGGCATCCGCCAGCGCCTTGCAGATCTCCACCGCCCCGTCGCGCGGCGGGTCGATGAGGAGCCTGTCGACGGGGCCCAGGCGCCCGAGCGCGCCTGCGGCGTCCGCATAGAGGTCGTAGGCGAGGAAGCTCGCCAGGTCCTCCAGCCCGTTGGCGCGTGCGTTCTCCTCGCCGCGCGCCGTGAGCGTGGCGGCCCCTTCCACGCCCACGACCCTCGCGCCCCGGGAGGCGATCGCGAGCGTGAAGTTGCCCAATCCGCAGAACAGGTCCCCCACGCGCTCGCCCGGGCGCGGGTCGAGCAGATCGACGGCGCGCTTCACCAGCACGCGGTTCACGGCCGCGTTCACCTGCGTGAACTCCGTGGGCCCGAAGCCGATGGTGAGCCCGAATTCCGGCAGGCGGTAGTCGAGCGCCGGGGCGTCCTCCGGATAGAAGGGATGCGCGGTGTCGGGTCCCTTGGGCTGCAGCCACCACTGGATGCCGTGGCGGTCCGCGAACGCGCGCAGCTTCGCGCGGTCCTCCTCGCCCAGCGGCTCGAGGTGGCGCAGCACCAATACGGTGACGGCCTCTCCCACCGCCAGCTCCACCTGGGGCAGGCGCTCGCGAAGGGCCATCGTGGTGAAGAGCTCGCGCAGCGGCACGATGAGGCGCGAGACCGCGGGCGGCAGCACCTCGCAGGACCGGATGTCGGCCACGAAGCTCGACTTGCGCTCGTGGAAGCCCACCAGCACGCCGCCCTTCTTGGCCACGTAGTGCACCGACAGGCGCGCGCGGTGCCGGTAGCCCCACGCCGGGCCCTGGATGGGCGGCAGGACGGACGCCGGCACGACCTTGCCGATCCGGGCGAGGTTGTCCTCCAGGACCCGCTGCTTGGCCGCCACCTGCGCCGAGGGCTCCACGTGCTGCATGGCGCAGCCGCCGCAGGTGCCGAAGTGCGCGCAGCGCGGCCTCACGCGCTGGCTGGACTCGGCGAGCACCTCGGTCACCGTGGCCAGGTCGAAGTTGCCGCGGCTGCGGCGCCGGGCGAAGGCCACGCGCTCGCCGGTGATGCCGCCCTCGATGAACGTGACCTTGCCTTCCACGTGGGCCACGCCCACGCCCTCGTGGTCGATGGACTCGATCGTCGCCACCCCGGTGGAGGCGGAGCGGCGCGCCTCAGTCATCGCTGCGGCATCGGGGCATGGGGGCGCCGAAGGCCAGGCGCTCGATCGGCTTGCTGACCGGCAGCCCGTTCACGGAGTAGCTGAGGAGGCCGGCATTGCCGCCGCTGAAGCTCACGCTCATCGAGCCCACGATCGTGTAGTCGTCCACGGTGCGCCAGGGGCTCGCGTTGAACGGCGGCCCCGCGGTCTGGTAGAGCGCGCCCTCGAACCGCTGCGTCCCCGGCGCGCGGTCGCCCCTGGACAGGATGAACCAGCGGGGCGTCCCGTCGAGCCCGTAGGTGAAGATCGTGCCCACGAGGATGTCGCCCTGGTGCGTGAAGTTGATCCCCCACCCGGGCTCGGCGGGGCTCCACCAGAGGTCCTGGAAGTTGCGCTCGTAGCTGCGGTCGAACGCAGACCACGCGCAGGTCGTCGGGGTGGAGAAGCGGATGCGCTCGATGGCCCGCGTGACCGGGAGTCCGTCCACGTCGTAGGTGAGCGTCCCGGCGCCCGCGCCGTCGAAGGCGACGCGCATCGTCCCCACGCGCTCGTAGGTCACGGGCCGCCACGGGCTCGCGTTGAACGCCGGCCCGCGCGTGCGGTAGAGGTCGCCCAGGTAGGACGCGCCGCCCGGCACGCCCTGCATCGTGGCCGAAAACCACGCGGGCGAGCCGTCCAGGCCGTAGGTGTACAGCGTGGCGAAGATCACCCCGCCCTGGTGGTTCAGGTTGACGCCCCACCCGGACTCGCCCGGGTTCCACCACAGGTCCGTGTAGTTCTCGGTCACCGGGGACACCGTCGCCGAGAGCGCGTAGGCGCCCGTGCCGGCCGATTCCCACCGGGTCACCGCGAGGTAGTACGTCCCCGGGGACACGCGCTCGGTGATGCCGAAGTCCACGCCGGAAGTCTGCGCGTCGTCGTTGGAGGCGAGGCGCTGGCCGTTGCCGTCGAGGAACACGCCCACCGTGTCCATCCCGCCCGAGGCGCGCACGACCAGCGTGCCGGCCGCCGCCACGTCGAAGCGGAAGACGTCGGTGTCGCCCGCGTAGTCGATGCGGCCCGCGACGCTGGCGGCGGCCGCGCCGAGCGCGACGGGCGTCGCCTCGGCGGGGCGGTCGCCGTGGTCGTCGGCGGCGAACGGCGGGTTGGCCATGAGCCGCCGCGCGACCTGCGGGTAGAACACGTCCAGCCGGTTGTACACGCCGCGCTGGTCGGTGTTCGTGCACGAGAGCGACCCGTCCGGGTCCGTCGTCGAGGCCGAGAGCACGCCGCGCAGCACCAGCGAGCCGCCGGACAGCGTGAAGAGTCCCGAGCCGCTCGAGCCGCCCTGGATGATGCCGCGCGAGTAGGCGACGAGCCAGGCGGACTGCTCCCAGTCGTCGAAGCGCGCCATGCCGTCCACCTGCCCCAGCGCCAGCTTGGCCACGTCGCCGGCGGGGTGCGACAGGCTCGTCACCGCGAGGCCGTTCGCGAGCTTCGAGGCGTTCCAGCCCGAGAACGAGGCGCCCGAGGGCGGGCTCGCGTTCATCACGAGGAGCGTGTGGTCGGTGTTGGGGTCGGCGAAGTCGATCGCCATGCCGCCGGCCACCTGGCGCGAGCCCGCCCCCAGGGCGCCCGAGCCGCAGGCGGAGGCCTCGTAGAACCAGAAGCTGGTGATGCTCGCGGCGACCTCGGCGCGGCCGATGCAGTGGTTGGCCGTGAGGAAGTACGGCGTCGGGAACTTCTCCGTGTTGAGGAGGGTGCCCGTGCACACGAAGGCGCGGCCGCCGTCGACGAAGCTGATGCGCGCCATGCTGGCCTTGCGCTGCGCGATGGCGGCATCGAGGGCCGCGTCGCCCGTGCTGCAGGCGGCGTCCACCGTGCAGGCGGCCGCCGTGGCCTTGCCCTCGAGCGGCTGGTCGAAGTGCACCGCGCCCGCCACCCGCACGGCGCCGTCGGCGGGCCTTTGGCGCGAGAACACCTCCAGCGCCTGGACGTCGCCGCCGGTCCACGGTCCCCAGGCCTCGCCGGCGCCGGCCGCGACGGCCATCGCCTCGACCCGGCCCTCGGCGCCGCGCACGCGGACCTCCAGCGGCCCGGTGCCCGAGAGCGCCAGGCGCGCGCGCAGCCCCTGCGCGCCGGCCGAGGCCACGTCGAAGCGCGCCACGAAGCCGTCCGCCACCGCGTGCCACGCGGGGGCGGCGAAGTCCTTGGGGGCCGCGAGCACGAAGCCCACGCGCGCGCGGCGGTCGCCGTCGGCGGCGGCCTTGGGCAGGGTCCCCGTGAAGCGGTACGTCGCGGCGGGCCCCTCGCGCCGCAGCGAGGCCGGGCGCGACTCCGGCGCCGTCCAGGCGCGGGCGGGCATCTCCGGCGCGGCGGCGGCCGGCAACGCCAGCGCGAGAAGCGCGAGCAGCGCGGGCGCGCCCCTCATGCGCGCCCCGCCAGGCGCTTGAGACCCAGCCATTGCTGCCGCCAGAAGCCCTCGCCGTAGTCGCGCCCGTGCAGCTGGTCGCGGATGCCGGTGGCCGGGAACTCGCGGACCGTGTTGGCCGTGCCGAAGAGGTGGTCCCAAACGGGGAAGAGCACGGCGAAATTGCAGCCGAGCCTCTGCCCCTCGTGGCCCAGGCCGATGGCGTGGTGGACGCGGTGGAAGCGCGGGCTCACCAGGAGCCGCTCGCCCACGCGGCCGAAGGACAGGCGCACGTTGGCGTGCGCAAGGCTCTCCAGCGCACGCGAGACCGCGACGATCGCCACGAACTGGCCCGGCGCCACCCCGATCAGCAGGGCGACGATCGCCAGCACGAAATCGGTCATCACCATGTCCAGCAGGTGGTTGCGGTCGTCGGTCCAGAAGGTCATCTCGCGCTGGCTGTGGTGCAGCGCGTGCAGCGCCCACCAGAAGCCCAGGCCGTGCTGCGCCCGGTGAACCCAGTAGAGCACGAAGTCGAGGATGACGAGGTACGCCAGGAAGGAGACGAAGGGGTGCGCGAAGAGGGCCGGGAAGGCGTCCTCGATCTTCGGCGGGATGAACCCGCGCAGGCGCAGCCAGCCGTCGAGGCCGTCCACCACCGGCAGCAGCAGGAAGAAGATCGCGAGCGGCAGCACGCCCAGGCGCACGAGCAGCGTGTAGATCACGTCCACGCGCACCGGGCGCCGGTCCGCCCACACCTCCACCGGCCGCCACTTCTCCAGCGCGCCCAGGACGATGGCGAGAACCACGATCTCCAGCGCGCCGACCATGAAGACCTCCGTGGCGTCGAAGGCCGCCTCCAGCCAGGAGACCAGGCCGAGGCGGAAGACGAGCGGCTGCACCACCGCCTCGAAGAGCGCGGCGTGCGCCTTCGCCCACAGCGTCACTAGCGCATCCAACGCCGGTCGTCCGTGAGGCGCGCGAAGCAAAGGCCCTTCGCCTTGAGCCCGCCGATCAGGCGGTCGAGGTGGGGCCAGAGGGGATCCTGCCGCGACCAGATGCCCAGGTGCCACAGCAGGATGTCGCCGTCCTTGATGTCGCGCAGCTGCCGCTCGATGAGCTTGTCGCTGGGGTAGCGGTCGGAGGGCAGCTCGTCGCCGCTGAACCCCGCCGGCGTCCAGCCAGCGTGCGTGAAGCCGCAGCCCTTCGCGTACTCGATCGCCTTGGGCGTGATCCGCCCGCCCGGGGCGCGCCAGAGGCCGTCGAAACCGCGCCCGGTCATCGCGCGGAAGGCCTCCTCGGGCTTCTTCAGCTCCGTGCACAGGGCCGCCTCGTCGAGCAGCTCGCCCTGCGTGCCGCCCTGCGGCGCGTAGCGGATCTTCCCGCGGGCCGTGTCGCCCGCGAAGTACCAGTGCCGCCAGGTGTGGGAGCCGAAGGCGTGCCCGGCCTCGGCGAGCCGTTTCCAGTACGGGGCCCACGAGGGGTCGAGCGCGGCGTCGCCCCGCTTCGTCTTCTCGTTGGCGAGGAAGAACGTGGCCTTCACCTGGTGCTTGTCGAGGATCGCGGCGATGCGCTCGGCCGGCTCCATGTGGCCCGTGTCGAACGTGAGGTACACGGTGCCCGCGCACGGGGCGGCGCTGGCGGTGGCGGCGGCCAGCGATGCGGCCGCGAGGAGCGCGCGGAGGCTCACTGGCGCGGCGCGTGCGACTGGAAGTAGAGCCCGTGCGGCGACTTGCCCACGGGGATCTGGTGCAGGATCTTCTTCGTCTCCAGGTCCACCACGGTGACCATGCGGATCCAGCGCGTGGTGGTCCAGAGCTGCTTGCCGTCCTTGGTCACCTCCATGCAATCCGGCCCCCCGGGGACGCTGAAGGTCTCCTTCACCTCCAGCGTCTGCTGGTCCACGAGCGAGATGGTGTTGGCCATGCGGTTGGAGAGGAACACGTGCCGGCCGTCGCCCCGCGCGACGAAGTTGTGCGCGCCCAGGCCCGTGAGGATGCGCTTCACGAGCTTCCTCGCGCGCCAGTCGTAGATCTCGAGGTGGCTCTCCCCGGTGATGCCGACGAGCAGGTGCCGGTCGTCGGGCGTCATCCAGATGCCGGCGGGCTGCTTGCCGGTGGGCAGCTTCCAGACGATCTCCTGCCTCTCGAGGTCGATCGCGATGAACTCGTTGGACTCCTGCAGCGTCACGAAGGCGAGCTTGCTGTCGGCCGAGAACGCGATGTGGCTGGGCACCTTGCCGGTGGGCAGGCGCTTGGCGAGCTTGAGCGTGGCGCCGTGGTAGATGTCCACGCGGTCCAGGCGGTTGGAGGCGGACACGAACCACTTCTTGTCGGGCGAGTAGCCGATCTGGTACGGGTCGCTGATGTCGGGCACGCGCCGCAGGATGTCGCCCGTCTTCGGGTCGAGGAAGACGAGGTCGTTCGACGCGGCGTTGGCGACGATGAGCTCCTTGTTGTCGGGCGTGGCCATGAGGTGGTGCGGCTCCTTGCCCACGGGCACGCGTTTCTCCTCCTTCTTCGTCACGGGATCGACGATGGAGATGCTGCCGTCGCCGGAATTGAGCACGATGACCTTTTCGCCGGGGGCGAACACCGCGTGCGCCGCGAAGGCCCACGCGAGCGTCGCGAGGATCAAGGTTTTTCCGAGATATTTCATGGGCTTATGATAGCATGCCACGCATGCCTTCCCGAGCGCTCCCGGGCGCAACATGACCCGCCACGCGGTTCCCATCAACCACTGCAACGCCTGCGGCGGCAAGGTGGAGTACAAGGTCCCGCCGGGCGACACGCACCCGCGCGCGGTCTGCCCGGCCTGCGGCCACATCCAGTACCAGAACCCGAAGGTCGTCGTGGGCTCGGTGCCGGTGTGGGAGGACCGCATCCTCCTGTGCCGGCGCGCGATCGAGCCGCGCCACGGCAAGTGGACGCTGCCGGCGGGCTTCATGGAGAACAACGAGACCGCGCCCGAGGGCGCCGCGCGCGAGGCGCTGGAGGAGGCGAACGCGCGCATCGAGGTGGAGCAGCTCTACACGCTCTTCTCGGTGCCGCACATCAGCCAGGTGTACGTCATCTTCCGCGCGCGCCTGCTGGACCTGGACTTCTCCCCCGGCGTGGAAAGCCTGGAGGTGAGGCTCGCGCGCGAGGACGAGATCCCGTGGGACGAGCTCGCCTTCGCGAGCGTGCGCCGCACCCTCGCGCACTTCTTCGAGGACCGCCGCACCGGCATGTTCCTGCCCCGCTTCGGCGAGATCCGCCCCCCCGAGCGCTGAAAAAGGGGACGGTTCCTGGAAAAAGGGACGGTTCCTGTACCCGTCCCCTTTTTCAGACGCGGAGCACTACGTCGTCGGCGACGACGAAGACCTGGTCGCCCGCGCGCGGGCGCACGAGCGCCGAGCCCGTGAAGGCGCCGAAGGACGGCAGCACGCCCACGCGCGCGCCGAACCAGAAGCAGGGCAGCCGCAGCGACTGGCCGCCGCGCTCCGCGAGGCGCACCGCCGGGTGGACGTGGCCCGCGAGCGCGTAGCCGCCGCGCACGGGCGAGGGCTCGTGCACCAGCGCGAAGGGTCCCAGTGCCTCGCCCGGATCCACGCAGCGGATGCCCCATTCCGGCGGCGGGTCGCCCGCGCGGTCGTCGTGGTTGCCGCGCACCAGCGTCATCGCGAGCCCCGGCCGCGCGGCGCGCCAGCGCGCGAAGCGCTCGAGCGTGGCCGGTGCCCTCCCCTCGGCGCTGTGCAGGAAGTCCCCCAGGAAGACCAGGTGCGCCACCGCGCGTCCGTCCAGCGCGCGCTCCAGCCGCTCGACGTTTTCCGTGGTCGTCCCCGCCGGCAGCGCGATGCCCGCGCGCCGGAAGCTCGCGGCCTTGCCGAGGTGGAAATCGGCGACGAAGAGGGTCTCGCGCGCCGGCCACCACGCCGCTCGCTGCGGCAGCAGGACGAGGCGCTCGCCCGCCACGAGGCACTCGGTCACCCGAAGAGCTCCGCCTGCGCGCCCGCGGCCATCGCCTCGTCGGCCTCGCGGTCGTACTCGAGCTGCATGCGGCGCACGCGGTCGGCGAGCTTCTCGCTCGAGAGCTTCTCGCGCAGCCTCGCGACCAGGAGCGGGAAGGCGAACGGCGTCGGTTGCCGCGTGCGCCGCAGCACCACGCTCGCGCCCCCGAGCCGTCGCATGGCGCCCGCCAGGCGCGAGAACTCCAGCTCGCGCTCCAGCACCTCGCGCTCGGCCTGCGCCAGCAGCGGGTTGCCGGCGTCCCAGCGCGCGAACACCTCGTAGAGGAGCCCGCTCGTCGCCTGCACCTGGCGCGCCGTCCTGGGCTGGCCGGGGTAGCCCTGGAAGACGAGCCCGGCCACGCGCGCGATCTCGCGGAACTGGCGCTTGGAGAGCTCCGCCGCGTTGAGGCTCGCGAGCACGTCGTCGAGCAGGTTGTCGGAAGACAGGATCCCTTCGCGCAGCGCCGGCCCCAGCTCGAAGGGCTCGCGCGAGAGGAGCTCGAAGCCGTAGTCGTTGAACGCCATGGAGAACGACGCCGGCCGCGCGCGCGACAGGCGCCAGGCGAGGAGCGCCGACATCCCCACGTGCACGTGGCGGCCCTCGAAGGGATAGAAGAAGAAGTGGTGGCCTTCCCGCGTCTCGCACTGCTCCACCAGCAGCTCGTGGCGGCGCGGGATGCGCGACCACGATCGTTGAAGACGAAGAAGCCGCTCCACCGCGCGCATCTCCGGCTCCGCGGCCCGACCCTCCAGGTGCGCCTCCAGCAGCTCGCGCACGCTCTCGGCCACCTCGCTGGAAAGCGGGCTGCGGCCTCCCTGCCAGCGCGGCACCGTGGAGGCGCGCGCCCGTGCCGGCCGCACCAGGGCGACCATGTTCTCCAGGCGGAAGAGCTCCACCGCGTGCCCGGCGAAGACGAACGAGTCACCCGGCGAGAGCCAGGCCACGAACGACTCCTCGACGTGGCCCAGGCGCTTGCCGTTGAAGTAGCGCACCTCCACCGAGGCGTCCGACACGATGGTGCCCACCGACATGCGGTGGCGCCGGGCGATGTCGGCGTCGCGCACCACGTGCCAGCCGTCCACCTCCTCGACTTTCCGGTACTCCGGATAGGCCTTGAGCGACTCGCCGCCGCGAGTGACGAAATCGAGCGCCCAGCGCCATTCGGCGTCGGTGAGGTCGCGGAAGGCGCGCGTGGAGCGCACCTCGGCCTTGAGGTCCTCCTCCACGAAGCCGTCGCCCGCGGCGATGGTGACCAGGTGCTGCGTGAGCAGGTCCAGGGGCCTTTCCACCGGCCTTCGCGACTCGATGCGCCCGGCTTGCGCCGCGCGCCGCGCCGCCGCCGCCTCGACGAACTCGAGGGCGTGCGAGGGCACGCAGCTCACGCGGCTCGTGCGCCCCGGTGCATGGCCCGACCTCCCGGCCCTCTGCAGCAGGCGCGCCACGCCCTTGGGGCTGCCGATCTGCAGCACCCGTTCCACGGGCGAGAAGTCGACGCCCAGGTCGAGGCTGGAGGTGGCCACGACCGCCTTGAGCCGGCCCTCCTTGAGGCCCGCCTCCACCCAGGCGCGCGCCTCGGCGTCGAGCGAGCCGTGGTGCAGCGCCACGAGCCCCGCCCAGTCGGGCCTCGCCTCCAGCAGCGCCTGGTACCAGATCTCCGCCTGCGAGCGCGTGTTGGTGAAGACGAGCGTCGAGGGCGAGGCCTCCATCGCGGCGACCACCTCCGGAAGCATCGCGAGCCCGAGGTGGCCGGCCCACGGGAAGCGCTCGACGTCCCCCGGGATGAGCGTGTCGATCACCACGGGCTTGTCGGAGACGCCGCGCACCATTCGCCCGGGAAGGCCAGCGAGCAGGCGATCGAGCGCCTCGTCGAGGTTGCCGAGCGTGGCCGAGAGCCCCCAGGTGCGAAGCGACGGGTTCCAGCGCCGCAGGCGCGCGAGGGAGAGCTCGACCTGCACGCCGCGCTTGTTGCCCAGGAGCTCGTGCCACTCGTCCACCACGACCGCGCGCACGCCGGCGAGGCGCTCGCG
>CAZNWZ010000031.1:15272-18037 GCA_964576455.1 uncultured Lysobacter sp.
GCCGCGAGCGTCTTGCCCGTGCCGGTCGCGGAGTGCACGAGCCCCGACTCGCCCGCGAGGTAGGCCTCCCAGACCTCGCGCTGGAAGTCGAACGCGCGCCAGCCGCAGGAGGCGAACCAGCGATCGACGGCCGCGATCACGCGAAGAGCCTCTTCGCCGCGAGCACGGTGGCGGCATGGATGTCCACCGTGTCCTCGGGCTCGCGCCCGTAGCCGCCCGCCATGGCGATCGCCACCGGGACGCCGAGCGCCGCCAGGCGCCCGAGCACCATCGCGTCGCGCCGCGCGAGCCCTTCCTTGGTGAGCTTGAGCCGCCCCAGCCGGTCGCCCTCGTGGGGATCGGCGCCGGCGAGGTAGATCGCGAGCTGCGGGCGCGAGCGCGCGAGCGTCTCGTCCAGGCCGCGCCCGAGATGGCGCAGGTACTCCTCGTCGCCGGTGCCGTCGGGAAGCTCGATGTCGAGGTCGCTTCGCTCCTTCGCGAAGGGGAAGTTGCGCGCGCCGTGGATGGAGAAGGTGAAGGCGGAGTCGTCGCCGCGCAGGATCGAGGCCGTGCCGTTGCCCTGGTGCACGTCGCAGTCGATCACCGCCACGCGCGCGATGCCCGCCTCGGCCCGCATCGCGCGGGCGGCGATGGCCGCGTCGTTGAAGACGCAGAAGCCCTCGCCCCGGTCGCGGAAGGCGTGGTGGGTGCCGCCGGCGAGGTTCGCCGACCACCCCTGCACGAGGGCGTCGCGCGCGGCCGCGATCGTGGCCCCGGCCGAGCGGCGCGAGCGCTCCACCATCGCCGCCGACCAGGGAAAGCCGATGCGCCGCACCTCTCCGGCCGACAGCGTCCCGTCGCGCACGCGGGCGAGGTAGCCGGGGCAGTGCGCGCGCAGGATCTCGTCGTCGCGGGCCGCCTCCGGCACGCGGAAATCGTCGGGCCGGAACTCGCCGCAGGCCGCCAGCCGCTCGCGCAGGCGCGCGTACTTCGCCATCGGGAAGCGATGCCCCGGCGGCAACGGCAGGACGAAATGGTCGGCGTAGTAGAGCGTCAAGGCGGGATCGGAAGCACCCGGCCCTCCGACGACGACGGCGCCGCGATGCCGAGGATGGCGGCGAGCGTGGGGGCGACGTCCACGATCCCGGCGCGCTCGTCCAGCCGCCCGGCCTTGACCCACTTCGGCCCGTAGAAGAGGAGCGGCACGTGCGTGTCGTAGGGGTGCGGCGAGCCGTGGGTCGTCCCGGTGGTGTAGGAGGTGAACTGCCAGCCGGGCTTCGGGATGACCTGGACGTCCGCGGAGAGCGCCGGATGCCAGGCCTTGCGCGCGGCGTCGAGGTACGGCACCGCCGTGGGTCCCTCGTCATCGAGCTCCGCCCGGGCGAACGCGGCGGCCACGGCCGGATCCAGGCGCAGCAGCCGCACGGCTTCGCCGTCGAGCTCGCGGACGTCGATGCCGCGCTCCCCGGCGCGCGCTCTCTCGAGGACGATCCCGTGCGCGCTCCATCCCCGCACCCAGGGGCCCGGGCCGAAGCGCTTCGCGAGCCCCGCCTCGAGGACGGCCAGCGTCTCGCCGGGCCGGCGCCGGCCGGCGTCGCGGCCCTGCGCCTTCTCGTATTCCGGGATGGGCTCGAAGCCGTGGTCGGCCGTGACCACCGCCAGGTAGCGGTCGCGCCCGACGAGGCGGTCGAGGTCGCGCAGGAACGCGGCGACGAGGTTGTCCAGCTGCAGCACGTGGTCCTGCGAGATGCGCGACTGCGGGCCCCAGCTGTGGTTCACGTAGTCGTGGCCCGAGAGGCTCACGGAGAGGATGTCGGGCGCGTCGTCCTGGCCGAGCGCCTCGCCGGCGATCGCGGCGCGCGCGAAGTCGAGCGCGAGGGCGTCGCCGAAGGGGCTGGGCAGGAGGCTCGCGTAGAACATCGGGCCGGGACCCTCCTGCCCTTCGCCCATCGTCTTGGGCAGCACGCCGCCGGGCGCGACCCAGGGCGCGCCGTCGGGCGCCGAGCGCGCGTAGGCCATCGCGGGGAGCACCGGCTCCCACTTCGCGCCGAAGTAGCGGTCGGCCGGCCTTGCCGCGTTGAAGGCGTCCACCCACGCGGGATGCGCCTTCATGTAGTAGGTCGTCGAGGCGAAGCGCCCCGTCTGCGGCATGAACACGTACGCCGTGCCGTCGCGGCCGGCGGGAAGGATCGCGCCACGGTCCTTGCCGGAGATGGCGACGACCTTCGAGCGCGCGTCCGCGCGGCGCAGCACGTCGCCCAGCGACTCGGCCTTCAGGTTCGCGGGGCTCGTCCCGGCCAGGCGGGCGGTGGCGTGGTCGAGGTAGGAATGCGCCGCGTCCCCCGTGCAGTACACGTGCTCGCCCGTGACGCGGTCGCGCCACTCGTTGCCGATGATGCCGGTACGGCGCGGCGTGGCGCCCGTGAGGATCGTCGCGTGGCCTGCCGCGGTGACGGTGTAGGCGTGGCCGTAGTGCGCCTCGGCGAACCAGGCGCCGCGGTTCAGGAAGCGGTTGAAGCCGTCGGGCCCGTACTGGTCGCGATAGGCGGCGAGCTGCGCTTGCGGCACGCCATCGATGACGAGGAGGACCACCAGGCGGGGAGGCGCGACGGGGGCGGCGGGCGGCCCGGCGGCACAGCCCGCGAGGAGCGCCGCCACGGCGAGGACCGGGAGGACGAGGCGCACGGGCGGAAACGACGGCATGGAATCGAGTCTATTAGAATTCACGGGACCATGCCGTTCGCCTACTACGACCGCCTCTCCCCCGCCCGCCAGCGCACCTACCG
>CAZNWZ010000032.1:0-17458 GCA_964576455.1 uncultured Lysobacter sp.
TGACCCAGTCGTCGAAATGGGCCATGAGATCCGCCTTGTGGACGTGCGGCAGGTCGGCCAGGCGCACGTCGCGCCGCGGTGCCTTGGCCCAATGGGCGGCGTAGTAGCGGGAATGCCGCCGCGTCCAGGCGAGCAGGCGCTGAAGCCGCTCCTCGCGCAGGCGCTCGATCGCGACGCGGCCCGCCGCCTGGGCCCAGCCCGCGTCGGTCGCGAAGCCGCCCCACCGCCACATCGCATCGAGGAAAGACCACTCGCCGGGCGTCACCGCCGGGCCTCCGGGGATTGCCTTCCCCTATCTGTACACCGTCGGCCGGGCAGCCGACTTCGCCTGGATCATGAAATCCTCGAAAGCCCGCGCCTCACAGGGTGGCGCGGTCGGCCCCCCGGCGCCGTCAGCCGCGCGGCCGGCGCTCCACGCAGTACGCGTACCCCAGCGAGGCGAGTTCCCCCTGGGACATGCTGTCCGAGCGGTTGGCGGCCTGGATCATGTACGTGGCCACCTGGGAGCCCCAGCTGTCCGAGGGCTTGGTGATGCCCTGCTCCAGGTCCTTCACGCCGCGCCGCTTGGCGCTCTCGATGAGGCTCGCGACGTTGTTGGCCGTCTGGCGGCAGGCCTGCTTGACCTGCTCCGAGGCCTGCTGCGCCTGGGCGGCGCCCGGCCCGAGCGCGGCGAGAAGGCCGGCGGCGGCCACGAGGGTCTTCATGTCCTTCATTTTCCAAGTCCTTTTTGGAGTTTCGCGTGGAGGGCGCATTTTACCGCGAGTCGGGCCTCCCGCCTCCCGGCCGGGGCGGTTAGGATAGGCGCATGGCGAAGAAGAACCCCTCCCGGACGGCGCCCAAGGGCGACGCGGCCGCGCCGGTGTCGGAGCGCATCCGCGCCCGCCTGCGCAAGGCCCGCGAGCGCCACCACGCCAACGACAACATCGCGAAGTACATCGCGCCCGGCGAGCTCGAGGAGCTGCAGGAGGAGGTCGAGGCGAAGATGCGCCGCGTGCTGGACGCGCTCGTCATCGACACCGAGGGCGACCACAACACCCAGGACACCGCGCGGCGCGTGGCGAAGATGTACCTCACCGAGGTCTTCCGCGGCCGCTACGTCGCGGAGCCGCCGGTCACCGAGTTCCCGAACGTCGAGCGCCTGAACGAGCTCATGATCGTGGGCCCCATCACGGTGAGGAGCGCCTGCTCGCACCACCTGTGCCCGATCATCGGCAGGGTGTGGATCGGCGTGATGCCCAACGAGCACTCGAACCTCATCGGGCTCTCGAAGTACGCGCGGCTGTGCGACTGGGTGATGAGCCGGCCGCAGATCCAGGAAGAGGCGGTCACGCGCCTGGCGGACCTGCTGCAGGACAAGATGCACCCCGACGGGCTCGCCGTGGTGATGGAGGCCGACCACTTCTGCATGCAGTGGCGAGGCGTGAAGGACACCGACTCGAAGATGATCAACAGCGTGATGCGCGGCTCGTTCCTCAAGGACGCGAACCTGCGCCGCGAGTTCCTCGCCCTGCTGCAGAGAAAGAACCCGTAAGGCACCGCCCAGGAGAACCCGTATGCTCGTGCGCCTCCTCTACGCCAGCCACTCCGCCAAGCCGGTGACCGCCGACACCCTCGAGTCGATCCTCGCGCAGTCGCGCAAGCACAACCCGCGGCTGGGCATCACCGGCATCCTCTGCCAGAGCGGCGACACCTTCATGCAGGTGCTGGAGGGCGGCCGCACCGCGGTGAACCTCCTCTACAACGACATCGTCCGCGACCCGCGGCACAAGAACGTGGTGGTGCTGCACTACGAGGAGGCCGCCCAGCGCCAGTTCGCCAGCTGGACGATGGGGCAGGTGAACCTCGCCAAGGTGAACCCCTCGATCCTGCTCAAGTACTCGGAAACCACGACGCTCGACCCGTACGCCATGTCGGGCAAGGCCGCGATGGCCCTCCTCGAGGAGCTCATCGCCACCGCCCAGATCGTCGGCCGCGCCGCCTGATCCCCGCGCCGGCGCGCGCGCCCGGAACGACGCAGCCTCGCGCCCATGGCCCTCCTTCGCCATCGCCGCTTCGCGCGCCGCGAGGACCTCGGCCTCACCCGGGCGCAGTTCGCCCGGCTCGAGCGCCTCGACACGCCGCAGAAGGTCCAGGCGTTCGTGAACCGCATCCCCGCCAACCACGAGCCCGCCGGCGAGACCCTGCTGTCGGCGCGCGAGGTGCTGCGGCAACGGCGCGCGCACTGCCTGGAGGGAGCGTTCGTGGCCGCGTGCGCGCTGTGGGTGCACGGCCGGCCGCCCCTCGTGGTCCACCTCGACTGCGAGCTCTCGGACTACCCGCACTGCATCGCCGTCTTCCGGCGGGGGCGGTGCTGGGGAGCGATCTCCAAGACCAACGGCGCGGTGCTGCGCTACCGCGACCCGGTGTACCGCTCCCTGCGCGAGCTGGCGCTCTCCTACTTCCACGAGTACTGCGACCGCCGGGGCCGGCACACTTTGCGCAGCTACTCGGGGGCCTTTGACCTGCGCCGCCTCGACACGGCGCTCTGGGCGACCTCGCCCAAGGCCTGCTGGGAGGCGCACGAGCGCCTCGTGGGGCTGCGCCACTACCCGCTCCTGGCCCGCGGCCAGGCCGCCGGGCTTTCCCGCCGCGATCCCTTCGAGAGCCGCGTGGCCAGGATCCTGCAGTACCCGAAGCCCCGCCGCCGGCGCTGACCCGCCCCGGGGACGCGCTCGCGAACGCGTCCCCGGGCCTCAGGTCGAGAGCTTGCGGCCCAGCGTCGATTCGATGGAGTCGATCTTGGACTTCAGGCGCCCGCCCTTGCCGGCGCGGTAGTCGATGCGGATCGAGGTGGAGATGCGGCCGCAGTCCTGGCGCATGCGCTCGAAGCAGGCCGTGACGACCGCCATCACCTCGTCCCACTCGCCCTCGACGATGGTCCCCATGGGGGTGAGCCGGTAGGGCAGGCCGCTCCTGTCCACGATGTCGAGCGAGCGCGCCACGTACTCGCCCAGGCTCTCGCCCTTGTCGAAGGGCGACATCGAGAACTCCAGCAGGACCGACATGGCGACCTCCGGCGGTTGGGGAATCGAGGGCGATGCTACCCCGATCCGGGCCCCGCCGGGCCGCCCTTCCCCGGCCCTTGACCGGCGTCAACAGGCGGGGCGCCCCCGGGCGGAAACTGGGAATTCGGAGGCGTCCGTCATGCCGGCTTCCCTTCCCGTGACACCGCTCAAGGCCGCGCAGCTTCGCCGCGATTGCGACCCCGCGGGCCTGCCCTTCGCCACCACCGACGACCTGCAGGACTTCGCCGACGTCCTCGGCCAGTCGCGCGCCGTCGAGGCCATCCGCTTCGGCGTGGGCATCGAGCAGGGCGGCTACAACCTCTACGCGATGGGCCCCGAGGGCATCGGCCGCCACACCATCGTGCGCCGCTTCCTCGAGCAGGAGGCGCCCAAGCGCGGCACGCCCGACGACTGGTGCTACGTCTTCGACTTCGGCGCGCCCGACAAGCCCCGCGCCCTGCGGCTTCCCGCGGGCAGCGCCGTGCGCTTCCGGCAGGACATGCAGCGACTCGTCGAGGACCTGCGCACGGGCATCCCCGGCGCCTTCGAGACCGACGAGTACCGGACGCGCCTGCAGGAGATCGAGAGCGAGTTCGAGCACCGCCACGAGGCCGCCATCGAGGCGATCGGCGGGAAGGCCAAGGACCAGGGCATCGCCCTCGTGCGCACCCCCGCCGGCTTCGGCTTCGCGCCGATGCACAAGGACAAGGTGATGAGCCCGGACGAGTTCCACGCGCTCTCCGAGGCGAAGCAGAAGAAGGTCCAGGACGCGATCTCGGCGCTGGAGCAGGAGCTCGCGAACGCCATCCACGAGGTGCCCAAGATGCGCCGCGAGGCGCAGCGCAAGGTGCGCGAGCTCAACCGCCAGGTGATCGGCGCGACCGTCACCGGCCTCATCGAGGAGCTGAAGGCCGCCTACGTGGCGCTGCAACCCGTGGTGCAGTACCTGGCAAGCGTGCACGAGGACGTGCTCGACCACGCCGAGTACTTCCGCCACCCCAAGGAGGGCGAGCAGCGCACCCTCTTCGGCATCCCGCTCCCCGAGCAGGAATCGGAGTCCCCGCTCGGCCGCTACCAGGTGAACGTGATCGTCGAGCACGCGGCCGACGCCGGCGCGCCCATCGTCCACGAGGACAACCCCGCGCACGACAACCTCGTGGGCCGCATCGAGCACCAGGCCCAGATGGGCACCCTCGTCACCAACTTCATGCTGATCAAGGCGGGGGCCTTCCACCGCGCCAACGGCGGCTACCTGATCCTGGACGCGCTCAAGGTCCTCACGCAGCCCTTCGCGTACGAGGCCCTGAAGCGCGCCATGCGCTCGCGCGAGATCCGCACCGAGTCGCTCGGGCAGATGCTGAGCCTGGTGAGCACCGTGGGGCTCAAGCCCGAGCCCATCCCTTTCGACCAGAAGGTGGTGCTGGTGGGCGACCGGTACATCTACTACCTGCTGCAGGCCTACGACCCGGAGTTCCCCGAGCTCTTCAAGGTGGCCGCGGACTTCGAGGAGGACATCGAGCGGGCGCCCGAGAGCGACCTCGCCTACGCGCGCGTGGTCGCGACCATCGCCCGGCGCGAGAAGCTGCGCGCGCTGGACCGCACGGCGGTGGCCCGCCTGCTCGAGCACGGCGCCCGCACCGCGGGCGACGCGGGCAAGCTCTCGGTGGCCATGCAGGACCTCACGGACCTGGTGCGCGAGTCCGACTACTTCGCCAACGCCGCCGGCCGCAAGGTGGTGGAGGCGGCCGACGTGGACCGGGCCCTCGCCGCCCGCGAGGAGCGCCAGTCGCGCATCCGCGAGCGGGTGCGCGAGCAGATGCAGAAGGGCACGCTCCTCATCGACACCGCGGGAGCGCGCGTCGGCCAGGTGAACGGCCTGTCGGTCGTGCAGCTGGGCGAGTTCGCCTTCGGCATGCCCAGCCGCATCACCGCGCGCGTCCGGCTGGGCAGCGGCGGCGTGGTGGACATCGAGCGCGAGGCGGAGCTGGGCGGGCCCCTGCACTCCAAGGGCGTGATGATCCTCTCGGGCTTCCTCGCCGGGCGCTATGCGATCGACCGGCCGCTCTCGCTCGCGGCCACGCTCGTCTTCGAGCAGAACTACGGCGGCGTCGAGGGGGACAGCGCCTCCTGCGGCGAGCTGTGCGCGCTCCTGTCCGCCCTCGCCGAGGCCCCCATCCGGCAGTCGGTCGCGATCACGGGCTCCGTGAACCAGCACGGCGACGTGCAGGCCATCGGCGGCGCCAACGAGAAGATCGAGGGCTTCTTCGACCTGTGCCGGGCGCGCGGGCTCACCGGCTCGCAGGGCGTGATCATCCCCGCCGCCAACACGCGCCACCTCATGCTGCGGCGCGAGGTCGTGCAGGCGGTGGACGAGGGCCGCTTCCACGTCTGGCCCGTGGGCCGCGTCGACGAGGCGCTCGAGATCCTCACGGGCCTCGCCGCCGGCGAGCGCGACGCCCTCGGGCACTTCCCCGCCGGGAGCGTGAACCGGCGGGTCGAGCAGCGCCTGGCCGCCTTCGCCGAGCGCGTGCGCACCTTCGCCGCGGGCCCGGCGGGCCGGAAGGATTGGCGGCGCGGGAAGCCGCGATGAAGATCCGGCGCATCGTCGTCGGCCTCGACTTCGGACCGCAGAGCCGCCCGGCGCTGGAGGCGGCCGCCTCGCTGGCGGGCGAGCTGGACGCCGAGCTCGAGGCCCTCTTCGTCGAGAGCGACGAGCTGCACCGCATGGCGGGGATGCCCTTCGCGCGCGAGGTGGGCGTGGGATCGGCCTCGGCGCGGCGCCTCGATCCGGCCGCCCTCGAGCGCACGCTGCAGGCGCAGGCGCGGCTGGCGCGGCGCGTCCTCGCGGAGCTGGCCGAGGCGCGCCCGCTGCGCTGGCGGCTGCGCGTCACGCGCGGGTCGGTGACCGGGGAGATCGTCGCCACCGCGACGCCGGAGGACCTGACGGTGGTGGGCATCCCGCGCTGGGGACCGGAGGCGCTGCAGTTCGCCCCGGAGGCCCCGGCCACGCTGCTCGTGCTGCCGCCCTCCGGACGCTTCCGCGGCCCGCTCGCGGCCGTGTGCCCGGTGGGCGTCGAGCCGCAGCGCGCGGTGGACCTCCTGCTGCCCCTGTCCAGCGCCGTCGGCGACGGCCTCACCCTGCTCGTCGCCGCGCCGGACGTCGGGGCCGCGAAGTCGTGGTGCGAGAAGGCGGGCGCCCTCCTCAAGGAGCGCGACCGCGAGGCGGACCTCGAGATCGTGCGCGAGAACCAGCCCGAGGCGCTGCAGGCCGCCCTGGAGCGCCTGGCGCCGCGCGCCGTCGCGATCCTCGCGCCGCCGCCGTCCACGCCCGGCCGGATGGGCTAGCATCTCCCATCGTGCCAGGCGCGCCCGCCAGGCATCCGCACCAGGTGCCGCAGGTGGGATCGATCGAGGTCAGCGAGAAGGACGGGGTCCGTTACCTGCACTTCGGCTCCGAGCTGGTGCAGGGCGCCATGCGCGTCGCGCGCCCGTGGTCGCTCGAACTCGAGTACACGCGCGAGATGATGCTGCCGCTCCTGCTCGCCCCGCGGCGCGGATGGCCGCGAAGGGTGCTCCAGGTGGGACTCGGCGCCGCCTCCTTCACGCGATTCCTGCACCGCCACTGTCCGGGCACGCGGCTCACGGTGATCGAGATCGACCCCGCGGTGGTGGCCGCGGCGCGCCAGTTCTTCCGGCTGCCGGAGCCCTCGCCCCGGCTCGCGATCGAGGTCGGCGACGCGCACGGCTGGCTCGCGGCCACGAAGCGGCGCTTCGACCTGATCCTCGTCGACGGCTTCGACGCGGAAGGCAACGCGGGGATGCTCGAGACCGTGCCCTTCTACCTCAATTGCCGCAGCCGCCTGAATCCGGACGGCATGCTGGCGGCCAACCTCCTCACGCGCCGGCGAAGCGTCGGCCCCGTCCTGCGGCGCCTGCGCGAGGCCTTCGAGGGGCGGGTGGTGGCCCTGCCGCCCTGCGGCGCCGGCAACACCGTGGTTCTCGCGAGCGCGGACCGCGACCTCGCGCTCGACCCGGCGGCGCTGCGCGAGCGGGCGGCCCGGCTGGCCCGGGAGACGGGGCTGGACCTCGCCCCGACCCTGGCGAGGCTTGCCTGAACGCCGGCATTTCAGGCGCAACATCGGCGCCGCCGGAAACCCCTCGTCGACCGCAGGGGCCCGCTCGTCGCCTTCAGGCGTAATTGCGCCGCGGTCGAAATGCGACGTGCCTCACAGTCACGAGGGGCCCCCGGAAGGACACTGGCCCCATCGAGACACGAGACTCCCGACGCGGGAGGTGCCCATGAGCAACCTGGCAGGCAGCGACTGGCTGGCGAAGACCCTGGTGATGCAGGCGGCCGTGGAGCGGCGCGGCGAGACGCTGCAGGCGATGGGCTTCCGGCCGGCGTTCTACAACTACGCCACGGGCTGCGTCTACCTCTCGCGCGATGCCCAGGGCAGGCCCGCCCCCGACCACCGGGTCGAGGGGCTGCCCGACGAGGCCGTGGCGATGCGCGCCGAGTGCGGCCGCGTGCTGGCCGCCAAGGCCACGCTCCTCGCCGGCTTCGAGCGCGGCGGGTTCTTCTATACGCGCGACGGCGCGTGGCGCGCGGCCGAGGAGTGGGGCTGCGCCGCGTAACCCCACTCGAACGGTGGGACAATGGGCGATGGCCACCCTCCACCGCCCGGCTCTTGCGGCGATCGCCTTCCTCGCCTTCACCGGCTGCGCGACGGTGGGGACGGAGCCCGCGGCGGCGCCTGAAAGGGGCGATATCGCCGCCCTCGAGGACGCCTTCTGGTACTGCGACTGGGTCGCCACGACCCAGGGCGTCCTCGCGGCCCCCATGGCCGCCTGCCAGCACGCGACCCACGAGCTCAAGGCCCGCAAGTTCGGCGGCAGCTTCCGGGCGCTCACGGCGTGGTGGCAGGAGAACAAGGCCGCCGAGCACGAGCGGATGGACGCGCGCGTGTCCGGACCCTCACCCCTGGCCCCTCTCCCAAGGGAGAGGGGAGCAGACGGCTTCGGACCGCCCTGACAGGGGAGCAGGCGGCTTCGGGCCGCCGTGACCCGGTTTCGCCCCCGCCGACCCCGGTTTCGTCGCAGGACGCGAGCGCCGGGCGGGACGGGGTTGCTATCCTGCGACCCATGGGATCCTTCAAATTCGTCTTCCGCCGGGCCCTCGTCTTCTGCGCCGCCGCGATCGCCTTCCTCGTCGCCTGGCGGAACACGATCGACGCCGGACCGCGCTGGGCCTTCCTGCTCCTCTTCTTCATCGCCCTGGCCTGGGTCGTGGCGGAGGCCTTCTCCCACGTGCGGCGCGTGCGCCTCATCACCGACCGCGTGGACGCCGCCTCGCTCGAGTTCCGCCACCGCCGCCAGATCGAGATCCCCTTCCCCGCCGGGGAGGCCTTCGACCTGGTGGACGCCACGATCCGCGAGCTTCCGCACGTCGAGGCGATCGAGAGCGTGAAGGACAGCCTGCAGGTTCGGGCCCGGGTGAGGCGCGTGGATCCCTACGGGGGCGGCAAGCCGGGCCGGGATCCGGGCTCCGGCGCCGCGAAGGAGCGCCGCAACCTGGTGCGCGCCGTCGTGACGCCCGGCCAGGGCACGGCCAGCGCGACTCTCATCTGCGAGCCCGAGGGCGGCCCGTGGCTCGACTGGTTCCTCGTCGACCACGGCACGAACTTCGAGAACGCCGAGGCGGTGACGCGCGCCATCACCCGGCGCGTGGCCGAGCGGCGCAAGGACGAGCAGGCGAGCGCGCGCCAGACGGAGACCGAGAAGGAGCTCACCGTGGCCCGGCTCAACCTGCTGCACGCGCAGGTCGAGCCGCACTTCCTCTACAACACGCTCGCGAGCGCCCAGGTCCTCACGCGCAGCGACCCGGCGCGGGCCGACCTGATGCTCGGCCACCTCATCACCTACCTGCGCCACTCGCTGCCGCGCACCGAGGACACGCCCTCCACCCTGGGCGAGGAGCTCGACCGCGCCCGCGCCTACCTCGAGATCCTGCGCATCCGCATGGGCGAGCGCCTCGCCGTGCAGGTCCAGGTTCCCGACGAGCTGCGCGCCGTGCCGGTGCCCCCCATGATGCTGCAGACCCTCGTGGAAAACGCCATCAAGCACGGCCTGGAGCCGGTGACCGGCGGCGGCAACATCTGGATCCTCGCCAAGGCGAGCGACGGCCGGGCCGCCATCACCGTGGCCGACGACGGGCGGGGGTTCTCCGAGGAAGGCGGCGGCACGGGCATCGGGCTTCGCAACATCCGCGAGCGGCTGCGCCTGGCCTACGGCGAGTCGGCCTCCTTCGCCATCGTCGCCAATTTCCCGCGGGGCGTGGCCGCCACGATCACCGTGCCGCTCGCAGGGCCGCCGGGAGGCCCCCATGCCTAGGGCCGTCGTCGCCGAAGACGAGGCCCTGCTGCGCGAGGACCTCCTCGCCGCCCTGGGCCGCGCGTGGCCGGAGCTCGAGGTGGCCGCCGCCTGCGAGGACGGCGGCGCCGCGCTGGAAGCCATCGCCGAGCACAAGCCCGACGTCGCGTTCCTCGACATCCGCATGCCCGGCCTCACCGGCCTGGAGGTCGCCGCCGCGGCCGCCGAGGCGAGCCCGGCCACCCAGGTCGTCTTCGTGACCGCCTACAACCAGTACGCCATCGACGCCTTCGAGCGCGGCGCCATCGACTACCTGCTCAAGCCCATCGTGCCCGAGCGCCTCGCGGCCACCGTGCAGCGCCTGAAGGCGCGCGCGGCCGCCGGCACGCCGGACGCCGGCGCCCTGGCGGCGATCGTGGAGCAGCTGCGGGGGGCGCTGCCCGCCCAGCCGCGCAAGCCGGCGCTCACCTGGATCACCGCGAGCGTGGGCAAGGAGACGCGGCTCATCCTCGTCGAGGACGTCGCCTACTTCCGCGCCGACAACAAGTACACCGTGGTGATGACGGCCGAGGGCGAGGCGCTCGTGCGCACGCCCATCCGCGAGCTGCTGGACGCGCTCGATCCCGCGATGTTCCGCCAGATCCACCGCTCCACCCTCGTGAACCTGCGCGCGGTGGCCGGCGTCACCCGGGACGAGTCGGGGCGCGGGACGCTGCGCCTGAGGAACCGGCCCGAGACGCTCGCGGTGAGCATTCCCTACATGGCGCTCTTCCGGAACATGTAGCCCTCACCCCCAGCCCCTCTCCCGAGGGAGAGGGGAGAGCCTCCGTCAGGCGGTGCGGATGACCGAGATGTGCTCGGTGCCGCTCTCGGGAAGCCACACCTCGCCCTGGCGCCCGAGGATCTGGCGGATGTTGGTGCCGGGCCGCGGGAAGTCGAAGCGCTCGAACTTCTCCGTGCGCGGGTCGAACGAGTACACCGCGTTGGAGGTCCACTCCGCGACCCACGCGACGTCGCGCCCGTCCACGTACACGGCGTAGGCGTGCGGGTTGTCGCCGGGCATCTTCCAGGTGCGCCAGCTCTTCGATGCCGGGTCGTGCATCGAGAGGTTGCCGCTCGTCCACTCGCTCACCCAGATGCGTCCGCGGCTGTCGCTCCAGACTCGGCGGGCGCCGTTGCGGGGCGTCGGCGGCTCGACCACGAGGGACTCGCCCGTCCTGCGGTCGATGCGCGCGATGTAGGAGCCCGCGAGCGAGCAGTACCAGATGTCGCCCGCGGGCGTCGCGCAGATGCCGTAGGGGCCGCGCCCGCGCGGGGCGTCCCACACCTCGACCTTGCCGCTCTTCACCCAGACCTTGCCGATCACGCCGCTCTGCCCCGTGAACCAGAGGTCGCCGTCGCCGTCGAAGGCGGCGGTGTTCAGGTTGGCATACGGCGTGCCTTCCGGGAGGCGATAGGCCCGCACGGCGCGGTCGGGCCAGCCCACGCGCACGATCGCCTGCGCGCCGCCGTCGGTGAGCCAGGCCGCCTTGTCCGGGCCCTGGATCACGCCGTGGGGCGAGGAGTTGCCGAAGAGCTCGATGAGCTCCGTCGTGCCCTTCGCGGGGTCGAAGTAGCCGAGGTGCCCGCTCGCCTGGGCGCTGAACCACACGCCGCCGTCGGGGGCCGGGGCGACGTCGTGGATGCCGGTGCGGCGCGCCGTCCCGAGGGGCCAGCTCTGCACGCGCGGCGGCTGCGCCCGGGCCGGCGCGGGAAGGGCGGCGCCGAGGGCGATGGCGCCCAGGGCGCCGAGGGCATGACGACGCGAGACGCGATCCATGCGGACCTCCCGGAGCGAGAGTGGGCCATGGTAACCCCCTCCCGCGGCTTTTTGCGCAAGGTCTGCGCCAGAGCAACCCCCGGCCCCGGCCCGCCACCTAGCATGGGGACTGTCTTCCGTCCCGTTTCCCGAGGAACCCCATGAAAAAGAACCTCACCCGCGTCTTCCTGGCCGTCTCGCTGGGGCTCGCCGCCACCGCCTTCGCCGAGCCCGACAAGAAGGGCTGCACCGACCCCGCCCTCTTTCCCGTGCGCATGCCCGGCTACTACATCGTCGACTGCAGGTCGGCGGAGTTCGACGCCTACCCGTTCAAGACGCCCAATGCGCGCGTGCAGAACCGGCAGGAAGGCAAGTTCACCTTCGTGACCTACCAGATCGAGCGCGGCAAGCAGGAGCCGGGCGCGGTCGCGGTCGTGCGCAACTACGAGGAGGCGCTGAAGAAGATCGGCGGCACCGTCGCCGCCTCGGTGCCCAACTGGTGGGTCAACGGAAGCGTCGTCCTCGACGGCAAGGAGGTCTGGGCGGAGGCCGAGCGCGGCAACGGCAAGATCTGGATCCGCACCATCGAGAAGGGGGCCATGAAGCAGTACGTCGTGGCCGACGCCGCGGCGCTCTCCAACGACATCCGCGCCAAGGGCCACGTCGCGGTCTATGACATCCACTTCGACACCGGCAAGTCCATCGTGAAGCCCGAGTCCAAGCCCGCGCTCGACGAGGTGGCCAAGCTCCTCAAGGGCGACCCGGGCCTCAAGCTCTGGGTCGTGGGACACACCGACTCCGTCGGGACGGTGGAGGACAACATGCGCCTCGCGCAGGCGCGCGGGGAGGCCGTCGTGGCCGAGCTGGTGAAGTCCTACGGCATCGCCGCCGGCCGCCTCAAGGGCTACGGTGTGGGCCCGCTCGCCCCCGTGGCGGGCAACGACGACGAGGCCGGGCGCGCGAAGAACCGGCGCGTGGACCTGGTGAAGGCGCCCTGAGCCTGCCGGGGGCTCACGCCTTCGGCCACAGGATCATCTGGGTGCAGCGGAAGAGCGCGATCTTGCGTCCGCTCTCCGCGTCCGTGACCACGGCATCCCACACCTGGGTGGTCCTGCCCAGGTGCTGGGCCGTGGCGGTGCAGGCGACGCTCCCCTCGCGGACGGTGCCGAGGAAGTTGCTCTTGAGCTCGATGGTCGTGAACGAGGTCGCGCCCGCGGGCAGGTGGGCGATCGTGGCGTAGCCGCAGGTGGTGTCGGCGAGCGCCACCACGCTCGCGGCGTGCAGGAACTCGTTGGGCGCCACGTGCAGCTTCTTCACCGCCATGCGGCTCGAGAGCTCGCCCTGGGCGACCGAGACCATCTCGACGCCGAGGTAGCCGGGCAGGTATTCCCCGCCCATGCGGTTGAGGCTTTCGACGCTGACTTCGGGGCGAAGAGTGCTCATGGGCATCGCGCTCCGCAATGGGCCAGGCCCGGATTCTGCACGATCCGGCCGCGAAAGGGCGATCCCGCGTTGATAGAATCGTCCCCATAAACCCCGGAGGAGAAAACCATGCCGTCGAAGCGCCGCACCCTCGTCACGCTGGCCGCCCTGGCCGCGCTCGCCATCCCGCTCGCCGTCCCCGCGCAGGATTTCCCCAACAAGGCCATCAAGATCATCGTCCCGCTCGCCGCCGGCGGCACCGGCGACACGCTCGCGCGCACGGTGGCCGACGGCCTCTCGAAGGAGCTGGGCCAGGCCGTCGTCGTGGAGAACAAGCCCGGCGCCGGGGGCCTCGTGGGCACCGAGATCGCGGCCAACTCGCCCGGCGACGGCTACACGCTGGTCGCGGTGAGCCCCTCGCACGTGATCAATCCCATGATGCACGCGGGCAAGAAGACCTACGACCCGCTCAACGGGTTCGAGCCGATCACCGTGATGGCCAACACGCACCAGATGATCGTGGCGCATCCGTCGGTGCCGGCGAAGAACCTGAAGGATCTCATCGCGTACGCGAAGCAGAATCCGGACAAGCTCAACTACGGCTCCGCGGGCCTGGGCTCCGCCACGCACCTGAACATGGAGCTCTTCCTCTCGATGGCGGGCATCAAGGTCGTGCACGTGCCCTACAAGGGCTCGACGCAGGCGCGCCAGGACGTGCTCTCGGGCCAGGTGCAGCTCGCGCTCGACGGCCTGCTGCCCATGCAGCCGCTGCTCAAGGACGGCCGGCTCATCGCCATGGGCCTCACCAGCAGCAAGCGCGCCCAGAGCAACCCCGAGATCCCGACGATCGGCGAGGTGGTGCCCGGCTACGCCTCCGACACCTGGTACGGGCTCCTCGCGCCCGCCGGCACGCCCAGGGCCGTGATCGCCAAGCTCCACGCGGCCGCCGCCAAGGCGCTCAACTCGCCGGAAGTGAAGGACCGGTTCCAGAAGCTGGGCGCCGAGACCGTCGGCAACACGCCCGAGGAATTCCGCAAGCTCCTGGAAGCGGAGCAGAAGACCTGGGCGAAGGTCATCAAGGATTCCGGCGTCACGGCCAAGTGATGAAGCGCGCCTCCACCCGGCTGCGGGAGCTCGTCGCCCGCGGCCCGACCCTGTACGTCCCGGGGTGCTACAACGCCATGAGCGCGAAGGTCCTCGAGCAGGCCGGATTCGACGCGATCTACATGACGGGCTACGGCACCTCGCTCTCGCTGACGGGGCTTCCCGACGTCGGGCTCGCCACGATGACGGAGATGGTGGCCAACGCCCGCTACATCGCCTCGGCGGTGCGCGTCCCGCTCATCGCGGACGCGGACACGGGCTTCGGCAACGCCATCAACGTGATCCGCACCATCCGCGAGTACGCCGGCGCGGGGGTGGCGGGCATCCACCTGGAGGACCAGGTGAGCCCGAAACGCTGCGGGCACGTGGCCGGGCGCCTCGTCATCCCCCTGGAGGAGGCCGTGGGCAAGATCCGCGCGGCGGCCGACACCCGAAACGAGATCGATCCGGACTTCGTGCTCATCGCCCGCACCGACGCGCGCGGGGCCCACGGCGGCTCGCTCGACGACGCCATCCGCCGCGTGAACGCCTACCTCGCGGCCGGTGCCGACCTCGGCTTCATCGAGGGGCCGACCTCCGTGGAGGAAGTTAGGCGCATCTGCGGCGAGGTAAAGGGACCCGTCTTCTACAACATGACGGGCGTCTCGCCGCGCTTCACGACGCAGGAGCTGCGCGAGCTGGGCATCGCCGTGTGCATCTCGCCCAACGCGATGCTGCGCTCGGCGCTCGCCGCCATGCACGACCTCGCGGCGCAGATGCACGCCGAGGGCCCCGTGGCCGAGACGCGCTTCATGGAGGAATTCCGCAAGCATCCGCTTGGGGACTTGCACACTTTTGCCGGTTTCGACCAGGTGCGCGCCTGGGAGCGCGAGTACCTGGGCGAGGAGGCCATGCGGAAGTACGCCGATTCCGTGGGGCACGTGCCGAAGTAACGGGTCGATGGGCCTCACGCTCTACGACAGGATCTGGAACGCCCACGCCGTGGCCACGGGCCCCGGCGGGCGCACCCTGCTCTACATCGACCGGCACCTGCTGCACGACGGGAGCTTCCACGCGTTCGAGGCGTTGCGAAAGGCCGGCCGGAAGGTGCGCCGCCCCGACGCCTGCCTCGCCACGCCCGACCACTACGCCCCTTCGGGCAACCGGGAACGGATCGAGGACGCGAACCTGCGCGAGAAGATCGAGACGCTCGCGGCCAACACCGCCGCCGCTTCCATCGCGCTGCTGCCCCTGCGCGACGAGCGCCAGGGCATCGTGCACGTGGTGGGGCCCGAGCAGGGATTCACGCAGCCGGGGATCACGCTCGTCTGCGGCGACTCGCACACCTCCTCCCACGGCGCGCTCGGGGCGCTCGCCTTCGGCATCGGCGCGTCCGAAGTGGCGCACGTCCTCGCCACCCAGGCGCTGTGGCAGACGAAGTCGCGCGCCATGCGCGTCACCGTCACGGGAAGCCTCGGCCCCGGCGTGCACGCGAAGGACGTGATCCTCGCCCTCATCGCCCGCATCGGCGCCTTCGGCGGCACGGGGCACGTGATCGAGTACGCGGGTCCGGCGATCCGCTCGCTTTCCATCGAGGGCCGTCTCACGATCTGCAACATGTCCATCGAGGCCGGCGCGCGGGCCGGCCTCGTGGCCCCGGACGACGCCACCTTCGCCTGGCTGCACGGACGCCCGCGCGCGCCGCAGGGCGCCGACTGGGACCGCGCGCTCGAGCGCTGGCGCACGCTCGCCTCCGACGAGGATGCGCGCTTCGATCGCGAGGTGGAGCTGGATGCCGGGGCGCTGGAGCCCATGGTCACCTGGGGCACGAGCCCCGAGCACGGCACCGGTATCGGCGGCGCCGTGCCAGACCCCGCGGCAGAGAGGGACCCGACCCGGCGCGCCAGCATGGAGAAGGCGCTTCGCTACATGGGCCTCGCTCCCGGCCAGCCTCTCGCGGGCCTGCCCGTGGACCGCGTCTTCATCGGCTCGTGCACCAACAGCCGGATCGAGGATCTTCGCGCGGCGGCGGCCGTCGTGCGCGGCCGCAAGGCCGTGGTCCCCGCGCTGGTGGTTCCCGGCTCGGGGCAGGTGAAGCGCGCGGCGGAGGCCGAGGGCCTTGCGCGCGTCTTCGTCGAAGCCGGAATGCGCTGGGGAGAGCCCGGCTGCTCGATGTGCGTCGGGCAGAACGGCGATCTCGTCGAGGCCGGCCAGCGCTGCGCCTCGACCTCCAACCGCAATTTCGAAGGCCGCCAGGGCAAGGGGGCGCGCACGCACCTCATGAGCCCGGCGATGGCCGCCGCCGCCGCGGTCACCGGCCGCATCACCGACGTCCGGAAACTGCTCCCGTGACGCCCTTCACCACGCTCACCGCCGTCGCCGTTCCGCTCGACCTCGTCAACGTCGACACGGACCGGATCCTCCCCGCGCGCTTTCTTCGCATGCCGCGCTCCTCGGGCTACGAGAACTACCTCTTCCGCGACCTGCGCGAATCCGACCCGGACTTCCCGCTCGATCGCCCGGCCTACAGGGGCGCGAAGATCCTCGTGGCCGCGGAGAACTTCGGCTGCGGCTCCTCGCGCGAGGGCGCCGTCTGGGCGCTCGCGGGCTCGGGCCTTCGCGCCTGGATCGCGCCGTCCTTCGGCGACATCTTCTTCGAGAACTCCTTCAAGAACGGCGTGCTGGCGATCGTGCTGCCGGCCGAACGCGTGGCCGCCATCCGCGCGATGCTCGCCGCGAGCCCCGGCGCCGAACTCGCCATCGACCTCGCCGCGCAGACCGTTCGCCTCCCCGACGGAAGCGTGGAGAGTTTCGGCGTGGACCCGTTCCGCAAGGAGTGCCTCCTCGCGGGCATCGACGAGATCGACCTCACGCTGCGCTACGAGCGCGAGATCGCCGCCTACGAGGCGCGGATGCGCGAGGAGACGCCCTGGCTCATTCAAGTCAACGCGACGCCGGGCAGTCACGTTTGACTTGAATGCCCGGAAAAGTCCATTCCCAGCCGCTCGATCACATCAGCGAAGCCATCCTCCCGATCCGTGGGCAGCGCGTACTGCTCGACTCGACTCTGGCAAAACTCTATGGGATCGAGACGCGCGCCCTGGTCCAGGCTGTCAATCGGAATGCCGCGCGGTTTCCCGACGACTTCTGCTTTCGCCTCACAGAGGGGGAAAGCCGAGCTTTGAGATCACAAACTGTGATGTCAAACACCGGACGCGGGGGAAGGCGGCATGCGCCCTATGCGTTCACGGAGCAGGGCGTGGCAATGCTCTCGTCGGTTCTCCGGAGCCCGACTGCCATCGCGGTGAATATCGAGATCATGCGGGTCTTCGTCCGCCTCCGGCGCGTACTGGCGGACAACCAGCAACTCGCCAGCCAGTTCGCGGCGCTCGAAAGCCGTCTGGAAAAAAGACTTGATGGTCACGATGAAGTGATCGAGCGGATACTGGAAGCGATTCGCCGCCTCATGCGCTCGGACCAGCCCGCGCGGCGGCCTATCGGCTTCGTCACCGAAGAGCGGGAACCTTCTTCCTGACCCGGGTGGAGCGGCTTCGTGATCTCGATGGAGACTTGTCCGGGCGTTTCCTCGGCTCGGCCACCGACCGCGCCCGCGCCGCCAGCGCGAGCTTCCTCACCCGCCGGATGTCGGCATCCGTGAACGGCCCGTTCACCCCCGAGATCGCGGCGAGCTTCATGCCGTGCTTGAGCCCCAGCCGGTAGATCTCGCGCACCTTCTCCCACT
>CAZNWZ010000033.1:0-16865 GCA_964576455.1 uncultured Lysobacter sp.
CTTCGGCAGCATGCCGCCGGAGATCGTGCCGTCGTCGATCATCTCCCTCACCTTCTTGGAGGTGAGGCCCGTCACCACCTTGCCGGACTTGTCGAGGACGCCGGTGGTGTTGGTGAGCAGGATCAGCTTCTCGGCCTGCAGCGTCACGGCGAGCTTGCCCGCGGCGATGTCCGCGTTGATGTTGTAGGCCACGCCCCTCTCGTCGGCGCCGATGGGCGCGATCACGGGGATGAAGTCGCGCTGGTCCAGGAGCTGGATGATCTCGGGGTCGATCTTCACCACCTCGCCCACGAGGCCGACGTCGATCTTCTTCTTCTTGTCCTCCTTGCTCGCCACCTTGAGCTTGCGCGCGTGGATGAAGTGGCCGTCCTTGCCGGTGAGGCCCACGGCCTTGCCGCCGGCCTTGTTGATGAGGGTGACGATCTCCTGGTTGATGAGCCCGCCCAGGACCATCTCCACCACGTCGAGGGTCTCCTCGTCCGTGACGCGCATGCCCTGGATGAACTCGCTCTGCTTGCCGAGCTTCTGCAGGAGGGCCCCGATCTGCGGGCCGGCGCCGTGGACCACCACGGGGTTCATGCCGATGAGCTTGAGCAGGACGATGTCCTCGGCGAAGTCCTCCTGCAGCGCGATGTCGGTCATCGCGTTGCCGCCGTACTTGATGACGATGGTCCGGTCGTAGAAACGCTGGATGTACGGCAGTGCCTCGATGAGCACTTCGGCCTTCTGCGCGGCGGATGGCTTGGGGGGCATTGGGGGGAGCGCGGCTCGGAGGGGGGTGGGAGTGGCCGCTATTGTAGGCGGGGGACCCCCAACTAAAAAGGGGGCGCGCGGCGCGGCCGGGCGCCGGTGCTATCATTCCCGGCCTTCCCGGGCGTCCCGCACGCCCCCAGCCCAGGAGAGACGAATGAACCCGAAGCGAGCCCTGATCCGGTCGGCCCTCGCCGGCGTGATCGCGATGGGCCTCGGCCAGTCGCCGGCGGCCACCGCCCACGACGGCCAGCCCGCCCCCGGCAAGGAGAAGTGCTACGGCATCGCCAAGGCGGGCCAGAACGACTGCGGCACCGCGACGCACGCCTGCGCGGGGCTCGCGAAGAAGGACAACGCGCCCGACGAGTGGAAGTACGTGCCCAAGGGCACGTGCACCAAGCTCGGCGGCAAGCTCAAGCCGCCCGGCGGCAAGTAGCGCGGCCCCGAGGCGTGCGCGCGCGCTTCTCGCCCCGCGCCCCCGACCCCGCGAGGGCGGGCATCGGCCTGCGCACGCCCCACTTCGAGGAGCTCGCCCGGCGCCGGCCGCCGCTTCCGTTCCTCGAGGTCCACGGCGAGAACTTCTTCGCCGACGGCGGGCCCGCGCTCGCCTGGCTGGAGCGCTTCCGGGCCGACTACGCCATCAGCCTGCACGGCGTGGGCCTGTCGCTGGGATCGGCCGATCCGCTCGACGCCGCCCACCTCGCGCGCCTGGAGCGGCTGGCGGAGCGCATCGAGCCGGCGCTCGTCTCCGAGCACCTGTGCTGGTCGAGCATCGGCGGCACGCACCTGGGCGAGCTGCTGCCGCTGCCCTGGTCGGAGGAGGCGCTGGCGCACGTCTGCGGCCGCGTGTCCGAGGTCCAGGACCGCCTCGGCCGGCGCATCCTCGTGGAGAACGTCTGCTCCTACGTGCGCTTCGCCTGCTCCACGATCCCGGAGGGCGAGTTCGTCGCGGAGGTGGCCCGCCGCACCGGCTGCGGCGTGCTCCTGGACGTGAACAACGCGTGGGTCAACGCGGCGAACCACGGCACCGACGCGCGCGAGTTCCTGGCGGCGATCGACCCGGCGAGCGTCGGCGAGATCCACCTCGCGGGCTTCGAGGCCACGCCGGACGGGCTCGTCGACACGCACGGCGCCCTCGTGCATCCCGAGGTGTGGGCGCTCTTCGAGGAGGCCGTCGGGCGCCTGGGCCCGGTGCCGACGCTGGTGGAATGGGACACGGACATCCCGGCGCTGGACGTGCTGCTCGCCGAGGCCGCGCGCGCGGACGCGATCCTCGCGCGATCGCGCGCGCCGGGACGGGAGGCGGCGTGAGCGACGCTCCGGGCCTGGGCCGGCTGCAGCGCGACTTCGCCGCCGCGGCGCAGGGCGAGGGCGTCGAGGCCTTCGCCGCCCTCCTCGCGGGCGAGCCGTCGCTGGCGCGGCGCCGGCTGGCGATCTACGGGCGCGCGATCGCCGCCAACCGCGTGCGCGCGCTTCGCAACGCCTTTCCCGTGGTGGCGCGGCTCGTGGGCGAGGCCTTCCTCGACGAGGCGGCCCGCCGCTTCGCGACCGCCTCGCCGCCCGCGGAGGCCGACCTGAACCGCTACGGCGCGGGCTTTCCGGGGTTCCTCGCGGCCTACCCGCCCGGCCTCGGCCTGGGTTGGCTCGGCGACGTGGCCCGGCTCGAGTGGGCGTGCCACGAGTCGAGCATGGCGGCCGACGCGCCGGGCTTCGACTTCGAGGCGCTCGCCCGCGTGCCCGAGTCTGCGCAGCCCGGCCTGCGCTTCGCCTTCCACCCCGCGGTGCGGCTCGTCCGGTCGCCATGGCCCGTCCTCGCGATCTGGGAGGCGAACCAGCCCGGGCGCGACGGCACGCCGGAGCGCGACGAAGGCGCGGACGACGTGCTGGTCTGGCGCGGCGGGGCCGACGTGCGCGCGGCGCTCCTCGCGCCGCCCGAGGCGGACTTCGTGGCGAGCCTCCTGGAAGGCGCCTGCCTCGACGAGGCCGCGGCCCCGCCGGGCTGGGACTTCTCGCCGGTCCTCGCGCGCCTGGCGGCGGAAGGGCTGCTCGCGGGCTTCTCGCCCGCCGCGCCCTAGCGCGCGGCGAGCTCGCTCAGGACGTCGGCGGCGATCCGCCAGCCCGCGGCCTCGCGCCGCCACACGCGGACGAAATGGCCCGCCGGGGGCGCGTTCGCCGGGCCGTAGTTCCCGGTGGCATAGCCCAGGTCGCCCGCGAGGCTCGTCTCGTGGGTCTCCAGTCGCCACGCCGTGCGCGCCGCGGCCGCCGCGGGCGAGGCGAGCACGGCCTCCCGCCCGAGGAAGGGGGCGTGGCCCTCCCGGTACACCCGCGCGGAAGCCGAGGCGAATCCCGCGTACGCCGAGGCATCGCCGCGCTCGGCGGCGAGCCTCGCGAAGGCGGCCTCCGCCTGGGCGATCGTCCCGGCATCCTCCGCACCCGGTGGGGGCGTCGTACGGGCGAGGAGGGGCTCGCCGGCGAGCGCCGCGCCCGGGTGCGAGATTCCCAGGTCCACGCGCACGCGCCACGGCCCGCCCGCCTCGCGCTTCCACACCGAGACGAACTGCCCGTGCCGCGGCGGCGCGGCGGGGTCCACCCGGCTGGTGACGGTCGAGGGCCCGGTGGAAAGGCCCATCTCGCCCGAGGCCGAGACCTCCACGAACACGGGATGCCAGGCGAGGTCGATGGGCGGCTGCGGGCGCGAGGCGATGAGGGCGGGGCCGTTCACCGGCCCGTCACGGAAGAGCGTCGCGTCGGGCGCGAGCCAGGCGAGGAACGCGGCCCGCATGCCCTCGCGCAGGGACTGCGTAGCGAAGGCGGTCTCGGCGGCCGCGAGCGAGGCGGGGGCCTCCCCGGCGGGAGGGGCCGGGGGGACGGCGGCGCAGCCCGCCAGGGCGGCCGCGAGCGGGGGGAGGATCCTCTTCATGGCGCGATTGTGCGCGGGCGGGCGCGGCGGCCGGTTACCGGCGGTGGGCCGGCGTGACGGGACCTTGCCGCGCTAGAGCACGTAGCGGGAGAGGTCCTCGCTCCGGGCGAGGCCCGCGAGCCGCGCGTCCACGTAGGCGGCGTCGATCCGCGCCTCGCGCGCGCCGCGCCCGGCGTCGAACGAGATCTCCTCGAGGAGCTTCTCCATCACGGTGTGCAGGCGCCGCGCCCCGATGTTCTCCGTGCGCTCGTTCACCGAGAACGCGATCTCGGCGATGCGGCGCACCGCGTCCGTCGTGAACGAGAGCGCGACCTCCTCGGTGGCGAGGAGCGCCTCGTACTGGCGCGTGAGGCAGGCGTCGGTCGCCGTGAGGATGCGTTCGAAGTCCTCCACCGACAGGCTCGAGAGCTCCACGCGGATGGGCAGGCGCCCCTGCAGCTCGGGGATGAGGTCCGAGGGCCGCGACAGGTGGAAGGCGCCGCTCGCGATGAACAGGATGTGGTCGGTGCGCACCACGCCGTACTTGGTCGTGACGGCCGTGCCCTCGACCAGGGGAAGGAGGTCACGCTGCACGCCCTGGCGCGAGACGTCCGCGCCGGCCACCTCGCCGCGGCTCGCGATCTTGTCGATCTCGTCGAGGAAGACGATGCCGTTCTGCTCCACGGCGCGCATCGCCTTGACGCGGATCTCCTCCTCGTTCACCAGCTTGCCGGCCTCCTCGTCGACGAGCAGGCGCAGCGCCTCGCGGATCGCCAGCTTGCGGCTGCGCCGCCGGCCGCCGCCCAGGTTCGCGAACATCCCCTGGAGCTGCTGCGTGAGCTCCTCCATGCCCGGCGGGGCCATGATCTCCATCGACGCCGGTCCCTGGGCGACGTCGATCTCGACCTCCTTGTCGTCGAGCTTGCCCTCGCGCAGCATCTTGCGGAAGCGCTGCCGGGTGGAGCCGGCCTCGGCGCCCTCGGCGGACGGCACGCCCGGCAGCAGCGCGTCGAGGATGCGCTCCTCGGCCGCGTCCTCGGCCCGCGGCCGCACCTTGCCCATCTCCTGCTCGCGCGTGGACTTCACCGCCACCTCGGCGAGGTCCCGGATGATCGTGTCGACGTCGCGCCCGACGTAGCCCACCTCGGTGAACTTCGTCGCCTCGACCTTCACGAAGGGCGCGTTCGCGAGCCTCGCCAGGCGGCGCGCGATCTCGGTCTTGCCCACGCCCGTGGGCCCGATCATGAGGATGTTCTTGGGCGTGATCTCGCCGCGAAGCGGCTCCGGGACCTGGGCCCGGCGCCAGCGGTTGCGCAGGGCGATGGCCACGGCCTTCTTGGCCGCGTCCTGGCCGACGATGTGCTTGTCCAGCTCGTGGACGATCTCCTGCGGCGTCATCATGGTCGCGGCCTGCGGCGAGGAGACGGCCCCGGGGCGCGCGCCCTAGAGCGTCTCCACCACGTGGTTCTGGTTGGTGTAGATGCAGATGTCGCCCGCGATCTCGAGCGACTTCTTGACGATGTCCGCGGGGGCGAGCTCGGTGTGCTCGAGGAGCGCGATGGCCGCGGCCTGCGCGTAGGAGCCGCCGCTGCCCATCGCCACGATGCCGCGCTCGGGCTCCAGGACGTCGCCGGTGCCGGTGATGAGGAGCGACGACTCGCGGTCGGCCACGGCGAGCATCGCCTCGAGCCGGCGCAGCATGCGGTCCGTGCGCCAGTCCTTGGCCAGCTCCACGGCCGAGCGCAGCAGGTGGCCCTGGTGCTTCTCGAGCTTCGCCTCGAAGCGCTCGAAGAGGGTGAACGCGTCGGCGGTGGCGCCGGCGAAACCGGCGAGGATGCGGTCGTTGTAGAGCCGCCGGACCTTGCGGGCCGTGGCCTTCACCACGACGTTGCCGAGCGTCACCTGGCCGTCGCCGCCCATGGCGACCCGGTCGCCGCGCCGCACGCTCACGATGGTGGTGCCGTGGAAGGAGTCTTCGGCCATGGCCCGTCTAGTTCGCCTTGCGGCGGATGAGGATCGCGTGGCGATTGAACCCGAACGCCTCCAGGAACGCCGCGTTCAATTCCGAGAGATTCGACAGGATTACCCGCTTGCCGGCGAGCTGGACCGCCTTCACGACCTCGAAGAACTGCGCCCCGGCGCCGAAGTCCACGCGCAGGACCTTGCCCATGTCGACGACGATCTCCGTGCCGTTGGCCGCGTGGGCGGCGAGGTCCGCGAACTGGTTCTGGCTGGCGGTGGAGATGACGCCCTTCATCGCGAATCCCGCGGCCGGCGCCGTCGCGGCGGGAGGGGCCGGCGCGGCCGCTGCGGCCGGGGCCCGCGCCGCGGCCTCCGCCACGGGGTTCACGTAGACCTCCCAGTTCGGGGGGGAGATCTCGAAGGCGACGGCGTACTCGAGCCCCAGCTCCTCGAAGGGCTCGTTCCTGCCCTGCAGCACGAGGAACTCGAAGAGCAGCAGCCAGAACGGGCGGATCGCGTCGGAGGCGCGCTCGTTGATGGCGGCCCGCAGGACCTTCTCCAGCGCCTCGGTGCCGTTGAACCACATCGGCGTGCCCGCGCGGCGAAGCTTCTGCAGGGCCGCGAGCAGGAGCGCCGCTTCCGAGGCGGTGATCGCGGTGATCTTGCCGAAGTCGATGCGCACCGTCCCCATCGACTCGGCGAAGGCCACCAGCTTCTCGATCTCGGGGCCGAGCTCGCCCAGGGGGTTGGGCTTGAGCGCGAAGAAATCCTTGCGCTCGCGGCTCTGCGCCCGGCGGGGGTCGGAGGCGGCCTCGGCGCCGCCCGCCCAGGCGGGCGGCGACTGCTCGAAGCGGACCGTGTAGAGCAGCGAGAGCGCGTCGTACTCCGACCGGTTCTGCGTCACTTCGAACAGGTCGAAGAGCATGAGCCAGGGCTGCTTGTTGGTGCGGCTGGCCGGGTCGCGCGTGAGCCCCTTCAGGATCGCCTCGGCGGGAGCGGGCAGGTTCGCGGCATAGAGGACCGCGGCCTCCTGCGCGGGCGGCAGGGGCGCGGAGTGGTACTCCTCGGTGCCGACGCGGCCCGGGGCCCGCGGGGCGGGGCGCGGGGCGCCGGCGGAGGGCGCGCCGGGGGCGGTCAGGGCCACGGTCGCCTCGCTCCTCAGGGCCTGGCCGCGGCTGCCTGGGTGAGCCGGTAGTACACCACGTCGTCCTCCAGGACCGCGAGGCGGCCGGAGACCACGATGGGCTCGAAGGTGAACTCGACCGGCACGTCGGCGAGGACCTCCACGAGCGACTCCGGTCCGCCGGTCAGGCAGAACGAGCAATGGGGCGGGTAGGCCGACAGCAGGAAGCGCTTCTGCTTCTTCGCCTGGTCGAGCGGCATCATGAAGCCGTAGAGCTTCACCTGCTGCTTGTCGAGCTCCTTCACCTCCTTCGGGAAGGCGGGGCCGAACTTCTTGTTGGCCTTCTGCACCGTCTTCGTCGACTGCAGGAGCGGCCACGGGACGGTGCCCGGCGGGGCGGGATCGCCCCCGATCCAGAAGCCGCCCTGCGCGGGCGATTTCGACGGGTCCTGCGGCTGGACGGCCGCGGCGCCCGCCACCGCGAGCGCCGCCACGAGGGCGGCGAGGGAGGGACGGAGGATTGCGCGGGAGGAGGCCATGGGACTTGTAGGTTACCGTTTCGCGAGGAGGCTCGCCGGATCGCTGGCGTACGCCTGGAGCGCGGGCACGAGGCAGGTGAGCGCCCCGATCCCGAGGACCGCGGCGGCCAGGAGCCCCTCTCCGGGAGCCCAGGCGAGGCCCGTGAGCGGCCATGAGCCGGAAGCCGAGAGCCAGAGCCCGAGCGCGTGCGCCGCCCCGTGCCCGAGAGCGAAGCCCAGTATAGCGCCCGCCCCGAGGAGCGTCACGCCTTCGGCCAGCGTGAGCGCGGCGAGCGACGCGGGGCGGGCCCCGAGGGTGCGCAGCAGGGCGAGGTCGTAGCGGCGCTCCTGCAGCGCGGAGGAAAGCGCCGCGAAGAGCGAGAGCGCCGCGCTCGCCATGAGGACGATCGCGAACCAGCGCAGGGTCTCGACGCCCACCCCGGCGAGTTCGAGCAGCCTCGCCGCCTCGTAGGCCGGGGAGGCCGCCTGCATCGCGGTGCCCGCGTTGATGGCGCGCGGCAGCATCGCGGCGGCGAGGGGCGTCCGGTAGCGCACGAGGAGCGCCGTGATCTCCTTGCGCGCGGGCGCGTGCTCCTCGTGGACGTGCCAGACGCTCTCGACGGAGGTGAGGACGAGCCTGTCGGCCACGGTGCCGGTGGGCGCCAGCACACCGACCACGCGGTAGGGGTGCTCGCCGTGGGCCGGGCCGGAAGCCGCGAGGCCGTGCGCGCCGGTGAGCTCCGCGCCCACGGCCAGCCCGTGGCGCCGGGCGACTTCCGAGCCCACGACGGCCTCCAGCTCGTCGGCGAACATCGCGCCCTGCGCGACCTTTGCGCCGTAAAGCGAGAGGAAGGAGGCGTCGGTGCCCACGATGCGGTGGCCCCGGAAGGAGTCGCCCAGGGCGAGGGGCGTGGCGGAGGCCACCATCGGGTTCGCCGCGACGGCCCGCGATTCGTCGAGACCGATGTTGCCCGTGGGCACGTCGGCGTGGAACACGGTCGAGAGGATGAGCTGCAGCGGGCTTCCCTTGGCGCCGACCACGAGGTCGATGGTCTTCGCGTCGCGGGTGAGGCGTTCCTCGGCCTGGTGGGTCGCGAGGAGGAGGAAGGCGATCGTGGCCACGCCGAGCGCCAGCATCGCGGCGTTGAGCGCGGTGAGCAGCGGCCGGCTCGCGAGATACGCGAGGGCGAGGCGCAGGATCGTCACAGCTCGAGCCTCCTGGCGAACCGCCCCCGGATGCGGTTGTCGTGCGTGGCCACCAGGAGGGTGGCGCCGCACGCGCCGGCCTGCTCGAGCAGCAGCGCCAGGGCCTTCTCGCAGTTCGCGTCGTCGAGCGCGGAGGTGGGCTCGTCGGCGAGGATGAGCGCCGGCCGGTTCACGACGGCGCGCGCGATGGCCACGCGCTGCGCCTCGCCGACGGAGAGGTCCCTCGCCCGGGCCCCGGCGAGGGAAGCGATGCCCAGGCTCCCGAGCACGGCGTCGATGCGCGCGTCGTCCACCGCCGCGCCGGCCAGGCGCTGCGCGAGCCGCAGGTTCTCGCGCACGGAGACCACGCCGATGAGGTGGAGCGTCTGGAGCACCAGGCCCACCTTGCGCGCCCGGAACGCGTCGCGCGCGGCCGGGGACAGCCGGGTGACCTCCTCGCCCGCCACCCGCACCGATCCCTCCGTCGGGGTGGCGAGCCCGGAGATCACGTTGAGGAGCGTGGTCTTGCCGCTCCCCGACGGCCCCAGCACGAGGCTGGCGTCGCCCCGGGCGACGTCCCACCCGGGCACGGACAGGACGGTGCGCCCGGCGTACTCGTGGCGCAGCCCGCGGATCTCCAGCATGCGAGGGCGGTCCCCGGTCAGGCCACGCAGTACGCGAGGCCTTCCTCGAACAGCCGCCGCGGGATCCGCCGGCCGATGAACACCATCACGCTCTCGCGCGTCTCGCCCTCCGCCCAGGGCTTGCCGGGCGTGCCTCCCATCAGCATGTGCACGCCCTGGAAGATCATGCGCCGCGGCTCGCCCTGGACGTTGAGGATGCCCTTGTAGCGCAGCAGGTCCTCGCCGTAGTTCTGCACCATGAGCGACAGGAACGTCTCGATCTTCTCCATCTGCAGGGGGCGCGGGTCCTTCCAGACGAAGCTCTTCACGTCGTCGTCGTGGTGGTGGTGGCCCTCCTCGAGGAACGCGGGGTCGATCTCGAGGGCGGCGCTCAGGTTGAAGCCGCGGATGTCGAGGATCTCCCGGATGTCGGCCTCGCCGAAGTGGACCTTCTTCTGGTGCGCGCGCGGGTTCATGTCGCGCAGCCGGTCCATGAGGTCGGCGAGCTCGTCCTCGGCGACGAGGTCGGTCTTGGACAGGAGGATGCGGTCGGCGAAGCCCACCTGGGCTCGCGCCTCGTCGTGCTCGTCGAGCTGGCGCTGGCCGTGCTTCGCGTCCACCACGGTGATCACCGCGTCGAGCAGGTACTCCTTGTGGACGTCCTCGTCCATGAAGAACGTCTGCGCCACCGGGCCGGGGTTGGCGAGCCCCGTGGTCTCGATCAGCACGCGGTCGAACCGGAGCTGGCCCTGCCGGCGCTTCTTCCCGAGGTCGCCGAGGATGCGCACGAGGTCGCCGCGCACGGTGCAGCACAGGCAGCCGTTGTTCATCTCCACGATCTGCTCCTCGCGGTCCTCGACGAGGATCTCGTTGTCCACGCCCGTCTCGCCGAACTCGTTCTCGATGACGGCGATCCTCTCGCCGTGCTTCTCGGTGAGGATGCGGTTGAGGAGCGTGGTCTTCCCGGCGCCGAGGAATCCGGTGAGGATGGTGACGGGGATCAGGTCCTTCTCGGGGTTCGGGACGGCGGCCATGCGCTACCTCTCGGCGGGGGCGGGGACGAAAGAACCCAAGGTTTGGGCGACGAACGATTCTTCAAGGTCGCGGACGATGAAAACCAGGCGGGTGCGCCGGTCGGCGTCGGGCCAGGCGGGCAGCTGCGCCGGCGGGTAGAGCGTGTGCTGGACGGCATGCACGGCGACGGGCCCCGGGCTGCCCGCGCAGTTCACCAGGCCCTTCACGCGCAGGATGCGCTCGCCGGCGAGCTCGAGGAGCGTCGCGAGGCCGTCCTCGAAGGCGGGCCACTCGACGGGCGCCTCGGCGAACCACGCGAAGGCGCGCACGTGCGGGTCGTGCCTCGCGGGCAGCGCTTCGCCCACGCGCCGGTAGGCGCCGGCGTTGAGCCAGGACTGCGGATTCGCGAGCCGCCCGGCGCCCTGGTAGAGGCCCGTGTCCAGCAGGCGCTCGGGGTCGGCGTCGCCGTGGCGGCTGCGCAGGCGGGGCGCGCCGGGGTTCAGCGCCTGCAGGCGCTCCTCGAGCGCACCCAGCTGCGCCGCGGTCGCGAGATCGCACTTGGTGATGACCAGGCGGTCGGCCACGGCGGCCTGCTTCACCGCCTCGGGATGGGCGTCGAGCTGGGCCAGGCCGTGGGTGCCGTCCACCGTCGTCACGATGCCGGAGAGGGAGTAGCGGGCCGCGACCAGGGGAAGCTCGATCAGCGTGCGCGCGAGCGGGGCGGGATCGGCGAGGCCGGTGGTCTCGACGATGGCGCGGCGGAAGTCGGGAACCTCGCCGGCCGCGCGCTTGAAGTAGAGGTCCCGCATCGCCTGCACGAGGTCGCCCGCCACCTGGCAGCACACGCACCCGCTGGGCAGCAGCACGATGTTTTCCGAGGCCGTCCGAACCAGGGCGTGGTCGATCGCCACCGGGCCGAACTCGTTGACGATCACCGCGCAGTCGCCTGCCGCCGGGTGCGCCACGAGGCGGTTGAGCAGCGTCGTCTTGCCGCTGCCGAGGAAGCCGGTGAGCAGCGTCACGGGCGTGACGGGGGTGGCGGTCATGGCGGCGCGGCTACCGGCAGGCGGCGCACAGCCCCTGCACGGTGAGCTCCACCTTCTGCGTCACGAACCCGCGGGGCAGCTTCACCGCCGGCGGCACGGCCACGTCCTCGAGGCAGACGGTGGTGCCGCAGTGCGAGCAGGTGAAGTGGGCGTGAGGGCCGTGCGTGCGGTCGCGGTTCGCGCGGAAGCGCCAGGTGCGGTCCTCGCCGGGGATGCGGTGGGCGAGCCCGAGCGCCACCAGCCAGTCGAGGATGCGGTAGACGGTCACCCGGTCCACGGGGACGGCGCGCGCGGCCGCCTCCTCGATCTCGTGGTGGGTGAGGGCGCGCCTCGCCCCGAGCAGGACGGCGAGCACGGCGGCGCGCGGCGCCGTCAGGCGCTCGCCGGCGGAACGGATGAGGCGTTGCGCCGCGGCGGCCTTCGCCGGGGGGCGGGGCGGGGAGCGGGACATGGGGACATTCTACCGTGCCCGCGCGGGCGCAGATGCAATCCGGTTGCGCCTGGATCAGCGCTTGCGCCGCGCCCGCGGGTGGGCGGCGTCGTAGACCTTGGCGAGGTGCTGGAAGTCCAGGTGGGTGTACACCTGCGTGGAGGCGATGCTCGCGTGGCCCAGCATCTCCTGGACGGCGCGCAGGTCGCCCGAGGACTGCAGCACGTGCGAGGCGAAGGAGTGGCGCAGCATGTGCGGGTGGACGTCGACGCCGATCCCGGCCGCGGCGGCGCGCCGCTTGATGCGGCGCTGGACCTCGCGCGGCGACAGGCGCATTCCCGTGCGGCCCACGAAGAGGGCCCGCTCTCCCGCCGCCGCGAGGCGCTCGCGGACCGGCAGCCACCGCGCCAGCGCCTCGAGCGCCGGCTTCCCGACCGGCACGATGCGCGTCTTCGAGCCCTTGCCCGTCACCCGCGCCTCCCCCGACGAGGCGTCCACGGAGCCGACGTCCAGCCCGGTCAGCTCCGAGACGCGCAGGCCGCACGAGTAGGCGAGCTCGAAGAGCGCCCGGTCGCGAAGGCCCATGTCCGAGTCGTCCTCGAGCGCCACGAGGCGGGACGCGTCGTCGGGCGAGAGCGCCTCGGGAAGCGTGCGCGCGGCGCGCGGGGCGCGGATGCCCTTGCAGGGGTTGGCGGGGACCTCGCGGTGGCGCGCCAGCCAGTCGTAGAAGCCGCGCCAGGCCGAGAGCAGGCGCGCGAGGGAGCGCGGCGAGAGCCCGCCGCCGTGCAGGGACGCCACGAAGCGCCGGATGTCCGCGGCGCCCAGCTCGCGCGGGTCGCGCCCGGCCGAGAGTTTCTCGAGCAGCGCCGTGTCGCGCGAATAGGCGGCGAGGGTGTGGGCGGCGAGTCGCCGCTCGTGCCGCAGGAAGTCGAGGTAGCGCCGGATCGCGCTAGCCGGCGGGCTCACGGACGGGCGTGAGGTGGCGCCTGAGCGCGCAGGCCAGGAGCTCGCCGATGCGCTCGAGGTAGAGCGTGCCCATCTCGGGGTAGAAGCGCTGCGCGTCCTCGGAGGCGAGGGCCAGCACCCCGAAGCAGTGGTCCTCGTCCCGCAGGGCGACCAGGGCGAAGGAGCGCAGGTGCGGCGCGGCGTCGCCGAACCAGGCCTGGCTCTCGTAGACCGCGTGGTTGCCGCAGTAGGGCGCCGTCATCCGGGCCGTGAAGTCGCGCATCTCCGCGGCGACCTCGCCGAACTCCTTGGTCTCGGGATCGCTCTCGGCGACGCCCCAGAGCCGCACCGCCACGTGCGGGACGGCGAAGTGGTCCAGGAGGTCGAGGTACGCGGCGTCGAGGGTGGCGTCGAGCCCGACGGCCTCGAGAAGGCGGCAGGCGAGCCGGTGGACCTTGCCGGAGACGGCGTCGTTCTCCTCCCCGAAGCCGATGAGCTCGCGCAGCTTCTCCTCGAGGAGCCGCGTCTTCTCGCGCACCGCGACCAGCTGGCGCTCGCCGATGGAGACTGCGCGCCCGCCGTGCGGGTGCGGGATGTGCAGGTTGACCAGCAGGTCGACGTTCTGCTCGAAGAAGCCGGGGTTCTGGCGAAGGTAGTCGGCGACTTGTTCGGGGGTCAGCAAGCGGGATTCTCCTGGGGGCCGGGCGCCGGGAGGTCGATCTCGCCCTCGAACACGCGCACGGCATCGCCCGTCATCATAACGGGAGGCAGGGGGGGCGTCATGTCGGCCGCGCCCGCCCAGGCGATCGAAAGGTCGCCGCCGCGGGTGCTGACGCGCACGACGGGATCGAGGAGCCCCCTGCGGACTCCCGCCACGACCGCGGCGCAGGCGCCCGTGCCGCAGGCCAGCGTCTCGCCGGCGCCCCGCTCCCACACGCGCAGGCGGACGTGGCCCCGCGAGACGACCTGCACGTAGCCGGCGTTCACGCGGTTGGGGAAGGCGGGAAGCCGCTCGATCCGCGGCCCCTGCGTCGTGACCGGGGCGGCCTCGACGTCGGCCACGACCTGCACCGCGTGCGGGTTTCCCATCGAAAGGACGCTCACCTCGACGGCGCGCCCGTCCACCTCGATCTCGTAGGTGCCGCGCTCGGCGGGCGCGAGGAAGGGCACGCGCGCGGGCTCGAACACGGGCGGCCCCATGTCCACCGTCACGCGCCCGTCGGCCTCGATGCGAGGGCGGATCACGCCGCGAGCCGTCTCCACCCGCAGCTCGTCCTTCCGCGCGAGGCCCTCGTCGCGCACGAAGCGCGCGAAGCAGCGGGCGCCGTTGCCGCACTGCTCGACCTCGCCGCCGTCGGCGTTCCAGATGCGGTAGCGGAAGTCGTTGCCCGGCTCGCGGGCCGGCTCCACCACCAGCACCTGGTCGCAGCCCACGCCGAAATGGCGGTCGGCCAGCGCCCGCACCTGCGAAGCCGTGAGCGCGACGCGCTGGCGCACGCCGTCCAGCACGACGAAGTCGTTGCCCTGGCCGTGCATCTTGGCGAAGCGCAGTCTCATGGCCGTCATTTTCGCCGATACGGGGAAGGCTCGCCCGGGGGGCGCGTCTTGAAGCGCTTGTGGGCCCAGAAGTACTGCTCGGGCGCCTCGAGCACGCGCTCCTCGATGAAGGCGTTCATGCGCCGCACGTCCGCCTCCACGTCGCCGCTCGGGTAGTCCGTCCAGGCGGGGTACACGCGCACCTCGTAGCCGTCCGGCGTCTGGCGCGCGACCGCCGGCAGGACCGTGGCGCGCCCCAGCTGCGCCAGCCGGGGCAGGGCCGTCACGGTCGCGGCGGGCACCCCGAAGAACGGCGTGAAGATCGCGTCGCGGGCGCCGAAGTCCATGTCGGGAAGGAAGTAGAGCGCGCGCCCCTCGCGCAGGGCCTTCACGATGGGGCGCATGCCGTCCTGGCGGGAGAGCATCAGCGGGGCGCCCGCGCGCAGGCGCCCGCGCAGCAGGAAGCGGTCCAGCACGGGGTTGCGCTGCCGGCTGTAGATGCTCGCGGTCCTCGCGAACTCCCACGCGAGGCGCACGCCGCAGAGGTCCACGCCGACGAAGTGGGGCGCGAAGACCACCACCGGCCTGTCGCGCCAGCCCTCGAGGTTCTCGGCGCCCACGAGCCGCACCAGGCGCCGCAGGCGCTCGTCGCTGCCGAACCACAGCACGCCCAGCTCCAGGGCGTTGCGGCCGAGCGCCTCGAAGTGCCGCCGCGCCAGCGCCCGGCGCTCGGCCTCGGGCCGGCCGGGAAAGCACAGCGCGAGGTTCACGTCGGTGACGCGCCCGCGCCCGAACCGGTAGAGCAGGCGCCCCAGGGCACGCCCGAGCGCCGCGACCGCGGGCGTGGGCAGCCAGTGCAGCAGCCAGAGCAGGCCGACCGCGAGCCACGAGCCCAGCCGGCTCAGGAGGGTCAGCGGCCCCATGGCGCGCCCCCCGGCCACGACGCGAGGGATCCGGGCGCGGGCGGGGCGCCCGCCGGCCGCTTGTACCGGTTGTAGCCCCAGAGGTACTGCGCCGGCGCCAGGCGGATCAGCTCCTCGACGCCGCGGTTCACGGCGAGCGCCGCCGCCGCCCGGTCGGCCGGCAACGGTTCCTCGCGCGCGCGCAGGTGCAGGCGGAAGCCGCGGCCCTCGGGCAGGCGCTCCGCGAAGCAGAACACGATGGCGGCGCCCGAGGACTCCTGCAGCCGCGCCGTGAGCGTCATCGTGTAGGCCGGGCGACCGAAGAAGTCGACCCACTCGCCCTCGCCCTCGCCGGGGACCTGGTCCGGCAGGATCACCGTGCACCCGCCCTTTCGCAGGTGGCGCAGCAGCATGCGCACGCCGGCCATCGTCGCGGGGGCCACGTTGGAGCCGTCGGGGGCCGCCCCGCGGTTGCGGCCCTCGCGGATCACCTCGTCCAGCCAGCCGAGCTTGTGCGGGCGGTACATCGCCATGATCGGCATCCGCGTCCACAGGTAGCGCCCGGCGATGTCGTAGCCGCCCAGGTGCGGCGTGACGAAGATGATCGGGCGCCCGTCGGCGCGAAGGCGCTCCACGGCCTCCCAGCCGTCCAGCTCCCGCACGAGGCCGGCCACCCGGTCCGCGGGACGGAAGAGGGCCCACGCCAGCTCCGCGGCGCCCTTGCCGATCTCGGCGGCGTTGGCCCGGGCGAGGAGGGCGAGGGCGCGCTCGTCCGGTGCCAGGGCGGCGGTCCGCAGGTTCTCCAGCGTCCGCAGCCGGAAGCGCGGCGAGAGGGCGAACACGATCCGGCCCGCCAGCGCCCCCAGTCGGTGGTTCGCGGCGAGGTCCAGCCAGGCGAGGAACCGGAGAAGGAGTCTCAAGGGGGGGCCCGCGGGGCCGGCGGGAGCGGGTTTTTTGCTAAAATGGCGGGTTCAATCGCGACTGTGGGGCGAACCCGATGAAATCGAACTACCTCTTCACCTCGGAATCGGTTTCCGAGGGCCACCCGGACAAGGTGGCCGACCAGATTTCCGACGCCGTTCTCGACGCCATTCTAGCGCAGGACCCCCGCTCGCGAGTCGCCGCCGAGACGCTGTGCAACACCGGCCTCGTGGTGATGGCCGGCGAGATCACGACCAACGCGCACGTGGACTACATCCAGGTGGCGCGCGACACGATCAAGCGCATCGGCTACGACGACACCGACTACGGCATCGACTACAAGGGCTGCGCCGTCATGGTCTGCTACGACAAGCAGAGCAACGACATCGCCCAGGGCGTGGACCACGCGAGCGACGACCACCTGAACACGGGCGCCGGCGACCAGGGGCTCATGTTCGGCTACGCGTGCGACGAGACGCCGGTGCTCATGCCGGCGCCGATCTACTACGCCCACCGGCTCGTGGAGCGCCAGGCCCAGCTGCGCAAGGACGGCCGCCTGCCCTTCCTGCGCCCCGACGCCAAGAGCCAGGTCACGATGCGCTACGTGGACGGCAAGCCGCACGGCATCGACACGGTGGTGCTCTCCACGCAGCACTCGCCCGAGCAGAGCCTGGGCCTCAGGATGACGGAGCAGTTCTACGAGGCCGTGCGCGAGGAGATCATCAAGCCCGTGCTGCCGAAGGAGTGGCTCACGGCCGAGACCAAGTACCTCATCAACCCGACCGGCCGCTTCGTCGTCGGCGGTCCCCAGGGCGACTGCGGCCTGACCGGGCGCAAGATCATCGTCGACACCTACGGCGGGGCCTGCCCGCACGGGGGCGGCGCGTTCTCCGGCAAGGATCCCTCCAAGGTGGACCGGTCCGCGGCGTACGCGGCCCGCTACGTCGCGAAGAACGTGGTCGCGGCGGGGCTCGCGCGCCAGTGCCAGGTGCAGGTGGCCTACGCGATCGG
>CAZNWZ010000034.1:0-16820 GCA_964576455.1 uncultured Lysobacter sp.
GTCCTCGAGGGCGACGGCACGTTGTCGGATGGCCATAAATGACTCCCGGTCAGTCGGCGCACCATAAATGACCGGCGGTCAGTCGTCAAGCGGGCCGCCGCGGCGCCTCGCTATCCCTGCGGGCCCCCGGGCGGTACACTGCGCCGGTCGCGCCGGGGCTCGTCCGCGGCGGCGGCACTCGGCAGGCCGCGACGCAGGCACACGACGGCCCCGAGAACCTCACCTGGGAGCCATCGATGAGTCGATCGGGAGAAGCGGAGGATCCGCGGCGCCGGCTGCTGATCCAGGCCTTGGCCGCGGGGTACTTCGGCGCCGGGGCGGCCGGCAGCGAGGCCCTCGCGCAGCTGCTCGGCAGCGCGCCGGGCAAGCTGCCGCCGGGCCGGTCCATCTACCGGCTCTCCGGCGAGGTGAAGGTCGACGGCAAGCCCGCCACGATCGACACGCCCATCGGCGGGCGTTCCACGCTCGAGACCGGGCGCGGCGCCGAGCTGGTCTACGCGGTGGGAACCAGCGCCTTCATCCTGCGAGGCGAGAGCCAGGTGGTCCTGGAGACGGCCCAGGCCGACTCCGCCATCCTCTCGGGGCTGCGCCTGCTGTCGGGGAAGATCCTGTCGGTCTTCGCCGCCCGGCGCCCGATGCAGCTGCGGGCGTCCACGGCCACCATCGGCATCCGCGGCACGGGCGTGTACATGGAGGCCGATCCGGAGCAGACCTACTTCTGCACCTGCTACGGGGTGGCCGACATCGCCTCGACGGCCGACCCGCAGAGCCAGGAGACGGTCGCCGCGAAGCACCACGACCGGCCGCTCTACATCGTCAAGGGAGAGCCGCCCGGCCGGAACATCCGCGAGGCGCCCTTCATCAACCACACCGACCAGGAGCTCATGCTCATCGAGGCGCTGGTCGGGCGCACGCCGCCCTTCGTCTTCCCGAAGAGCGACTACACGGGCCCGCGGCGCAACTACTGAGCGCCCGCCGGCCCGCCGTCACATCGGCGCGCCGGCCAGGATCCAGTTCAGGAAGAGGTCGTACTTCGCCCGCGAGGGATCGCCGGGAGGGGCCGCGGCGTCGAAGCCCTGGACCCGGCCGCCGCTGTGGTGGAAGCCGGAGGGCTTGCGCAGCAGCGCGCTCGCCGCGAGGTCGGTGAAGTTGACGCGGCTGCGGACCTCGGCGTGGAACCAGGCGTCGTCGGCCGCGTCGCCGGCCACGCCGTCGCCGTTGCGGTCGCCGTCCGTGTAGTGGACGGGCGGCCGCGCGCCGGTGCCCGTCGGGCTGTGGCAGACGGTGCAGGTGCTGCCCTCCTGCATCGCCGCCTTGATGTCGGCGAAGCGGATCGCGCCCGGGGCGGGCGTGAGCCCGGCCTTCACCACGAGGTCGAGGCGCGCCGGCGCGCTCTGCGCCGTGCCGTTGCTCGCCACGAGCTGGATCGTCCAGGTTCCGCCGGCGTTCGCCGTGAACGTGGGCTCGGCCGTGTTGGCTCCCTCGAGCGTGGCGCCCGCGGGTCCCGCGACGAGCGTCCACGCGTAGCCCGTGGCGTAGAGGCTCCCGGCGGCCGAGAGGCGCGTGGCGCCCGGCGCGACCACGCGGCTGGGCCCCGGATCGGCCACCGGACGGCCCGGCATCGGCACGGCGCCGGCCGCGTCGCGCACGGCGAGGCCCTGGCCCTCGAGGAAGGTGGCGAGCGCGGCCGGCCCGTTCGAGCGCCAGAAGGCGTCGTAGACGATCTTGGCGAGCGGCATGTTGCCCCGCTCGAACACGTGCGCCTTCGTGCGGTCGGCGTGGGAGCGGAATTTCTCCCAGGTGGCGAAGTCGATGTCCGACTGCGCGCCCGTGCCGCGCATGAGGTGGCAGGTGCGGCAGGCCGGCGCGATCACCTGCTGGTAGAGCGTGGTCTGGCCCGCGGCCTGCCAGGACGGCGGCACGTAGGTGTCGGAGAAGGTGGCGCCCGGAAGGCCATCGCCCCCGTAGAAGGACTTGAGGAGCGTGGCCGCCGTGCCCTGCCACTCGTCGGCCGTCGCCACGCGCCGGCAGGCGTCCTCGGGGAAGGCGGAGGGCGAGGGCAGGGGGTAGGAGCACAGCACCATCCGGTTGATCGCCTTGAGGGCCGCCTCCTGCTCGGCGCGGGTGAAGCCGGCGGCGCCGGAGAAGTCGAACGCGTCGACCTCGAAGGGGTGCAGGCGTGCCTGGACATCCCCGCGAGCTCCCGAGGCGGCGTTCTGCACGAGGTTGAAGCGCGGCCTGCCGCTCGCGTCCGGGGGCATGAGGGCGTCGCCGCGGCCGCCGTGGCAGGAGATGCACGGCCCGGGCATCGCCTTCATCCCGCGCCCGTCGAGGTCCACCGCCGTCTCGCGCGCGCCCGTCTGCGCGTTGAAGTTGAAGAACTTGGCGAAGCTCGCGCCGCCGCCGGGGCCGGGGCTGAACTCGATGCCGTTCACGCCGATGAGGTGGCGCGTGTCGCGCGCGACCGCGGCGTCGAGGTTGAGGAGCGAATAGGCATAGCCCGCCGCGGCCTCCACGAGGTAGTTCTCCACCATGAAGGCGAGCGTCCCGTCGGCGTTCTGGCGCGCGACCATGCGCCGGCCGTAGCCCAGGTCGCGCTTGTCGCCGAAGACCACGGTGTACTGGGCGCCGGAGGCCGAGTCGAAGCCGTTGGCCGCCTTCCACTTGGCGAGCGTGTCCCTGGCGTTGTCGGGATCGATGGCGGCGTAGTACGCCTGCGCGTAGGCGGCGGTGTCGGTCTGCAGCGTCCCGTCCGCCTGCTTCTGCGGATTGGGGAAGAGCAGGAACTTGTCGGGGCCGGAGACGGCGACGTGGGGCGGGCTCGCGGGCCGCACGTCGCCGGGGCTGCCGCCGCCGCCGCACGAGGCCAGGAGGAGCGCCGCAGCGGCGGGCGCGAGGAGTCGGAAGGTCATGCGCGGGTCCCCTAGAAGCGCATCAGGTACAGGATGGAGTACTGGTTGACGCCGTAGGTCGACGTCCCGGAGCCCTTCGGGTCGAGCGGCTTCGTGCGCACGTGGCGGTACGAGAAGTCGATCGAGTCGCGCGGGCCCAGCGGCCAGTTCCAGCCCAGCGTGCCCAGCAGCGTGGTGGCCTCGAAGCGGTAGGCGAAGAACTCGCCGCCCTCCAGCGCGTCGTCGCGCACGAAGACTTCGGCGTTGTTGAGGTTCCAGAGGTTGCCGAACCCCGAGGCGAAGGTGTCCCCGCGCCGGTACTCGCCCGTGAGGTAGGCGGTGCCCGACCGGCCGAGCGCGTAGTCGAGGTTCAGGCGCGCCGCCCAGTCGCGGCCCTCGAACACCTCGCTCTCGGCGCGGCGCCAGTTGCCGCCGACCTCGCCGAAGAGATCGATGCGGTCGGTGAGCGAGCGGCGCGCGTTGGCGCCGACCGACATTCGGCTGCCGCTGCGGAGCTTCGACTCGTAGGCGTCGATCCAGCCGCGCGCGAAGAGCGCCCAGGTGACCGCCTCGAAGTCGCCGGTGGCCCGGTACTGCAGCTCGCCCTGGAGGCCTCCCGAGGTGCGCCCGAGGCCGGTCTGGTCGTGGAACTTGTCGACGGCGAGGAGCGCCGTGGCCTGGGCGCGCAGGTTCGGGTTGAGCGGGAAGATGCGGCCCGTATTGAGCCCGAAGCTGTAGACCCGGTCGGAGAGCTTCTCGCTCTCGAGGCGGCCGCGGCTCACGTTGTCGTCGAAGGAGAATCCCGCCTCCACGTTGACCGGGTCGGTGAACGCCTTCCACGACCACGACGCCGGCCACGAAGGCAGGCGCCCGTCGAGGTCCTGCGAGACGAGGAAGCGGATGGCCTGGGCCGTGCCGGGGTTCGAGTTGCGCTCGCCCTGGTAGTCGATGGCGAGCCGGGTCCCGCGCCGCCACAGGAAGTCGGCGCCGAGGCCGAAGAGCAGCGAGTTGCGGCCGGTGCCGGCCGGGGACACCGAATAGACCGGGCCGCCCACGAGGTCGGCATAGCTGATCGAGGCGGTGCCCCCGCCCTCGAACTCGTGCCGGTATTCCAGGCGCGCGCGCGGCACCGCCCAGCCGAAGTCGGTCTCGTGGCGCGACTCCACGCGCACGCCCGCGGCGGCCTGCGTGCTTCGCAGCGTCTGCTCGTGGAACACGAGCGAGGACGGGCCCGCGCCCGTCTCCGTCGCGGCGTCGAGCTTGTCGAGGGTGAAGTCGAGGCGGCCGTAGGGCGACAGGAGCAGCCCCTCGCGGCGCATCTCGTAGCCCGCGGCCACCGACCCGAAGAACTGCCGGCCTTCGCGCTGGCCGGTCGCGTACGCCTCCCGCGAGGCCACGTAGCGGTCGGAGTCCAGGTCGAGGGTGCCGAAGCCGAGCACGGCGTCGACGAAGGTGCCGCGCGTCGGCTGCCAGCTTCCGTAGCCCGCGAAGGACATGCCGCTCGCCTTCGTGCGCGAGCCGTCGTCGCCGACGTCGGTGCGGTCGCGGCCGTAGCCCAGCCCGAGGCCGAGCACCAGGCGCTCGCTCACGCGCCGGTCGAAGCCCAGGCTCAGGCCGTCGGTGCTGAAGCGCTGGTCCGCGCCCGTGTCGCCGCCGCCGACCTTGCCGAAGTGGGCGAGGCCGCCCAGCCAGACCTGCGTGCCGCCCGGGACCGTCGCGGGCGCCGTCGCCCCCGCGACATTGGCGAGGTCCACGGACTTCGACGTGGCCGCCGCCACGACGGCGCCGGCAAGCCGGGAAGCGAGCGGGTCGTGCCCGGCCGCGGGCCGGGTCGGCTCCGCCGCCGGGAAGGACACGGGCACCAGCCCGGCGGTCGGGCGGGTCGCGGGCGCCGCGAAGGGATCGGCCGCCGGGCGCGCTGCCGCGGCGGACCGCGGTGCCGGCCCCGGCGCCGAGGCGGCTGGCGGATCGGCCGCGGGCGCTCCCGAGTGCAGCGTCTCGAGGCGGCGCTGGTAGTTGCCGATCTGGGCGCGCGAGAAGCGGCGCGCGGCTTGCGCCTGGGACTCGAGGATCCCGACCACCGTCCTGTCCTGGGCGGGATCCGGCCGGCCCTCCACGATCACGCTCACCACGATCGGCTGCGACGTGCCGGCGTTTCCGAAGGCGAGGTAGGCGAAGCGGTCGGCGCCGAAGTAGTCGGTGCGCGGCGTGTAGGTCACCTTGGTGCCGTTCACGTCCGCCAGGCCGTGCGAGGGCAGCTCCGAGACGGCCACGCCCGTGATCAGGGAGCCGGTGATGTACGGCGCGAGGTCGATCGTCGCCGAGCCGTTGAGGGGCACCCGGAGCGTCGCGCAGGAACCCGCGTGCGACGTGGAGTCGGTCCCGGGCTTGGGGCAGCCGGAGCCGGGCGCCTGGGAGGCGACCGTGAGGCTCACCGTCGCCGGCGCCGAGGTGCCCGTGGCATTGACCGCCACGAAGGCGAAGCTGTCCGCGCCCGCGAAGCCCGCGTTCGGCGTGTAGGTGGCGACGTTGCCGGAAACCGCGACCGTGCCGTTGAGGGGCGCCTGGGTGATCGTGAAGCTGCTCGCCACGCCGCCCGCGGCCGGTCCGAGGTCGATCGCGGTCGGCGTGTTGAAGGGCACGCTCACCTGGAGCCCCGAGGAGACCGGCGCCGGCGGGTTGACCGTGATGCTCACCACGCCCGGCGCCGACGTGCCGCCCGGGCCCACGGCGGTGTACTCGAAGCGGTCCGGCCCGAAGTAATCCTGGCTCGGCGTGTACTTCACGAGGGGGCCGTTCACTGAGGTCGTCCCGTGCTGGGCCGGCCTGGTGATCGACCAGCTCGTGACGACGCCGGCGAAGGCGCCCGTGAGGTCCAGGAAGGTGGCCGTGTTGTACGGGACGACGAACGACCGGTCCGAGGTCACCGGGGTCGTCGTGTACACGAGGGTGACCGTTCCCGGCGCCGAGGTGCCGCCGATGCCGGTGGCCGTGTAGTTGAACGTGACCTCGCCCGTGTGGCCGGGCCGCGGCGTGTAGGTCGCCATCGTCCCGGCGAGCGAGACGCTGCCCGTCATCGACGCCGTGATGACGGTGACGCTCGCGTAGATGCCGGTGATCGCCGGCGCCAGGTCGAACACCGTGGGCGAGGTCGCGGACACGCGCACCCGGAGGTTCCCGGCCGTGGGCGCCGGGGGCGGGACGACCGTGACCGACACGGTGGCCGGGGCGGACGTTCCGCCCGCGTTCGTCGCCGTGTAGGTGAAGCTCGCCGGGCCGATGTACCCGGCCGTGGGCGTGAACGTGACCACGCTGCCGGCGACGGAGACGGCGCCGTTCACGGCGCCCGACGGCGTCACGGTGGTGAAGGGGCCGGTGATGAAGGGGGCGAGGTCGATCGTGGCGGAGGCCACGGGCGAGCCGCTGTTGTAGGCGGCGTTGAGGGTCGCGGGCGCCACGGTCGGCGGCGGGGGATTCACCGTGACCGTCACGGTGGCCGCCGCCGGGGAGGTGCCGACCGCGTTCGTGGCGACGTAGTCGAAGGAGGCCGTGCCGTAGAAGCCCGCCGTGGGCGTGAAGGTGACCTGCGTCGCTCCCGTCGCGGACGCCGTGCCGTTGACGGGCGCCGAGGGCGTCACCGAGGTCACGGGCTGCGTGGAGCTGATGAAGCCGGCGAGGTTCACGGCGATGGCGGTGTTGAAGGCCGTCGTGACGCTGGTGGGGGCCACCACGGGCGCGGCGGTGACGTCGAGGAAGGCCGTCGCGGTGTTGGACGTGCCGCCGGGGCCCGCCTTGGTGAAGCTGAAGGTCGCGGGGCCGGTGAAGCCCGCGGTGGGGGTGAAGGTGACCACGTTGCCGGCCACCGAGAGGGAGCCGGCGCCGGCCGTGAGGCCGAAGGCGGCGAGGGCGTAGGTCGCCGCGGGATTGGAGGCCACCACGCCGCTGATCCGATCGCTCAGGTCGATGGGGGTGGGCGTGCCGGCCGGCACGACGAGCGGCGAGCCCGCGGAGTTCTTGTTGGCCACCGCCGGGGCGGGCGGCGGGTTCACGTTGAGGGTCAGCGTGCGGGTCGTGCCCGCGACCCCGCAGGGGCCCGTGATCGTGAAGCTGAGCGTCTGGCTGGCCGCGTAGACGGTTCCGCTGGCGGCGTACTCGAGGGTGTCGGGGCCCGTGCCGGACCGGGCTCCCACCCCGAGGCTGAGCGCGCCCAGGCTCACGGTGGTGGACGACCCGGGCGGCGTTCCGCCGCCATTCCAGGCCCCCAGCGCGCCCAGGTCGATCGGCGTGTTGGACGTGCTGTAATTGATCGTCGTGGACACGTTCGCCGTCGTCGGCGGCGGGGGATCGTTCACGTTGACCGTGATCACGCGGGCGGCGGTGACGGGGGTCACGCCCCCCTGTGCCGGGCCCGTCCCGTACGCGTTCACCGTCCGCGTGTTGCAGTTGCCGCCCGCGCCGCCCGAGTGGCTGAAGGTCATCGTCGTGCCGGAGAAGGTGGCCTCGGAGAGGTTCGGCGAGTCGAAGACCGAGTTGAGCACCCCGCCGAGCGTGATGTTCGGCACCGCCACCGTCCGCGTGCCGCCGTAGGCCACGGAAGTCGTCGCGGCGTTCCAATTGGTGTAGGTCACCGTCGCGGTGTTGGCCGGCGTGGGCGCGAGGCCCGCCAGGTCGGCGATCGGGCCGGATACGTCGGCGGGGGAGTTGAATCCCATGCCGTTCAGGGCGGAGGCCGCGTGGACGACCGAGGCCGAGTTGGCCGCGTTGAACCGGATCGGGAGCGGCGTGGGGCTCTCCCCGACGTGGCAGCCGCCCACGCAGGTGGTGGCGAAGGCGCCGGCGCGCGCCTCGGGCGGCGCCCACAGGAGGAAGGCGGCGCACGCGGCGAGCCCTCCCGCCAGGGCGCGCCGCAGGGCGCCGCCATTCGCGAGGAACGCACGAGCCGCGACTCGTGGCACGGCACGGCCGATCGTGTTCATGTCGCCCTCCCCGGGGCTTGTCGTTCTTCTATCCCGGGCGGTTCTTCGCCGCCTCGGGCGCATCGACACGGCCGTTCTTCCCCGCCGCCGTGGGTCCTGCCGCTACGTGAATAGCGGTTTCTACCCGAATTGGGGGGTATGCGACAAGCTTTCCCGACGGAAGGGGTCCGTCAGACGACGCCCTCCAGGGGCTGGACCTGCACCACGGTCCCGGGCTCGACGTTGCCGGTGGACTCGCCCAGGACGATGAAGCAGTTGGCCTCGCTCATGGACTTGAGGATCCCCGAGCCCTGGTCGCCCGTGGGCCGGACCGTCCACGCGCCGTCCGCGCCGCGCTCGAGGATGCCGCGCTGGAACTCGGTGCGCCCGGGCGCCTTCTTCAGGCGCGCGGTGCAGGTGGCCGGGAACGCGGGCGAGGGCGGCAGCGGATCGACGCCCATGAGCGCGAGCAGCGCCTCGCGCACGAACTGGTAGAAGGTGACCATCACCGAGACCGGGTTGCCCGGCAGCCCGAAGAAGTGGGCCCCCTGGATGCGGCCGTAGGCGAGGGGGCGGCCCGGCTTCATCGCGATCTTCCAGAAGACCACCTCGCCCAGGCGGGCGAGCAGGTCCTTCACGAAGTCGGCCTCGCCCACCGAGACGCCGCCGCTGGTGATGACCACGTCGGCGTTCGCCGCGGCCTCGCGGAAGGCCCGCTCGAGGAGGGCCGGGTCGTCGCGCACCACGCCGAGGTCGAGCACCTCGCAGCCCAGCCGCGCGAGCATGCCGTGCAGGGTGTAGCGGTTCGAGTCGTAGATCTCGCCCTCGCCGAGGGTCGCGCCGATCGACCGGAGCTCGTCGCCCGTGGAGAAGAAGGCGACGCGAAGCGGCCGGTACACGGCCACCTCGCCCACGCCCAGGGAGGCGATCAACCCGAGCTCCGCGGGGCGCACGAGGCGGCCCTTCGCGAGGGCCACGGCGCCGCGGCGCAGGTCCTCGCCGGCCTCGCGCACGTTCTGGCCCGTCTTCTGGCCAGCGGCGAAGGCGACGCGCCGGCCGTCGGCCCGGGCGCGCTCCTGCATCACCACGGTGTCGGTGCCTTCCGGCACCACGCCGCCGGTCATGATGCGGACGCACTGGCCGGGGCCCACGCGGCCGGCGAAGGGCCGCCCGGCGAAGGAGGCGCCGATCTCCTCGAGGGTCGTCTCGGCGTCCGGATTCAGGTCGGCGCCGCGCACCGCCCATCCGTCCATGGCGGAGTTGCGGTGCGAGGGCACGTCCACGGGGGAGACCACGTCCTCGGCGAGCACGCGGCCGAGCGCGCCGCGCACCGGCACGCGGACCGTCGCGCGCACGGGCTCCAGGAAGCGCTGGATGAAGGCGCGCGCCTTGTCCACCGGCATCGAGTTCGGGTCGTAGTCGTCGGCGCAGGAGGCCTGCAGGATGCCTTGAGGTTTCATGGGGGCTTCTCGAGGTCCGCGAGCTCGTCGCGGGTGTTGATGTTGGCGAAGGCGCCGGCCTCGTCGTCGAAGGCGACCTCGACGACGGCGAGCCCGGCGTACCACTTGTCGATCTTGCGCTGCCCGGAGGCGAGGAAGCGCTCGAGCGAGCCGTGGACGCGCCGGCGCATGAGGCAGAAGACGGGATGGGGCTGGTCGCCCGTCCTCGCGACGGCGAGGTCGGCGCCCGCCGACTCGAGGCCCGCGCGCAGGCGCGCGACCAGGTCCTCCGGCAGGAAGGGCGAGTCGCAGGGCACCGTGGCCACGAGGTCGCCGCGCGCGTGGGCGAGGCCGCGCTCGAAGCCGGCGAGCGGCCCGGCGAATCCCGGGATCTCGTCGGCGACGATGCGGTGCCCGAACGCGGCGTAGGCCTCGAGGTTGCGGTTGGCGTTCACGAGGATCTCGTCGACCTGCGGGGCGAGGCGCGCGAGCACGTGGGCGACCATCGGGCGGCCGCGGAAGGGGGCGAGCCCCTTGTCCACGCCGCCCATGCGGCTGCCCTGGCCGCCGGCGAGCACGAGGCCGGTGACGGCGATCATGCGGGAAAGTCGTGGAACGGCGCCCAGGGGGGCCGCTCCTCCTCGAAGGAGTTGCCGGCCGGCTCGCGGTCCGCCGGCGTCACGAAGAGCGCGAGCGGCAGGTGCACCTCGTCGGCCCAGCGGCCGTGGGAGGACTCGAAAGTGAAGCGCGTGCCGCAGGCGGAGCAGAACCGGCGGATCGTGCCGGGCGAGGACTCGTACGCGCGCAGCAGCGCCTCGCCCTTCGCGAAGCGCACCTGCGCGCGCTTGAAGCCGATCCAGGTGACCACCCCGGCGGCGTGCGTCGTGCGGCAGCTCCGGCAGTAGCAGTGGGCGCAGAAGCGCGAGGGGAACGTGGCCACGGCCTCGACGCCGCCGCAGTGGCAGCGCGCGATCGCCGTGCCCGGTGCGGCGGCCGCGGTCATCGCCTCACGCCTTCGCCGGCGCGGCGCTTCGCACCAGCCGCTCCGCCCCGGTGAAGACGAGGTAGCGCCGGTTCACCGCCCGGCCGATGAGGGTGATGCCCACCTTGCGCGCGATCTCGTGGCCCATCTTGGTGAGCCCGGAGCGCGAGACGAGGAACGGGATCCCCATCTGCGCGGCCTTGATCACCATCTCCGAGGTGAGGCGCCCGGTCGTGTAGAAGACCTTGTCGCCGCCGTCCACGCCCTCGAGCCACATCCAGCCGGCGATGGCGTCCACGGCGTTGTGCCGGCCCACGTCCTCGACGAAGACGAGGATCTCGCCGCCCTTGGCCAGGGCGCAGCCGTGCACGGCGCCGGCCTCCTTGTAGATCGACTCGTGCAGGCGCACGTTGTTGAGCAGCGCGAAGAGCGTCTCCTCGTCCAGGCGCGCGTCCGCCGGCAGCCGGATCGCGTCGATGTCCTCCATGAGGTCGCCGAAGACCGTGCCCTGGCCGCAGCCCGTGGTCGCCGTCCGCCGGCTCGTGCGCGCCTCGAGGTCGGCCAGCCCGCCGCGGGTCGTCACGGCCACGGCGTCCACGTCCCAGTCCACCTGCACGGAGACGATCTCGTCCAGCGACTTCACGAGGCGCTGGTTGCGCAGGAAGCCGATGGCGAGCGCCTCGGGCGCGGCCCCGAGCGTCATCATCGTGAGGATCTCGCGCTTGTCCACGTAGAGCGTGAGGGGGTGCTCGCCGGCGATGGGAGTGGGGCGGTGCGAGCCCGTCTCGTCGTGCGCGTCCACGGTGAAGGTGGCCGGGCGCGCGGCCTGGGAGAGGCGGGGACGGTAGCGGGGCGGCGTCACGGCGCTAGCCCCCGATGTAGGACATCTCGACCTTGCGCGCGCGCGCCGTCTCGGCGGTGCGGATCTCGGAGTAGCGGTCCTCGCGCGTCTGCCAGATGGCGGCGATGGCGCGCGAGAGGTCCGCGTCGCCCGCCCCGCCGCGCAGGAGCGACTTCAGGTCGTAGCCCTCGGTGCCGAAGAGGCACGTGTACACCGAGCCGTCGGTGGACAGGCGCGCGCGGTTGCACGAGGAGCAGAACGCCTGCGTGACGCTCGAGATGATGCCGAACTCGCCGGCGCCATCCTCGTAGCGCCAGCGCTTGGCGACCTCGCCGAAGTGGTTGGGGTTCACCGGCTCGCAGGGGAAGGCCTCGTTCACGCGCCGCACGATCTCGGCGCTGGGAATGACGTCGTCCATGCGCCAGCCGTTGGTGGCGCCCACGTCCATGAACTCGATGAAGCGAACGATGTGGCCGGTGCCGCGGAAGTGGCGCGCCATGTCCACCACCTGGTGGTCGTTCGTGCCGCGCTTGACCACCATGTTCACCTTCACCGGGGCGAGGCCTTCCGCGGCCGCGGCGTCGATCGCCTCGAGGACCCGGGCGACGGGGAAGTCGGCGTCGTTCATGGCGCGGAAGGTCGCCTCGTCGATCGAGTCCAGGGAGACCGTGACGCGCGCGAGGCCCGCTGCGCGCAGCGCGCGCGCCTTGGCCTTGAGGGCCGAGCCGTTGGTGGTGAGGGTGAGGTCCACGCCCGGCAGCGCCTCGTGCAGCATCCCGACGAGCTCCTCGATGCCCCGCCGCAGGAGCGGCTCGCCGCCGGTGAGGCGGATCTTCGCGATGCCGTGGCCGTGGAAGGCCCGCGCGACGCGCACGATCTCCTCGAAGGTGAGCAGCTCGGCGTGGGGAAGGAACTCGTAGTCCGCGCCGAAGACGCTCTTCGGCATGCAGTAGGTGCAGCGGAAGTTGCAGCGATCTGTCACCGAGATGCGCAGGTCGCGGAGCCCGCGCCCGCGCGCGTCCGCGACCGTGCCCGCGGCCGGCTCGCGCGCGAGCGGCGGGATCGCGAGGCCCCGGCGCGCGGTCGCGACGGGAATGACGGTCTTGGGCATGGGCTCCGGGAGACGGCCTTCGGGGGGCATCGAGGATAGCACGCGCCCGGGGCGGAAAGGCCGCACCCGGGCCGGGGTCTCGCCGAATTCCGCTATAGTCGCGCCATGAGCGAAAGACCGACGCGAAAGGTGGCCGTGGTCCTGGAGCGCACCGCGGTCTCGAGCCGCTGGGCCACCCACCAGTGGCAGGCGGCCGGCGTGATCCCCGACGTGGGCGGCGAGCCGCGCGTCCTGCTCGAGCGCGAGGGCGAGCTGCGGAAGGTCTTCCCGGGATACGAGGTCGCGCTCTACCGCGACGAGGCGGAAGGCTACTACCTCAACATGTCGAGCGACGCCCCCTGCGCCTTCGTGTCGGTGCGCACGGACGAGGAGGGGGGCGATCCGGTTCCCTTCCAGGTGACCGTCTCCTACAACGAGGCCGCCCGCTGGATGGACGGGGGCGAGCGCGTGGACAAGGCCGCGATCGACGTCGAGTTCGCCGCGTGGATCGGCGCCTGGGTCGAGGAGAACTACCGGCCCGAGCCCAAGGAGCGCATCCGGCCCCGGTCCTTCAAGGGCAAGGAAGGGCGGCTCCGGGAACGGGGGTGAGCGTGGCGGAAGAGGACTTCCTTTCGCGCTGGTCGCGCCGCAAGACCGAAGCCCGGGACCCGGCGCGCGAGGAGCCGAAGCCCGCCGGTCCGGCGGCGGCCGCGACGACGCCGGCCGCGCCGGCCGCGGAGCCGCCCGCCGCGCCGCTGCCGCCCGTGGAGTCCCTCACGCCGCAGTCCGACTTCGCGCCCTTCATGGCGCCCGAGGTGGACGGCGACCTTCGCCGGAAGGCCCTGAAGACGCTCTTCAGCGACCCGCACTTCAACGTGATGGACATGATGGACGTCTACGTGGACGACTACTCGAAGCCGGACCCGCTGCCGGACTCCTGGCTCGACAAGCTCGAGCAGGTCTCGCGCCTGGGGGACCGCGCGGGTCGCGACCGCGAGGAGGCCGAGCGCCGGCGGGCGCTGGCCCAAGCTGGGCCGGCCGGGAGCCCGGTGCAGGAGGCGGCAGGCGAGAAGGCGTCGGCGCCCCCGGAGGCGACCGCCGAGCCGCCCCAGCCGGCCGTCGGGCCCCCCCCTGCCGAGAACCCCAATCCCCCACTTCCATCAGGGGAATCCGGGACCTGAGGCCAACTCCCGGCGCTCGCAACTGTTGTACACTACCGTTCATATTTGAAAGAGGGAAAATCGCCCCGTCCTGCGGCGAGAATTTCCCGGTAGCACAACAGCGACGAGGAGCATCGGCGGTGCGCACCGCCGGTGGTGAACGACACCGGATGACGCTGGAACAGGTAACGGACGCAACGGCGATGCACGCCGTCGATCCGCATGGCGAAGCGGCGGGAAGCCCCGGGGATCTCGAGGGCCGGGGCTGGTCGTCCCGCTCGGTGGACTGCGAGCCCAAGATCCGCGCCCTCGCCGCCCTCGCGTCGCTTCCCGGCGTCGATTCCCTCCCGAGCGTTTCCTATGCCTCCAAGGGCAATGCCCTGGTGATCGGCGGCGACGAGCGCGCCGTGCGCGCCGCCCGTGACCTGGCCGCCTCGCTGCCCGTCACCCTCCTGCTCACTTCGCGGCCTTCGGCCCAGGCGGCCGTCCTCGCGGGCGCCGACCTCGAAGGCACCGCGTTCCCGATCTGGGGCGGCAAGGTGGCGTCCCTCCGGGGCCACCTCGGCAACTTCACCGCGGCGCTCGCCGATCTCACGGCGGTCCGCGAGGAGAAGGGCCGCGCGCTGCCCGGCGAGTCCGGGGCGGTGTTCGACCTCGTGGTCGACTTCTCCGACCCGCCGCTCTTTGGCCACCACCAGCCGCCGCAAGGCTACTGGCGCGTGACGGACGACGCCTCCCTCGCGCTCGCGCTCGAGGAAGCGCCGGACGCGGTGGGGGAATTCGAGAAGCCGAGGTTCTTCACCTACCGCGAGAACCTCTGCGCGCACTCGCGCTCGGGGATCGACGGCTGCAGCCGGTGCATCGACGTCTGCTCCACGGAGGCGATCTCGGCCGACGGCGACCACGTGAAGGTCGATCCGCACCTGTGCATGGGCTGCGGCGCCTGCGCGTCCGTCTGCCCCTCGGGGGCCATGGGGTTCCAGTTCCCGCGCGTCTCGCGCCGGGGCGAGCAGCTGCGCGCGCTCCTGGGCGCCTACCGCGAGGCCGGCGGACGGGACGCCTGCATGATTATTCACAATGGCACCGACGGCCGCGAGCTGCTGGCGCGTGCGGCGCAGGCCGGCCACGGCCTGCCGGCGCGGGTGATCCCGCTCGAAGCCTGGCACGTGGCGAGCGTGGGCGTGGACCTGCTCCTGGGCGCCATCGCGCTCGGCGCGAACCAGGTGGCCGTCCTGAGCGCGGGTTCCGAGGCGCCGGAGTACGCCCGGTCCCTGCGCGAGCAGATGGCGCTCGCCCAGTCCATCCTTTCCGGCCTGGGCTACGCCGGGCGCCATTTCGCGCTCGTCGAGGCGACCACGCCCGAGGCGGCCATCGCCGCCCTGGAGGCGTTCGCCCCCGCGGCGGTCCCCGGCGCCCCCGCGGCCTTCGCCCTCTCCGACGACAAGCGCACCGCGGTGGAGTTCGCCGTCGAGCACCTGGCCAGGCACGCCCCCGCGCCCGTCGCCGAGATCGCGCTCGCGGCCGGCGCGCCCTGGGGCGAGGTCGTCGTCGACAAGGACAAGTGCACGCTGTGCCTCTCCTGCGCCGGGGCCTGCCCGGAAGGCGCGCTGATGGACGGCGGCGAGACGCCGATGCTGCGCTTCCTGGAGCGCAACTGCGTGCAGTGCGGCCTGTGCGAGCGCACGTGCCCCGAGGACGCGATCACGCTGCGACCGCGCCTGCTGCTCTCGCCCTCCGTCCGCGAGGCGCGCGTCCTCAACGAGACGCAGCCTTTCCACTGCGTGTCCTGCGGCAAGCCCTTCGGCACGCGGCAGATGGTCGACGCCATGCTGGGCCGGCTCGCGGGGCACTCGATGTTCTCCGACCCGGCGGCCCTGCGTCGCCTGCAGATGTGCGCCGACTGCCGGGTGGTGGACATGATGTCGAACAAGAACGAAGTCTCCGTCCTGAAGCTCTGAGGCGCATGGTCGAGGCACGAGCCGAACGACAACCCATGAGTACGGTCCTCTCCCGCGCAGAAGCCGCCTCCCCGGTCGCCCCGGAGGATTCCGGCCGCGCGGACTTCTACGCGCTCCTCGCGGCACTGTTCCACCACGCGCCGGACGCGAGGCTGCTGCAGACGCTCGCCATCGCCCCGCCCATCGAGGGCGGCAACGAGGCGCTCTCGCGGGCGTGGTCGGCGCTGGTGGCCGCATCCGCGGTGATGGACCCGGAGGCGGCCGCCGAGGAGTTCGAGGCGCTCTTCGTCGGCGTGGGCAAGGCCCGCGTGTCGGCCTACTCCGGCTGGTACACCGGCGCCCTGTGGCTGGAGCCCGCCCGGGTGCGCATCATCGAGGCGCTCGCGGGACTGGGGCTCGCCCGCCCGGCCGGCGTGGCCGAGCCGGAGGACCACTTCGCGGCGCTCTTCGACACGATGCGCGTGCTCGTGGCGGGCGGCGCGGGACGGGGCCCGGCGAGCCTCGCCGAGCAGAAGCGCTTCTACGAGGACCACGTGAAGCCGGGCGTGGGCGCCTTCCTCGCCGCGGTGCGCGAGGCGCCCGAATCGAATTACTACCGCAAGGTCGCCGCCGTCGGCGAGGCGTTCGTCGGCATCGAAAACGAGTCGTTCAACCTGGGTTGATACTGCAGTTTATTGCGAAAACAGGAGGCGTGACATGAACAACGAGAGCAAACCGAACAGCCGCAGGAAGTTCCTGCTCAACGCGGGCCTGGGGGGCGCGGGCGTGGCCGCCGTCGCCGTCGCGGGCAGGCAGGCCGTGTCCGCCGCGCCCGGCGCGAAGGCCGCCGCGAAGAAGCGGGGCTATCACGTCTCCGAGCACATCCTGAAGTACTACAAGACCACGCAAGTCTGAGGAGGCCGACCATGCTGCTCAACCGCAAATCCGAAGGCCGGGCCGAGCGCGCCAATCCGCTTTCCCGCGCCATGGGCGCCCTCGGGGCGAAGACCGTCGACCGCCGGGCCTTCCTCAAGGGCTCCGGCATCACCGCCGGCGCGGCCGCGTTCGCGAGCCAGCTGCCGCTCAACATGATCGGCGAGGCGAACGCCGCCGCCGAGGCCAAGGGCGGCAAGATCGAGGTGAAGCGCACCGTCTGCACGCACTGCTCGGTGGGCTGCGCCGTTGACGCCCACGTGCAGAACGGCGTGTGGGTGCGCCAGGAGCCGGTGTTCGACTCCCCGCTCAACCTCGGCGCGCACTGCGCCAAGGGCGCCTCGGTGCGCGAGCACGGCATGACCGAGCACTCGCACCGCCTCAAGAGCCCGATGAAGCTCGTGGACGGCAAGTACCGCAAGATCACCTGGGAGCAGGCGATCAACGAGATCGGCGACAAGCTGCTCGCCATCCGCAAGGAAAGCGGCCCCGACGCGGTGTTCTGGCTGGGCTCGTCCAAGTTCAGCAACGAGCAGGCCTACATGTACCGCAAGTTCGTGTCGATGTTCGGCACGAACAACATGGACCACCA